>NZ_LOCO01000005.1:14976-212203 GCF_001574445.1 Marinobacter excellens LAMA 842
CGATGCCATTTTCTACCCCGGTGGCCACGGCCCGCTGTGGGATCTGGCAGAGGATCAAAAGTCCATCGCCCTGATCAAGACGGCCTACGAGCAGGACAAGGTGATTGGCGCTGTTTGCCACGCCCCGGCGGTTTTCAAGAACGTGTTCGTCAAGCCGGATCAGAACATCGTAGGCGGCCGGGAAGTCACCGGTTTCAGTAATACCGAAGAAGACGCCGTTCAGCTCACCAACATCGTGCCGTTTCTGCTGGAAGACATGCTCAAGCAGAACAACGCACGTTACAGCCGCGGCGATGACTGGGCACCGCACATTGTGGTAGACGGCAATTTGATCACCGGGCAGAACCCGGCGTCTTCCGAGGGCACCGCCAAGGCCGTAGTCCAGGCCTTACGGGCCAGCTGACTGGCTAAGTCTATGACTGTAAAAAAGGGGAGGCCGGCGGCCTCCCCTTTGACATTCTGACCTGAGTACCCCCCTGATCAGAAGTGAATCACCGTACGAATGCTCTTGCCTTCGTGCATCAGATCAAACGCCTTGTTGATGTCTTCCAGCGGCATTTCATGGGTGATGAACACATCCAGCGGAATCTCACCGGTTTTGGCTTTTTCGACATAAGACGGCAGCTCGGTACGGCCTTTTACGCCACCAAACGCTGAGCCTTTCCAGACCCGACCGGTCACCAGCTGGAACGGGCGGGTGCTGATTTCTTCGCCGGCACCGGCCACGCCTATGATGATGGATTCACCCCAGCCCTTGTGGCAGCATTCCAGGGCTGCACGCATCACCTTGACGTTACCGATGCATTCAAAGGAATAGTCCACGCCGCCGTCGGTCATCTCGACAATGACTTCCTGAATCGGCTTGTCGTAGTCGTTGGGGTTGACCACGTCGGTGGCACCCAACTGCCTGGCGATATCAAACTTGCCCGGGTTGATGTCGATGGCGATGATTCGGCTGGCCTTGGCCATGGTGGCGCCGATGATCGCTGCCAGGCCAATACCCCCCAGGCCGAAGATGGCCACAGTGGCACCCTCTTCCACCTTTGCGGTGTTCATCACCGCACCGATACCGGTGGTGACGCCACAACCCAGCAGGCACACCTTTTCCAACGGTGCTTCTTTGGGAATCTTGGCCAGGGAAATTTCCGGTAGCACGGTGTATTCGGAGAAGGTAGAGCAGCCCATGTAGTGGTACAGCGGCTGGCCCTTGTACGAGAAACGGGAAGTACCATCCGGCATCACGCCTTTGCCCTGGGTCGCCCGCACCGCACCGCACAGGTTGGTCTTGCCAGAGGTACAGAACTTACACTCGCCACACTCAGCGGTGTACAGAGGGATGACATGGTCACCTACCTTCAGGTCTTTCACGCCCGGGCCAACCGCTTCCACAATGCCCCCACCTTCATGGCCCAGAATCGTCGGGAACAGGCCCTCCGGGTCGGCACCAGACAGAGTGTAGGCATCGGTATGGCACACACCGGTGGCGACAATCTTCACCAGCACTTCGCCCTCTTGAGGCGGCGCCACATCCACTTCCACAATTTCCAGTGGCTTGTTAGCCTCAAACGCTACAGCCGCGCGGGATTTAATCACTTTCAATCTCCTGGTATCCGGTTGAGTCGAATTGCCTGCCAGCATTAACCTTGGACTTTAGCACGTCAGTGCCCTCAGGGCCTGAAACAGATGCCAATCCTCCGGGCAATTACTGACGTATGAACAGGGGAATATCCTGAGGGTGTAATACTTTGAAAACGCTTTACTGGTTTACCCGCGACCTGCGAATGCACGACAACGCTGCACTATTGGCGGCAGCCCGCTCTGACATGTTGCTGTGCGTGTACGTGGTGGATCCCCGGTGGTTTGCCAACGGGCCATTCCAGTGCCGGGCGATGGGTGAGCATCGATGGCGGTTTCTGTGGCAAAGCCTGACCGACCTGGAGCGCAGCCTGCGGGCCCTGGGGCAGCGCCTGCACATTGCCTTCGGAGAACCGGAGCAGGCACTCCCCGGGCTGGTTCACCAGCATTCCGTTGATCGCGTTATTCGCTCACGCCAGCCCGGCACCATCGAAGCGCAACAGTGGCAGACGCTTCAACAGAAGCTGCCAAACACTCTGTTTCAGGAGTTCGAAACACTGAGCCTGTATACGGAAGGCTCGCTGCCTATGCCTGTCAGCGAGCTGCCCGGAACCTTTTCCCAGTTCCGCAAGCAGATCGAGAAGCAGGGCGACCGGGGCCCCGATCTTCTGCGTATTCGCACGCTGACCGCCCTGCCACCGCCGCCCGGGTTCCCGGAAGACAACCGGGGCGAATGCCCGCCCATCCCGGAGCCCTCACCGGCGCTGACGTTTACGGGCGGAGAGACTGCAGGGCTCGCGCGCCTGCAAGAGTATTGTTTTGGCAACCACGGCATTGCCACCTACAAGGAAACCCGCAACGCCCTGGATGACTGGGAATCGTCCTCCAAGTTTTCCCCCTGGCTGGCCAATGGCAGCCTGTCGGCGCGGGAGGTGGCTGCCACCATCGAAGATTACGAACGCCAGCACACCCGTAACGATTCCACCTACTGGCTCTGGTTCGAACTGCTCTGGCGCGAATACTTCTACTGGTACGCGCTCAAACACGGCAGCCACCTGTTCCGCCGGGATGGTGTGCAACGCAAGCATCGGCAGGTGACCTTCTATGGCCATCGTTTTAAGGCCTGGTGTGAAGGAAACACCCAGTATCCCATCGTCAACGCCGCCATGAACCAACTGCGCGAAACCGGCTACATGAGCAACCGGGCCAGGCAATTGGTCGCCAGTTGCTTCGTGCATGAACTGGAGCTGGACTGGCGCTACGGCGCAGCCTGGTTTGAGCAGCAGTTGGTGGATTACGATGTCGCCAGCAACTACGGCAACTGGCAGTACCTGGCCGGCGTGGGCGCAGACCCGCGAGGCTTGCGGCAATTCAATCTGGACAAGCAGGCGCAACAATACGATCCTGATGGAGCCTTCGTTGAGCGATGGCAGGGCAGGTCTTCACAACCGGTGGGCCTGCATACCGTGGACGCAGCAGACTGGCCCATTCTATGAGCACATCAGCGGACAGCCCGGCCAAGGTTCTGGCACGAATCATCGACACCAGCCAACCCCAAACCCTGCTTTCTTGCGGAAGCACCGCCAACGACGTTGCAGCAGTCTGGAAGCAGCAGGCAGGGTGCCAGTTACTGACTCTGGACACCAAAGACCCAAACGCCCACCTGCCACCGGCCCAGACACCGGATCTGGCCCTGATCACCGACACCCTTGAGCACCTTCCCTATGAAGAAGGCGCCCTGTTACTGGGCCAGCTGAGGAACTACGGCGCCCACCAGATTGCCGTCGTTATGCCCCAGTCCTCCGATTGGGGCTTTACCGATTTCATCGCTTTGGGTTTCCAGCGCCACGCAGAGCTGGAAACCGAGAACGGCGCACTCACGCTTTACACCTACAATCTGGATACTTACAACCATAAACGGGCCTGGAACAATCCCGATAACTGGGCCAATCCGCACATGTGGGGAAAATCGTGGTGGTAAAGAAAACAACCTCAAAAACACTGACACCCAGCTCCATCCGTATCGGCACCCGCTATCGGGCCAGCCGTTTGAAAGGCCCTTATGACGCCCTGGTGATCGGCTCTGGTATTGGCGGCCTGACCACCGCCGCCTGCCTGTCCAAGGCCGGCTACAAGGTGCTGGTTCTGGAACAGCATTACACCGCTGGCGGCTACACCCACAGCTATGCCCGCAACGGCTATGAATGGGACGTGGGTGTGCACTACATTGGTGACATGGGCGCCCGCCATACTCTTGGCCGCCGGCTGTTCGATTACATCACCGATGGCAAGCTCGAATGGGCGCCCATGGACGAGAACTACGACCGTTTCTTCCTGGGCGACAAGGTCGTCAACCTTCGGGCCGGCAAGGCGGGCCTGCGGCATTCCCTGTTGGCCTCGTTCCCGAACGAAAGCGAAGCCATCGATCGCTACCTGGCCCTGCTCGGAAAAGTTGCCGACGGCATGCAGTGGTACACCCTGTCCAAACTGTCCCCGGCCCTGGCCGGCCCGCTGGTTTCCCGGGGCCTGAAAACCGTCCTCCCGGACTGCTTTAACCGGACCACCTACGAGGTATTAAGCGACCTGACCGACAACCAGGAGCTGATTGGCGCCATCACCGGCCAGTGGGGCGATTGCGGCGTGACGCCCAAACATTCCAGCTTTATGGTGCACGCGCTGATTGCCAAGCATTACCTGTATGGTGGCTTCTACCCGGTGGGCGGCGCCTCGGAAATTGCCAAAACCATCATCCCGGTGATTCAGGCCGGCGGTGGCGATGTGCTCACCTACGCCGACGTGAAGGAAATCCTGATCGAGAAGGGCAAGGCCGTTGGCGTGCGTATGGCCGACGGCCACGACATCCGCGCCCCACTGGTGATCAGCAATGCGGGGGTGATCAATACCTTCGAACGGCTGTTACCGGCATCCGAGGCGGAGCGGATTGGCTATGCCCGCAACCGGGAGCACATCAAACCTTCCATGCCACACATTGGCCTCTATATTGGCCTGAAGGGTACCCCCGACGAGCTGGGCCTGCCCCGCACCAATTTCTGGATCTACCCCAGTGCTGATCACGATGGCAATGTGGAGGCGTTTCTGGAAGCCCCGGAAAGCACCCCATTCCCGGTTGTCTACATCTCCTTCCCTGCGGCCAAAGACCCGGATTACCAGAATCGCTGGCCGGGCACGTCCACCATCGAGATTGTGGCGCCCACCACCTGGGAGATGTTCGAGCCCTGGCAGGGCTCCACCTGGGGCAAACGAGGTGATGATTACGAGACAGTGAAAGCCCGGATCACCGACCAGTTGCTGGAGGTGATGTATGAGAAGCTGCCCCAGCTCCGGGGCAAGGTGGACTATGTGGAAACCTCCACACCGCTGTCGACTGCCTGGTTCTGCCGTTACGAGCAAGGCGAACTCTATGGCCTGGACCACACACCGGAACGCTTTGAACAACGCTGGCTGCGGCCGAAAACCGACATCCCCGGCCTGTACCTGACCGGGCAGGACATACTCACCTGCGGTGTGGTGGGCGCGATGATTGGCGGGCTGGTGACCACCCTGGCGATCCGAGGTCTGAAAGGCGCAGGCCTGGCCAAACGGATCTTTGTGGGCTGAGGTGCTGCGATGAGCTCCACACTGACACCTGAAGACGTGTCTCGGGTTATCGAAATGGCCTGGGAAGACCGCACACCCTTTGAGGCCATCGAAGCCTGCTTTGGGCTGCCGGAGAAAGAAGTCATCAGGCTAATGCGTCGGGAGCTGAAAGCAGGCAGCTTCCGGCTTTGGCGCAAGCGTGTCAGCGGGCGTAACACAAAGCATGCCCGGTTGAGGCCGGAGGGTGTTTTGCGGGCTTACTGCCCGACCCAGTACAAACACAGATGACGACATGGACGACTTTCGTTACCGTTACAGTCATCGGATAACCATTGAGCACAGCTATGGCATTGTTCTCTGAAAGAGCAGCAGCAACGCAACTGAAACAGGAAGCAGATAAGGTCGCCAAGGAAGACCTGAAGCCGCTGCTGGAACGGCAGAAAGCCATTGAGGAAAAGGTTCGGGGCAGTGGCCGGCTGCAACGGTTCGCCACCGACGTGCGGCTGATGTTTTCCCTGATACGGGATTACTGGCGGGGCGATTACCGGGCCATTCCCTGGAAAAGCATTGCCGCCATCGCCGGCGCGCTGTTGTATGTGCTGAACCCCATCGATCTGATTCCGGACATCATTTTCGGCATCGGCTTTCTGGACGACGCCGGCGTAGTGGCACTGTGCCTGAAACTGGTGGAATCAGACCTGCATCGCTACGCCGCCTGGAAAGAACACCGGGAATCCGACGATGTCACCACGGTGACAATTGATTAAGGAATAATCAAAGGGTATTCTCTCGCCCCCTGACTTCAACCCCCAGCAGTTAACGGAGTAACCGTGGATTTTGCCACCCTGATCGGCCTGGTCGGCGCCATCATGCTTATCGCATCGGCGGTGATACTGGGCGTGTCTCCCGAGGTATTTTTAAACCCGGCGTCACTACTGATTGTAGTGGGCGGCAGCCTGCTGGTGGTTCTAGCCAAATTCAGCTTTTTCCAGTTTCTTGATGCCTTCAAGGTGGCTGCCCGGGCGTTCAAGTTCAAGCTACCGGAAACCCAGGCCAGCATAGACGAGCTGGTTGAAGTCGCCCAGATTGCCCGCAAACAGGGTGTTCTGGGGCTTGAGGGCCGGGACGTCAGCTCGCCGTTTCTGGCCCAGGGCATTCAGATGCTGGTGGATGGCCAGGACGCCAACACCATCAAGCAACTGCTTAACAAAGAGCGGTTGATGACCCTGGACCACAACCGTTCCGGGGCCAAGGTGTTCAACGCCCTGGCTGATGTGGCGCCGGCCATGGGTATGATCGGTACCTTGATCGGCCTGGTGCAGATGCTGTCGAACATGGAAGACCCGAAATCCATCGGCCCGGCCATGGCGGTGGCGCTCCTCACCACGCTTTACGGCGCCATGATCGCCACCATGATTGCCACGCCCATCGCCGACAAACTGTCGCTGCGAATGACCGAAGAAGCCCGTATGCAGTCCCTCTACATTGATGCGCTGGTGGCCATACAGGAAGGCACCAACCCCCGAATCATTGAACAGATGCTGTCTTCTTACCTGCCCCCGAAAGAACGCGCAAAGAACGGTGAAGCGGAGACGGCAAGCGACTGACCATGGACGAGTTACCGGAAGAGGAAAAGCGCGCGATACCGGCCTGGGTGGTCACCTTTGCCGACCTGATGTCGTTGCTGATGTGCTTCTTCGTGTTACTGCTGTCGTTCTCCGAAATCGACGCCCAGAAGTTCAAGCAGATTGCCGGTGAACTGTCCAAAGCCTTCGGTGTTCAGCGCGAAATTCCGGCCCTCGAAATCCCCATGGGCACCAGCCCGATCTTCGACAAGTTCTCACCGGCACCGCCGGAGCCGACCGTGGTCAATGAAATACGCCAGACCACCACCGATCAGCAGCCGCAACTGCAGACACTTAACGACCCCACCGAGCAGGCGGTGCAGGACGCCATTCAGGAACAGATGGATGCCAACCTGGCAGAGATCCTGGAAGTGCTGGAGCCGGCGATTATGGACGGGCGCATTAATGTCTCGGAAGACCAGCGCCGAATTGTAATCCGGGTCGAAGAGAAGGGCTCGTTCCCGTCCGGGTCTGCTCAGCTGACCTGGGAATTCGAGGGCTTGCTGCTTGACATGGCAGAGGTACTGGCCGACATGCCCGGCGATCTGGCGGTGGAAGGCCACACCGACAACATCCCGATCCGCACGGAAAGATTCTTCAGCAACTGGGACCTGTCAGCGGCCCGGGCAGCCGCCGTGGCGAATGTGCTGCTGGCGCGGGATCAGGTGTCGCCCGAGCGCCTGCGAGTAACCGGCCTGGCCGATACCCGCCCCCGGGTCGCAAACACCACCGCAGACAACCGGGCCAAGAACCGGCGCGTGGAAATCATCATTGATCTGTCCGGCCCCCTGGAAGAACAGGAAATCCGGCTGCGGGAGCTGATTGAAGCCGAGCAGCAAAGCCAGGAAGCAATTATTGATCTGCGGTCTGAGCAGGCTTCACCATCCGGCGACCTGGTCTGGTAAAGCGCTACGGCTCGG
This sequence comes from Marinobacter excellens LAMA 842, assembly GCF_001574445.1. NCBI lineage: Bacteria > Pseudomonadati > Pseudomonadota > Gammaproteobacteria > Pseudomonadales > Marinobacteraceae > Marinobacter > Marinobacter excellens. Next base: position 22,694 of record NZ_LOCO01000005.1, read on the forward strand.
AGTAGCCCGTAAGCTCCATATACCCTGCCCCTGTGTGACTGCCAGTCACCGTTACCGGGCTTTCCCAGTAGGGATACAAACCATCGTTGGTGTAGTTACCTGGTGGAGCCGACAGCGTCAGATCAATATCATGGTCCGGCACCGCCAAGCGCCACCGGGTGGGCACAGGCTCCGCGCCGGTGCCCGGTTCCAACTGCAACTGGCCCGGAGCCAGGGCAATCGGCTCACCACCCGCCGGTATCCAGGTGCCAGAGCGGAAATGATCTTGCTGCTCCCGAAGCTGGAATGCCATCAGTTTGTCGCCGGAGTCCAGGTGCAGGGCAAACCAGTCCCAGCCCTGCTGGCCCGCTTTCAGAAACTGGCTACTCCACTCCCGGTCGAACCAGGCCTTGCCCCTTACCGGCAGCGTTTCACGCCCTAACCTCACCTGTCCGGTCACCTCGATGTCCACCAGGCTGAAATACATGGACCCTTCACCGCTGGCCGACTTGGCACTAAACCCGTCAACCCCGTGGGCCACCGGCGCCCCCCGCACGGTCAGTTCAAGGTCAAACGCCCAGTAGTTCTCCGTATCGGGCTGCCCATGACTGACCTGTACCTGCCACTGGTTCGGGGACTCGCCCGTGCTCAGTTGCCAGTGGTCGAGCCAGACCTGGAAGGGCTCCGCGGTGGCACCCGCCTGGCCCAGATCACCCCGGGCCAGGCGTTCACCGAACCAATGCTGCTCCCGGTAGCTGACGGCGGCATGGGCCATCCAGGCCGCCTGCAATGGCCAGGCCGAGGGCTCCGGTGACGGGGATTCATAATCCCGGGGCTCGATGGCCTGGCGGAACTGGGTCCATTGCAAGCCCAGCGGTTCGCCAGCGTCCGTTTCCAAATTCGCGGTGAGGTACCACCATTCGATGCGATGGGCCGTATGAGGGCCGAAGTCCCGGGGGAATACCAGTTCCGTGCCCGGTCCCGGCTGCTCGAATCCGCCGTCGGTGCCGGCCGTTCCGCCCAGGCCGGCAAAACCCGCGTCTGTGCCCGGCTCGCTGCAGCCTGCAAGCAGCCCGTAGACAAGCATCATGGTCAGCCAACGAAGCCTCATCGCTCTTCTCCCGTCACGCTACCGGCCACCGATGGGCGAACCGCAGGGCGCCCCAACTGCCGGCGCATCAGCAAGGCAATACAGCCGCCGATGAGCAACGCCAGGGCCAGCAATTCCAACCAGAAAACCGGATAGACAGCCATCGGCAGTGACCAGCCGAAGGCCAGGGGGTTGATGCGCTGCACCAGCACCCAGGTCAGGCCAACACCCAGCGGTAAAGCCAGCGCCGCTGCACTCAGGGTCACTGCCAGCGCCAACAGCAGGAGTTTCCGGAAGATTTCTGCTTTAGTCATACCCCAGACTTCCAGCAGCCGGAAGTACCACAGGCGGGTGGACAGAAATACCCAGCCCATCAGTAACAGGGCAACCGCCGCCAGGGCCAGGGTCAGCACCGTCATGGCACGGGTCAGCATAAAGGTCTGCTCGAACACCCGGTTGGCCAGGTCCTGAATGGCACGATTGTCCCGGATGGTCAATGCCGGCTCGGCCCAGAGTGCCCGCAACGCGTCAGTGATGGTTTCAATAGGGACACTGGCCGGGGAGATCGAGAAGCTCTCGAAGGTCACCTCAAAGTCCGCCGGTAGAATTTGCCCTGCAATCAGCACTTCCCCCGCAGGCCGGCCGTAATCCGGGTAGATACCCAGCACCGGCAAGTTAAGGGCCTGCTCCGCCAGCACCAGCTCCAGCTCTTCGCCCACGGACAAGTCCAGGCGGTAGGCGAGCTGCTCGTTAACCATCACACCGGCACCAGACGCCAGTGTCTGCCAGGGCTGTGATGTCTGCTCAAGCAGGCCCCAGCCGGTCATCAATGGGCCAACCGGTGCCACGGCAAAGATATCCACATCCTGCCAGGCTTGCCCATGCCGGAAGCGGCCCAAGCCACGCTGGACATGGTGCCAAAGCCCTTCGTATGCGCTTGGGAGATGCTCCGTCAGCCAGTTGGCAGCCAGTGCGCTGTCCGCGCCCTCGGGCACCTGCACGTAGACATCCGCCGACAATCGCTGGCTCAGCCAGCGATCAAAGGTATCTTCAAAGGTAATCACCAAAGCCTGCACGGCCAACACCATGGCCAGGGAGAACTGTAACGCCACCAGGGGCAACGCCAGGCGCCGGCACAACACGCCAAACTCGGCCCACCACCAGCGCCAACCCGGTTGCGCGCTGGCACGCACACCTGCACCAGAGATCAAGGACAGACCCCGGGGCATTAACCACCCGATACCGGCTAACACCAGTGCCAGTGCCACAAACAGCAGCCACAAGGCATTAGCCAGCCACACACCAGCCAGGCCAACCGACACCAACAATGTGGCCGCTGCGGGCCGCAGGCGGCTGCCCGGCGTGACGCGGGCAACCATCGGCATCAGCCAATCCACCATGGCCACGGCGAGCAGCAGCACGGTCATCACCAATGCGGGCACCCGCCAGTGATTGCCGCCGGTCGCTAACTGACGGCTATCAAACAGTCCTTCCATGACATTGGTGAAGCCACCTTCCAGTACCGATGCCAGCGCCTGGCCCAGCCAGATACCGGGAATCAGGGTGAGAGCGGCAAGACACAGAAGCTCCAATAGCAGATGCCCGCGCACCCGCCGGCCAGACACCCCAAAGCGGGCCAGGAGCGCGAAACTGTCCCGGCGCTGGGACAACGACAACAGATAGACACTGCGCAGGAGCAACCCGGTAATCAGCAACACCAGCACACTCAAGGCATCCAGGTTCAGCAGGAAACTGTCGCCCAGCTGACCGGTATCCGGTGACAAAGCGAAAGGGGCCACGCGATAGGCCGAGGGCAAAGGACCCTCGCCCGCGGCCAGGATCAGGAACAGCTGCTGTTCGGCGGCCGTTAGAGAAGCTGCGTCGGCGATATCCAGAAACGGCTGGCCGACCAGTGGCTGGCCATCGAAGCTGGCGACATCAGCCTGGCCCTGAAAACACAGGGCTGCCAAAGGGTCGACGCCAATCACCCGGCGGGACTGCCCCTCCGGCAAGACTTCCAGCCAAGGCATCACGCACAGGCCCTGGCGGCGAAGCAAGACAAAATCCTCCACCGTGAGCGCTGCGCCATCAACTCGCTGCACTTGTTCACGCACCTCCACCAGCCGTTCACTCTGGCCGAGGCTGTCGCGGGCCTGGCTGGTGAGGTGGTGAATACCGGTCCACAAGGCGGTGGCCAGCAGCATCAGAAGGGCCAGCGCGGCGCCCTGCCAGGGGTGCCGGCGATAGTGGCTGAATAGGGCGGTAAACACCGTCATGGGCGCTCAGCCCCCGGACCGATGGCCAAGGTCCAGCGTCTGCTGGCAGCGGGCAGCCAGCTCCGGGTCGTGGGTAGCGAGAATCAGGCTGCAACCGGTATCGCCCTGGAGCCTGAACAGCTCATCAGCCACCTCGTTGGCCGTGTTGCGATCCAGGCTGCCGGTGGGTTCGTCTGCCAGAATCAGATCCGGCGCCATGGCGAAGACCATGGCCAGCGCGGCCCGCTGGCGCTGGCCGCCAGACACCTGGTCCGGAAACCGGTGGCCGAGCTCCCCGATATCAAGCACCTCCAGCCAATGTTGGCAACGGGTTTCCGGCTGGCCGGCCAGCGAAGCGCGAAAGCGCACGTTATCCAGCAGCGACAAGGTGGGCATCAGGTTGGCTTCCTGAAACACCACACCGATTCGCTCGCGGCGCAGGCGTGGCCAGTCTGCGGTCCGGCCGCACTCGCCAAACAATGTCACGGTGCCGGCATCCACTTGCTCTAGCCCACACAGAATATTCAGCAAGGTGGACTTGCCAGAGCCGGAACGCCCCATCAGGGCCAACGAACTGCCGGCAGGCAGATCAAAGCCCAGGTCAGACAACACGGCAACGGCCGAATCGCCCTGGCCGAAGGTTTTACGTAAACCGCTGACGTTTACTGCACTGTGCACCTTAACGTTCTCCCCGTTGGCCAATTCGCCCCCCAACGTTCAACCCTGCAGGGGTTCCGGCGTTTCGCCATGGCGCTGCGCACGCCATTCCCGGAACTGCTCCAGCCACGACAACAGTGCCGGTATCACCAGCAACACCAGGAAAGTGGACAGGCCCAGGCCAAAGGCGATGGACGTCGCCATGGGAATCAGGAACTGCGCCTGCAGGGAGGTTTCAAACAACAGCGGCAGCAAGCCACCAATGGTGGTGAGGGAGGTCAACAGTACCGCTCGAACCCGCTGCACGGCCGCCTCATTGAGGGCATCGGTAATACCCAGTCCTTTCTGGCGCTGCTGGTTATAGAACGACACCAGAATAATCGCGTTGTTGACCACAATACCGGACAAGCCAAACAGCCCGAACAACGACAGAATGGTGAGCTGCAACCCCATCAGCCAATGCCCCAACAAGGCACCCACCAGGGCAAAGGGAATGATCGCCATTACGATCAGCGGCAGACTCCAGGAGGCAAACACCCAGGCCAGCACCACGTACATCAGCGCCAACCCGATCATTAACCCGGTTTTCATGTCATCCATGGTCTCCCGCTGATCGGCAGACCGCCCCTCAAAGCTGTAACGCACACCGTACCGACTGGCGATATCCGGCAGGGCGCCGGCCTGCAGGCTTTCCAGTACCTGATCGGTGGTGGCCACCCGGGTATTCAGGGCCGAGGTCACCTCCACCGCCAGTTTGCCGTCGGCATGGCGCAGGGCCTGGAAACCCTGGCGGTGGTCCAGGTTCATTACCTGGGTCAACGGCACGAATCGGCCATCCGGAATACGCACCGTCATTTGCTCGAGGGTGGAATACCGCTCCCGTTGATCGCGGGGTAGCTGCACCCGCACTTCGATCTCGTCACGGCCGTCCTGATAGATCTGGGCAATCCGGCCATCAAAGGCTGCCCGCAGCTGACGCCCGAGATCCACGGTGGTCAGGCCCAGGGCTTCACCATAGGGGCTAACCTGATAGATCAACTGCTCCCGGCCCCAGGGCATGTCGTCTTCCACATCCAGCACGCCCGGCAGGGTACTGAGAGCCTGGGCCACTTCGTCGGCCGCGCGTTTGAGGTTATCGGCGCTGTCGCCGGTCAGGCGAATGTTCACATCCCGCCCCGGCGGTCCGGACTGGCGCTCACTGATGTTGAGCGAATCCAGCCCTGCGGGTAACGGAAGGCGCTTGCGCCATTGCTCAATGAACTCCGGGTTGCGGACGTCGCGCCGATCCGACGGCACCAGTTCCACCAGCATCGAGCCCAACTCATCGTCGTTGCGGGAACTGCCCTCGGCTCCCTGGGTGGCACCGTAGGTGGTGACCGCATGAAGAATCAGGTTGCCACCCAGCGCCTGCTCTGTTTCATTCAGCGTGCGCTGCATCTCGCGCATGAAATCCGCCACCTCGCGTTTATCGGTACCGGCGACAAAACTGGCGTTGGCATAGAACACCGAGGGCTCCGGTGTCGGGAAAAAATTGAAGCCCAGACGACCGCCAGCCAGCAGACCGACGGTGAGGATTGCCAGGGCCAGAGCGCTGGCCACCGTCACGCCGCGATGCTTCAGGCTGTAGCGAGAAAATCGCCGGAACGGGCCATCGCGAAAAGCATCAAACCGCCGCTCAAAGCCATTGCGAAGCCGAGTGACCGGGTTTGGCTGACGCTTTGCAGGCGCCGGCTGGCCCGCCTTTTCAGTTTTACGCTTGAAGGCGTGGCGCAAGTGCGCCGGCAGCACAATGAAGCACTCCACCAGCGAGGCAATCAGGACACAGATCATCACCAAGGGGATGTCGCCCAGGATGTTGCCAATCACGCCCCCCACCACCAGCAACGGCATAAACGCCGCTACCGTGGTCAGAGACGATGCCAGCACCGGCCAAACCATGCGCTTGGCGGCACCCTCGGAGGCATAAATGGATTCCTCGCCCATCCGCGCATGGGCATCGGCATCCTCACCCACCACGATGGCGTCATCCACAATCACCCCCAGCGCCATGATCAGGGCAAACAGGGAAATCATGTTGATGGAGCCACCAATCAGCCAGAGCACCGCCAGCGCGGCCAGAAAGGCGGTGGGAATTCCGATCGCCACCCACATGGCCACGCGCCCCGGCAGGAACAGGTACAGCAACCCCACCACCAGCACCAGACCACCCAGGCCGTTGTTGACCAACAGGGAGATACGATCCTGCAACAGCTGCCAGGTTTCGTCATACACTTCCATTTTGATGGAATCCGGCAGCACCGGCCGGGTGTCTTCCAGCCAAATTTCCAGCACCTTGGCGGCGGCCAGAGAGTTGCCGTTTTCCGAGCGCTGCAGCTGTAGTTCCACCGCAGGCACGCCATGGTTCTCCATCACCGTCTGGTTGTCACGGGCTTCCTGGCGGATGATAGCGATATCGCCCAGCTGCATCCGCACCCGGTCACCACTGAGCACCGGAACGGTTTCAAAGGCCTGCGGGCTGCGCCGTTGCTCGATGGAGCGAAGTTCCCGGGTAGCGTCCTGCTGCGCCATCATACCCGCTGGCAAATCCCGTGACAGGGAGGCTACCCGGTCGGCAATCTGTTCAAGCGAGAGACCGAGGGTTTCCAGCCGTTCCGCCGGCACATCGATACTGATCTGCTGCTCCGGTAAACCACGGATAGCGATGCGGTCAATGCCCCGGTCCAACAGCTCGTCTTCAAACCGGTAAACCAGATTGCGCAGTTCACTGCGGTCCACGTCGCCATAGATCAACAGGCGGGCTACCGGCTCATAACGTTCGATGCGGGCTACCTGCGGTTCTTCAGCGTCAGCCGGCAGGTTATTGAACTCGTCCACCTGCTGGCGCACGTCGTCCACCGCCTGAATCGGATCGGTGCCCTCATGGAATTCCAGGGTGATGGAAGAGATGCCCTGAGCGGAGGTAGACGTCATTTTCTTCAGGCCATCGACACTTCGGAGCCGTTGCTCCAGAGGGTCCGTGATCCCCCGTTCGACGTCCTCGGCAGACGCACCGCTCCAGACCACCCGCACACTGACCACATCCAACGCAAAGGTAGGAAAGAACTGGATGTTCATCCGGCTCAGGGCCAGCACACCACCAAGAATCATCACCAGCATAACCAGATTGCCGGCTACCCGGTGGTGGACGAAGAAACCGATAATGCCTTTCCTGCGCCTCACTCTGACGACTCCCCGTTGTCACCGGCCACTTCAACTTTCAGGCCGGTCATGGCATTGGGGAGGTGGGTAATGATCAGGCGGGCGCCTGGCGTAAGCTGCTCGCCGGCGATCAGCAAACGACGCTCGCCGTTACTGGCTATCGCCTCGCCGATGCGCTCCACCTGCACCCGCTGCATGCGCTGATCGTCGGTCATCAGATAGATGCTATCGGCGCCGTACAGGGCACTGAATGGCACTTCCACCGCCTGTTCCCGGGCGGGTCGCTCAAGGGTCAGCGGCAGCAGCGCACCCGGCCTCAAGCCCGCCGGCGCCCCGTCGAGCGTCAACACCGCTTCGGTGCCTGCGGGGTCAGCAATCCCGGCAAAGCGGGTTAACGTGAACCGATGCTCCCGGTTGCGGCTGTAGGCGTTGAGGGTGTCACCCCGCTCCAGCGCCCCGATCAATTCCCGCTGGAAGACTTCCGGCACCCTGGCGCGCACTTCGAGCCCGGCCAGCGGATAAATCGACAACAGCGACTGATTGCGGGATACCTGATCACCCACAGCCACCTGCACGTTGGTAACCACACCATCAAAGGGCGCGACGACGCGGGCCCTGTCACCGTCCCGTTCTGTGGCCGTCAGGTTAGCGGTGGCTTGCAGTAATCTGGCCTGCAAGCTTTGCAACCGGGCCGGGTGTTCATCGATGGCCCGCTCCCGGGTACTGACGGTCAGTTCCGCCCGGGCCAGGGCGTCGGTTGCCGCTTCCAGGTTCTCCCGGGAAGCCAGGTTCCGACCCACCAGGGCTTCAATCCGTTCAAACTGACGGCGGGCGTTGTCGGCGATGGCCTGTTCACTTTCTAAAGCCCGCTGGTCGTTCCGATGGCGAACCTGCTCCGAGCGGATCTGGGCCTGCAAATCCTGAACCTGAGCCCGCGCCTGGGCAAGAGCCGGCTCAATGTCTGCTTCGTCCAGGGCCAACAAAAGGTCACCACGGTTCACCCGGGCACCCTCCGCTGCCGGGCGCTCGGCAATGCGGCCAGCCATGGTGGCAGCCACCGTTTGCTGGTCAGGCGCCACCACTTCACCGTACAACGGCAACACAGGCACTCCGGTGGCAGGAGCCACGACCTGAACCTCTACCCGCCAGCTACGTTCGGTGGCGGCCACTTGGGCAGGCTCGGGGCGCGTTGCCTTGAGCACAATGAAGCCCGCAATACCCGCGGCCAGAATCAGGAGAGGAACAAAACGTTTGTACATGGGTAGTGTCTACGCTCAGGATGGTTGAGTCGCGCTTTCGCGCAAAGTTACTATACAACCCGTTACCGTATTCGGATTGTTAACAGGGTGCGACAAATATTCACAGCCACAACCGACAGTCAGCCAACATCAGAAAATCCATCCGGTACCATTCAACGGATGATCATTCGTTTTTCCCGGGCTCCTCGGGCTTCAACCCGGGTTCAGAGCCAGCCCGCTCATCACCAAGGTGATCGTTTTCTGCCAGCAGGCGCAGCAAGCGCTCTCTGGTCATGGCCTCGTGCAACTCGATCTGCCGCTGCTCGTTTCGCAGTGATTTCAACAGGGCAACAGCCATAAAAATCATCAACACCATGAACGGGAAGGCAGCCAGTATTGAAATGGTCTGGAGCGCTTCCAGTCCGCCACTGAGCAACAGTACCCCGGCCACCGACACCTGCACTATGCCCCAGGTCAAGCGGGACCAGCGTTTCGGGTTCAGAACCCCTTTACTGGTAAACATACCCAGCACAAAGGTAGCCGAGTTGGCGGAAGTAATAACGAACAGCACGATCAGCACCAGCATCAGGCCGCCAATAATGGTAGTGCCCGGCAGGTAGTTCAGGGTGGCGAACAGGGCCGAGCTCATCTCCGCCAGCACGGCGTCACCCAGGGCGGCCCCCTCAAACAGTTCGAAATACAACGCGGAGCCGCCAAAGGTGGAGAACCAGACAATACTGAGCAACACCGGCATGCCAATCACCCCGAACACGAACTCCCGGATGGTTCGGCCCCGGGAGATCCGGGCAATAAAACTACCGACAAAGGGTGCCCAGGACAGCCCCCAGGCCCAGTAGAAGATGGTCCATCGCTCCACCCAGTCATCGCCGGTGTAGGGCGTCATCACCAGGCTCATGCCGACCATGTTGGCGAAATAGTCACCAATGGCATTGGTCATGGCGGCGGTAATGAAGTCTGTTGGGCCCATAAAGAACACGAACACCAGCAACCCTGCCGCCAGCAGCATGTTGGCATCACTCACATAGCGAATCCCGCTCTCCAGTGGCGCCAGGGAACACAGCAGGAACACAACCGCAACGCCGGCCAGAATGAACAGTTGTTGGGTGACGCCGAACGCGGTACCGGCCACCGCCCCCAAACCACTGTTGATCTGGATGACGCCCAGGCCTAGGGTGGTCGCCACCCCGAACACGGTGGAGACAACGGCGAGGATATTGATGGAATGTCCGATACCCGAGTCCACCCGGTTACCCAGAGTGGAGCGGAAGGCTTCACTGATCAAACCGGGGCGTTGCAGGCGGAAGCGCACATAGGCAATGGCCAGACCCACCAGGGCAAAGTTGGCCCACTGGTGAAAGCCCCAGTGAAACAAGGAATACCGCATCGCCATGCTCGCGGCCTGTGGGCCACGGGGCTCAGCCGAGTCAAACGGGGGCGCCACAAAATGGCTCATGGGCTCGGCCACGGCCCAGAACACCAGGCCAACACCCATACCGGCGGAAAAGATCATGCCCAGCCAGGTCAGATAGGAAAACTCCGGTGCCTCACCATCGGCACCCAGGCGAATCTTGCCGTAATTACCGGCAGCAACGGCAATGCAGAACACCAGAAATCCAGAAGTGGCAAACAGATACAGCCAGCCAAAATGCAGGGTGGTGAAATCCAGTGCCTCATTGGCATAGCGTAACAACTCGGCGGGCATCAGGCCCCCGGCCACCACAAACAAAACCAGCAGCACGAAAGAACAGTAGAACACCCAGCCGGGTCGATGACTCATAACAAACCTGATAATCCGATGACTTTAAAAACGAAAGCGCTTTCATTCTAGCCACATTCGTCCAGCCATTCCGAATCCCGGACCACCTCCTCAAAAAAAGGCCCCGGGCAGACTGGCTGTCTGCCCGGGGCACAAGATCACCCGCCGGCTATGAGAAGCGGGCAACCGCCATAATCGATGTCACCAACGCGCGGTCAGCGCGGCGCGTACGGTACGACCAGGTTCATTAACCCTGAACACACCGCTGTCTGCCAGGTTGTCCTTGCTGACATGATACGCCCAGGTGTTATCAAACAGATTATCCAGTGCCCAAGTGAAGCTCAGGTTCGCCATCAATGGATGGGTGCCAGAGAGATTAATAACGCCATAGCCCGGAGAGGTGCTTGGGTCCAGGCCGGACTCCAGATCTACCCGGTCCTGCCGGCGCGCCAGTTGCCATTCCGCTTCGATGGTATGGCCCTGATGCTGCCACCCGAGGGTCTGGATAAACTGAACTGGCGGAATGCGAGGCAACGCCTTGTCGGCATCCCGGTTCTCACCGCGAACGGAGGCGAGTTTGCTGCTGGTACTCCAGGTGCCGTTGCTCCAGCCAACCAGACCTTCCACACCCAGTAACCGGGCATCTATGTTGGCGTACCGGGTATCCACCGTGCCATCGGGATTGCGGGTATCAAATCGATAAACATAATCTTCCACCTGGTCTACCCAGACCGCCGGGCGCCAGCTCCAGTTGCCATCACGGCCAGACAGGCTCACTTCCAGCTTGTTGTGCTTTTCGGTTTCCAGATCCGGATTACCAATCCAGGAGCCTCGCATCGTTCTCTGGGCAACGTAGCGCTCGTTCACGCTGGGGGAACGAACACTGTGGGAAGCGGTGGCTTCCAGAGTGTTGGCCGGAGACAAACGCCACTCGCCGGTGATAAAGCCGCTGACATTGTTATCGTCGGCCTTGGTGTCCGTGACTCCATAGGCGCTCATATACAGCATCGCCGGGGTCATGGTCATGGGCGCCCCGGGCATCATCCGGAAGCTGTCTCCGGCGCGGGTGGCATCCATTTCAACCCGGTCATAGCGGATACCGGCACCCAGGCGGGTATTGACCCGAATCCGGTGAAATGCCTCCACGAAGACACCAACACGGTCCCGCTCCACACCCGGCCACATCAACGACGCCGGGTTGTCCAGATTCATGCCGTTGTACATGGTGGCATCCCACTCATTACGTTCCACGTCCAAACCAATGGCGATGTCTTTGGTAAAGTTGATGGTCTGGTCCAGCACCAGACGGGCACCCTGGGTGCGGGTTTGCGAGTCGGTCTGCATTTTCATGGCAGACTCCCGCAGGCTGAAGTTATCCATCACATGGTCCACGTCTGCCTGCCAGGCCATCAGGCTCCAGCCACCCTCGGCCACCGGTGCGCCGATTTCCATCCGATAGAGGTCAGTATCGGTTTTTGGCGCATCCATGCCACGGCCCGGGAACTTCACATCCCGCTCTTCCTGCCGGCTGACCAGGCCTTTGATATAAAAGCCGTTGTCTGCGGTCCAGGCAGCATCCACCCGGCCCTCAGTGTTCTCATAGGAACTGCGAACCTTGTTGCCGTCGCCGTCCTCATAATCGTTGGCTTCGTCATAGCCGGCGGCCATCCGCAGGTAGGAGGCTTTACTGCCAACAGCTACACTGCCATTCATTAACTTGCCATCACCATTGTCTGCACCACCCAGAGTCAGGTGCCCGGTGGTCAGGTTGTCATCCGCGAATTCCGGAGCCGCCGTGGTCGCCACTACCTGCCCCCCGGCAATCGGCCCCCAACGCAGGGTGCGATTACTGGTGCGCACTTCCAGCACCGGTGCCAGCGAGGTACTCAATCGACTGGTGGGCGGGTCCATCCGGCTTGGGCAGGCACCTTCAACCCGCATGCCATCCAGCAGCACGTCTACCCGTTCCTCGTTCTGACCTCGAATCACCGGGTCAAGCCCCCGCCCCCCCATTCGAGACAGAGACACCGACGCGCTGCCCGACAACCGCTGTGCCGGCTCCGACTGCACCGCGGCAGCCGAAAGCCTTGCCGCCTCCGCAGATTGCCCCTCCGTCACCCGTATCAGCAACGAATCTTCTCCTTCCATCTGGGCGTGAACGGCGGGAGTGAGGGTAAAGCCAGCCAACACCAGGCTGATACTGCGAGCCAGACGTTTCTTGAGCATGAAGGGCGTTCCTTTTAACAGCGCATTTCAAACGGCGGGAATGATGATTTTTGGCAATTTTAAAGGGCGAGGGCATTGCTGGCTTGAGACACAATGCCGCACCCCGAAGGAGGTATCCCGGAAGGCAAAGGGTGAATAAATTTTGCGCGACCGACTTGCCAACTAACGCGCCAATGTGGTGCAATCACTGCCCTTTTTTTGGGCATCCGCATTTTTGCGGTTTTCAATACGCGTATTCCGAGGGCCTTGCCATGACAGTTAAACTCGACGAAAAACTCGAACCGATTTTCCAGGACGTGCTGCACCGCAACCCGGGTGAGAGTGAATTCCACCAGGCGGTTCACGAAGTTCTGGAAACCCTCGGGCCGGTTCTGGTGAAGTACCCGGAGTTTGCCGACAAGAAGATCATCCAGCGTATCTGTGAGCCCGAGCGCCAGATCATCTTCCGTGTGCCCTGGCAGGACGACAGCGGCGAGATTCATATCAACCGCGCCTTCCGCGTCGAATTCAACAGCGCCCTGGGGCCCTATAAAGGTGGCATGCGCTTCCACCCGTCCGTGTACCTCGGCATCATCAAGTTCCTGGGCTTTGAACAGATTTTCAAGAACGCCCTGACCGGCCTGCCCATTGGCGGCGGTAAAGGCGGCAGTGACTTTGACCCCAAGGGCAAGTCCGACGACGAAATCATGCGTTTCTGCCAGAGCATGATGACCGAGCTGTACCGCCACCTGGGCGAGTACACCGACGTACCTGCCGGCGATATCGGCGTAGGTGGTCGTGAAATCGGTTACCTGTTCGGCCAGTACAAGCGCATCACCAACCGTTACGAGTCCGGCGTGTTTACCGGCAAGGGCCTGGACTGGGGCGGCAGCCGCGCCCGTACTGAAGCCACCGGTTACGGCACGGTGTTCTTCACCCACGAAATGCTGAAAGCCCGTGGTGACTCGCTGGAAGGCAAAACCGTGGTGGTTTCCGGTTCCGGCAACGTGGCCATTTACGCCATCGAGAAAGCCCACGAGCTGGGCGCCAAGGTCATTGCCTGCTCCGATTCCCAGGGCATGATCGTCCATGAGAAGGGCATCGACCTGCAGACCCTGAAGCGCATCAAGGAAGTGGAGCGTCGCCGGATCAGCGCCTACACTGAATACCACAAAGACGCCAAGTATGTGGAAGACGGCAACATCTGGAGCGTGCCTTGCGATGTGGCGCTGCCCTGCGCAACCCAGAACGAGCTGAACGGCAAAGACGCCAAGATGCTGGTCGAAAACGGCTGTGTTGCCGTGGCCGAAGGCGCCAATATGCCGACCACGCCTGAAGGCATTATCGTGTTTCAGGATGCCAAGATTGCCTATGGCCCTGGCAAGGCCGCCAACGCCGGCGGTGTTGCCACGTCCGCCCTGGAAATGCAGCAGAACGCCAGCCGCGACTCCTGGACCTTCGATTACACCCAGAAGCGCCTTGAGGAGATCATGATCGATATCCACAAGAACTGCTACGAGACCGCCGCCGAGTTCGGTGCCGAGGGCAACTACGTGCTGGGCGCCAATATCAATGGCTTCCTGCGCGTTGCCAAGGCGATGAACGCCATGGGTGTGATCTGATCCGGCCATGATCAGCAACGAACCTCTCCAGCCTGATGACCGGGTTTCCACCGGCCTGAGTGGGCTGGATGAGGTTCTGGATGGCCTTCGAATCGGCGATAACGTGGTCTGGCGGGTTTCCGACCTGGACGACTATCGCCGATTTGTTCTTCCCTTCGTAGACGCCGCTTCTGACGCCGGCCGGCAGATTATCTACCTTCGCTTTGGTGACCATGCCCCGATTATCCGGGACCACCCGTCGGTTCGAACCATCACCATCGACGCCCTCGGTGGCTTTGAAAGCTTTACCAGTCGAGTCTGGCACCTGATCGAACAGCATGGCCGTGGCGCCTTTTATGTCTGCGACAGCCTGAGCGAGCTGCTCAACGCCTGGGCAACCGATGCCATGGTCGGTAATTTCTTCCGGGTGGTGTGCCCGTTTCTGTTTGAACTGGACACCGTGGCCTGGTTTGCCCTGCACCCGGAAAGACACTCCCGGATGACCCTGGACCGGATTCGCCAGACCACCCAGGTGATGATTGATGTGCATCGCCACGGCGATGACGTGCAGATTCATCCGATCAAGGCCTGGCGGCGGCAATCGCCCACCATGTTTCTGCCGCACCGGGAGCATGATGGACAGTTTCAACCCATAACCGACAGCAGTGATGCCACCCGACTGCAAGCCAGCCTGGAGCTTGAACACCTGCACCGCCAGCCCCTGCTGGACTATTGGGACCGATTGTTCCAGGAAGCCAGCAGGGCTTTGTCCGACCAGGACACCGACTGTATCGACGACCTGCAGGAGCAAGTACTGCAGGTAATGATCAGCCGCGATTCCCGGATACTGGAACTGGCACGGCGTTACCTGTCGCTGGAGGACCTGCTGGGCATTCGCAGCCGCCTGGTCGGCAGCGGCTATATCGGCGGCAAGGCCACCGGCATGCTGATTGCCCGCAACATTCTGTTAAAAGACGCCACCGAGCCATGGCAAAGCCAGCTGGAGCCCCACGATTCCAGTTATCTGGGCACCGACGCCTATTACGCTTTCCTGGTCCATAACGGGCTCTGGCCGGCGATCATGCGGCAACGCTCCGGGGAGGGTTACCTGAGTGAGGCGCCCGCGCTCAGAGCCGCGATCCTGGCCGGCAAGTTTCCCCACGAGATACAGGCCGAGCTGGAGCGACTGCTGGACCATTACGGCCAGTACCCTATCCTGGTGCGCTCGTCGAGCCTGCAGGAAGACGGCTTTGGCAATGCTTTTGCCGGTAAATACGACAGCGTGTTCCTGGTCAACCAGGGGGCACCGGAACAACGGCTGTCGGCACTGGAAGACGCAATCCGCCAGGTGTACGCGTCATCCATGAGTGAAGATGCCCTGGTGTACCGCAAACAGCGGGGCCTGGACCAGCGGGAAGAGCCCATGGCGCTGCTGATCCAGCGGGTCAACGGGCGGTTTCATGGTCGCTATTACCTGCCCGATGCCGCCGGGGTAGGGGTGTCGCGCAACACCTTCGCCTGGGACAGCAGCATGGACCCGGAAGCGGGGATGGTCCGGCTGGTGATGGGCCTGGGCACCCGGGCGGTTGACCGCATTGAAGGCGATCACGCCTGCGTGATGGCGCTGGACCATCCCATGCGCCAGCCGTTCCGCAACCAGGACGAAAGCTACCGGTATTCCCAGCACCTGGTGGATTTGCTGGACCTACAGGATGGAAAGCTCGACACCCGGCCCCTGAGCCAGTTGCTGGAAACCACCAACGATCTGCCCATGGATCACCTGGCCGAGGTGGATCGGGCGGCCAGTACCCGGGCCGAGCAGATTGGCTTGCAAGGCCCGGTGTGGCGGCTGACCTTCCGCCCTTTGGTGCAGCGCACTCCGTTTATCAGCCGGCTGTCGCATCTGCTGCAAACCCTGGAAGCGGGCTACCGGCACCCGGTGGATGTGGAATTCACCCTGCACCTGGACCAACAGGGCAACCCCGCCTTCAACCTGGTGCAATGCCGCCCGCTGGCGACCATCGGCGAGACCGGGCCGGTGGCTCTGCCCGGCGACTTGCCTGAGCGTAAGCTACTGTTCAGAACCCAGGGCCACTTCATGGGCGGCAACATCAACCTGGCCATCGAACGGGTGATCCGGGTCGACGCGTCGGTCTACGCCGGGCTGTCCACCAGCCAGCGCTATGACGTTGCCCGCCGTGTCGGCGAAGCTGTCCGCGCATCCGGTGTGCCCACCCTGCTGATCGGCCCGGGCCGCTGGGGCACCAGCAGCCCGGATCTTGGCGTTCCGGTTCGCTTTGCGGACATTGCCGGGGTCGCCGCCCTGGTCGAGGTCTCAGAAAAGGCCGGCGAGATGGTGCCAGACCTGTCCTACGGTTCTCACTTTTTCCAGGACCTGGTAGAAACCGGCATCGCCTACGCGGCGCTGTTTCCCGACATCCAGCATTGCCGATATCACCCTGAACGCCTGCCCGGGGCCCCGACGCCCACCAGCACCGAATCTGCGGTCAACCGTGCGGTTCAGGTGCATGATCTGCAGGCGCAACACCTGCAACTGACCGGTGATGTGGTGCGCCAGCAACTGGTCTGTTATTTCACCGATTGACCCGTCGCAAACAAACGCCGTTTTCACCACCATGGCCGATGGCATGCTGCTAGAATGCCGTCTAT
This sequence comes from Marinobacter excellens LAMA 842, assembly GCF_001574445.1. Classification (NCBI taxonomy): domain Bacteria; kingdom Pseudomonadati; phylum Pseudomonadota; class Gammaproteobacteria; order Pseudomonadales; family Marinobacteraceae; genus Marinobacter; species Marinobacter excellens. The sequence continues at coordinate 39,364 of NZ_LOCO01000005.1, forward strand.
GGAATGGCTCACACACTCTCAAACCGGTTTTCGCCAGGCTGCCCGTTATCTTCTGGGTATGCGGCTGGCCATTATTGCCACGCAACTGGTCGCGATCGCTGTTGCCGAAACCACCGTAACACTGGCCCACCGGGCCGAGGCCCTGATCCTCAGCCTGCTTTATGCCGTTCTGGCCACGCTGGCCTGGCTGTGGTTCAGCCGTAGGCCCCCCGAAACGTTCGCACCGGTCAGCCTGACCCTGGCCACAGATCTGTTCCTGATCGGCTGGTGGCTGTATTTCACCGGCGGCTACACCAACCCCCTGGTGTCCTTGCTGCTGCTGCCCATTGCCGTCGCCATCATTCTGGTCCCCAGCCGCCAGAGCATTGTCCTTACCGTCACCGGCGTTGCGGTGTATACAGCGCTGGTGCTCTGGCACACCCCGGTTATGCATGATCACCACTCGGCAGACCTGGCCAGGCTGCATCTGGTGGGCATGTGGGTGACCTTTGCCCTGACCGCCGCCATTCTGCTACTGGTGGTTGGCACCCTATCCCGCAGGCTAAGACTGCAACAGTCCCAGCTTTCGCAATTCCGGGAAAACCGTTTGCGGGATGAACAGATCATCGCCCTCGGTCTGTCTTCGGCCGCCGTTGCCCACCGGCTAGGTACCCCGCTGAATACCATGACCCTGTTACTGGACGAAATCCGTTCCCACACCGAAGGCCAGGCCTCCGTGGCTCTGACGGAAGATCTCGACCTGATGGGTCAGCAGTTGAACCTGTGCAGCCAGCATTTGCAGCAACTAACCAAGGCGGCGATTGAAGCCCGCACAGCGCAACTGGAAATACTGACGGTCAAAGACTGGCTCGCCAGGCTGAGGGAGTCGGCCACGCTGTTATGGCCGTCAGGGCCGATTCAATGGCCAGGCGCCCACCCCGACGTCTCGGTGGCCGTGGATGCCACTCTGGACCAGGCGGTGCTCAACCTGCTGGCAAATGCCCTGACAGCGAGCCCGTCCTGGGTCGCCGTCAGAAGTCAGTTGTCGGAATCCGGTCGGGTGGAGGTGGTTGTCGAGGACCAGGGTGACGGCCTGGAAACGGCTCTGCAGGGCACGCCGGGTGAGGACATTGTCGACTCCCACCATGGTCTTGGGGTTGGGTTGTTCCTTTCCAATGCCACGATCCAGAGGCTTGGCGGCAATCTCCGGGCCAAGGCCAGTGAAACAGGCACCACCATGGTGATCGATTTACCGGTTTCCCAGCCCCTAGGCGGGGAGATACAACCATGACGACTCAGGAACTCTGGCTGCTGGTCGACGATGACCAGGCGTTTCTCCAGGTGCTGGCCCGATCCCTGTCTCGCCAGGGCATCGAAACACTCTGCGCCAGCGATGCTGACAGCGCTCTGGAGGCCATCCGTGCCAGGCCGGTGAACCGGTGTGTTCTGGATCTCAACCTGGCCGGGGAAAGTGGCCTGCAACTGTTGCCGGAACTTCTCGAGCAGAAGCCAGATCTGGACGTACTGGTGCTGACTGGTTACGGCAGTATTGCCACGGCGGTGGAAGCCATGCGCCGCGGCGCCGCCAACTACCTGTGCAAGCCGGTTACCGTGAACCAGTTGATGAATGGCTTTGAACCGCTGGACGCACCACCGGACCTGAGGCCCGAACCGCCGTCTGTGGAAGAAATGGAATGGGAACACATCCAGCGCGTGCTGAACGAACACGATGGCAACATTTCCGCCACCGCCCGGGCCCTGAACATGCACCGGCGGACCCTGCAACGCAAATTGCAAAAACACTCCCGCTGGCGCTGATACGTCCTTGCCGCCTGACACCGCCAAGGAATGTTTCCGAAAATTGACTTCCGTCAACCATACACCGCTTTGGTCCAATGTCTTAACGGGCCAGATAGGCTAGCATCGTGCCCCGTTGTGAGATTGCAATAAACGGACACACCCTCTCACAGGGAGGAGAGAAACACCCAAGCCACCGTTACCCGGAACACCCGACACATGTCGAATGCCCCTGATTCCAACAATACATCACCGGATATTGACCCCAAGCGCCTGGCACTGGTGGCCTCTGCCACCCGCAATCTGGTGCTCATTCTGGATGCTGGTGGTCGCATCGAATGGGTGAATGCCGCTTTCGAACGTCATACCGGCTTTCACCTCGACACCATAGTTGGAAAGAACCCCGGCGAACTCCTCTACGGGCCGGACACCGACACCGAGACCGTCCGCCGTATTCGCCAACACCTGTTCCGTGGCGAAGTGTTCGAGGAAGACGTTCTCAATTATTCGGCGGATGGCACGCCCTACTGGGTACACACCTACTGTATGCCTGTTGGCGAAAGCGAGGGTGTCGAGCCCGGCTTCGTAGTCATTCAGACCAATATATCCGACCGGAAGAATAGTGAACGCGGCCTGCGCATCGCCGCCAGCGTGTTTGATCGGAGCCACGAAGCCATTGTCATTACTGATCACTTCAATCGGATTATCGACGTCAACCCGGCTTTCTCCCGTATCACCGGATACAGTCGCCCGGAAGTACTTGGATTGAATCCTTCCATCCTCAGCTCCGGTCGCCACTCCCGCGAATACTACCAGTCCATGTGGACGTCGATTGAGAAGACCGATCACTGGCGAGGCGAAATCTGGAACCGCCGGAAAAGCGGGGAAGAATATGCAGAGCTGCTGTCGATCAGCCGCGTTCACCTTGAAGAGCCGGGGCGTTTCTACCATGTGGCCGCGTTCTCAGATATCACTGCTCTGAAAAATCATGCTAAGGAACTGGACCGCGCCGCCAACTATGACGAGCTGACCGGGCTGCCCAACCGGCAACTGTTGGAAGAGCGTCTTCGCTCGGCCCGCACCCACGCGGACCGTCAGAAGCGGGTGCTGTCCATCTGCTACCTGGACCTGGATGGCTTTAAAACCATTAACGACCAGCTGGGCCATGACATCGGCGACCAGGCGCTGCGGGCAACCGCCGAGCGCCTGACCCGCGCCCTGCGCAGTGGCGACACCATCGCCCGCATCGGCGGCGATGAGTTCGTGCTGTTGCTGCAGAGCGACAACGCCGAACCGGTGTATTCCCGCATTCTCTCCAGTGTCAGCGAGCCCCTGCAGATCGCCAACCAGACCATCTCCCTTACCGCCAGCCTGGGCGTTACACTCTATCCGGATGACGACACCGATGCAGAGGGCCTGATTCGCCACGCAGACCAGGCCATGTATGCCGCCAAGGAGAAAGGCCGAAACCAGTTCCACATCTTCGACCCGGGCCTGGACGCTCATCGTCGGCAGCGCCGGGACCAACTGATGCAGATTTCCCAGGCGCTGGAGAACGAAGAGTTTGAACTCTATTTCCAGCCCCAGGTTCGGATGGTCGACTACCAGGTGATCGCGTTTGAGGCGCTGATTCGCTGGAATCATCCGGACAAAGGAATGCTTGGCCCCGGTGAGTTCTTGCCAGCTGTCGCCAACAGCCATCTGGAGATTCCGCTGGGCCAGTGGGTACTCAAGGAAGCCATCCATCAGATGAATCTGTGGCATGAGGCGGACGAATCGCTCGCCGTCAGCATCAACATCAGCGCACCTCACCTGATGGACCGCAGTTTTGCCGATTACCTGGAAAGCTACTTGCACAGCCATCCGGATGTGCGCCCCGGGCAAATCACCCTGGAGGTTCTGGAATCCACCGCGCTGGAAGACACCAAGCGCGCGAGCAATGTGTTGGCTCGCTGCCAGTCCCTGGGGTTACAGGTGGCACTGGACGACTTCGGTACCGGTTTCTCGTCATTAACTTACCTGCGCACCCTGCCGGTGGATGTGATCAAGATCGACCAAAGTTTCGTCCGCAACATGCTCACCGATGCCAGTGACCGCGCGATTGTGGAGAGCGTGATTTTCCTTGCGCAACGCTTCGACCACCCGGTTCTTGCTGAAGGCGTGGAAACCATGGAACATGCTCGCGCCTTGAGGGACATGGGGTGCAATCTGATTCAGGGTTATGGCATCGCCCGCCCAATGCAAGCGAAGGCCTTGCTGCCCTGGCTGGCACAGTGGCGCGATCAGGTGAGCCGACATCACAGCCTGGGCAAACATGAACAAACCTCCGTCCAGGGCGGAGGCATCTGACCGGGCGTTACCGGTATCGTCGCTGATCCAGGGTGCTGAGCCGGTCTGGGTGAAACACCATCAGGCCGGTCACAAAAACGCCGTTCACAAAGCCTTCCGGAATCATGAACAGTGGCAGGTAGCGCAGGTATTCGTGCACCAGGGTCTCGAAGGTATAAACGCCGCTGGACCACAGCATCAGACACATCAGAACACCGGCTGCGGCCACCGACAGCCCGGCACCAAAAAAACCGCAAAAGAAAATGTAGGCAAAGAAGTTGCGGAAATCCCTGCGCCGCTCCCACAGCATGATGGCGTGGGTAACCAGAGCCGGCACCATCACCGTCACCAGGCCGTTGGCGGCAAACATCACCAGAGGCTCGCGGCCGGTAATAACGGTGATCACCAGCGCTAACAGACCGCTGATAACGGCCAACGCCCAGCCAAGCATCAGGGTGATCACGGTGATGCCAAAAATGTGGATAGCCAGCCCGGGCGAGATGCCCGCCCGTAACTGCCAGACAAAGCCCAACACCACCGCCGCACCAAACAGCGAGTGCTGGGTGGCGTTATCTTTCCTCAGCGCCTGCCAATCCACTGAGCGCAAAGCTGCCAGCAACACCAGCACAAAAATCGACGCGGTCAGCAACCACTGGCTGGTTGAAAGCAGATTTTCTGTCATTCCCATCAAAGTCACCGGTTACCAAAGCATCGGATGCGCGGGGCAGTGTTTACTGATACCCCCCGGCCGGTCAATGGGATCACTTGACCCCGGTCACTCCAGGGCAGTACGCCCGGTCAGGGACTGCCAGGCCTCATAAGTGCTCAGATAGACGTTACCACCGAGGTGCCGGATAAGCTCGGTACCCTTCAGCCGGTCCATCACCGGGCCTTTCACCTCCGACAGGTGCAACCGCACCCCGGCATCGGTCAGCCGCTCATTGATGGCTTCCAGGCTCTCCAGGGCCGACGCATCCACCAGGTTCACCGCCGGGCAGACCAGCACCAGGTCGGTCAGCTCCGGTTCCCGGGTGACCAGATCCATCACTCGCTCTTCAAGGAAGCGGGCATTGGCAAAGTAGAGGCTTTCATCCACCCGCAAAAAGGTCACTTTCGGGCACAGTTCCACGTCGTGGCGCAGAATGTTCCGGAAGTGTTCAGTGCCCGGCACCCGGCCCACCACGGCACTGTGGGGTCGGCTGGTGCGGTACAGAAACAGACCGATCGACAGGGCAACACCGGCAATGATTCCCGCCTCAACGCTGTGAACCAGAGTCAGCACAATGGTTGCCAGCATGGCGCCGAAATCCGTCCGTGAATACCGGAAGGTGCGGCCCAGCGCTGGCAGGTCGATCAGCGTGGCAACCGCCACGATGATCGTGGCCGCCAACGTGGCCTGGGGCAGCCAGGCGATGGCCGGGGTCAGGAACAACGTGGCCAGGGCAATGCCGACCGCCGTATAAGCACCGGCCGCCGGAGTTTCCGCGCCGGCATCAAAGTTCACCACCGAACGGGAAAAGCCTCCGGTCACCGGCATCCCACCGGAGAGCCCGGAGCCCAGGTTCGCAGTGCCCAGGCCGATCAACTCCTGATCCGGATCGATTCTCTGGCGCCGTTTCGCCGCCAGGGTCTGGCCCACCGACACCGATTCCACAAACCCAACCACACTGATCAGCAGGGCACTGACCGCCAACTGCGACCAGATCGCCATATCCAGTGTGGGCATGGTAAATGAGGGCAATCCTGCCGGAACCTCGCCCACCAGGCGAACGCCTTTTTCGTCCAGATTCAGCCACCAGGCAATCAGCGTGGTCACCACCACCGCCAGAATCGGAGCGGTTTTGGTGATGATATCTGCGCTTCTGTTGGCCAGGCCCAGCCGGACCAGCAATGGCTTCAGAAATTCTCGGGACCACAGCAGGAATGCCAGCGCGCCAACCCCCACCAGCAAGGTAGGTATGTTGGTTTCCGGCAGGGATGCCAGCAAGGAGCCCGCAATTTCCCACAGGTTATGGCCCGAGGCCTGGATTCCAAACACGTGTTTGAGCTGACTCGCCGCAATCACGATACCCGAGGCCGTAATAAAACCGGAGATGACCGGATGGCTGAGGAAATTCGCCAGGAAGCCAAGCCGCAGGATGCCCATCACCGTCAGCATCAGGCCGGACATCACCGCAATCAATACGGCACCGGCAATGTACTCCGGTGTTCCCATGTCCGCCAGCGGCGCCAGGGCCGCCGCCGTCATCAACGAGACCACCGCCACCGGGCCCACCGACAAGGTCCTGCTGGTGCCGAACACCGCATACACCACCAGCGGCAGAATACTGGCGTACAGCCCGACCTGCGCCGGCAACCCCGCCAGCAAAGCGTAAGCCAGCGACTGGGGAATCAGCATGACGGTCACAATCACCGCCGCGACCAGATCACTGGTCGCCTGATCACGGCTGTACTTTGGCGCCCATTGCAGAACAGGCAGGTAATGTTTGAGGTTCATGCCGGGCTCAGAACCGGTTAACCGGAACTTTCAGGTACACCTGGCCGTTATCCTCAGCCGGCGGCATGTGACCGGCGCGCATGTTCACCTGCACCGAAGGCAGGATGAGCCGGGGCATGTCCAGAGTGGCATCACGCTCGGTGCGCATTCTGACAAATTCGTCCTCTGAAATTCCCTCATGCACATGCACGTTGGCCTCGCGCTGTTCCGCGACCGTGGTCATGTGATGGTACTCATCGCGACCAGGCGCCTTGTAATCGTGGCACAGGAAAATCCGGGTCTCGGCCGGCAACGACAGTACCTTCTGGATTGACCGGTACAGGGTACGGGCATCACCACCCGGGAAGTCGCAGCGAGCGGTGCCGTAATCCGGCATAAACAGGGTGTCGCCAACGAAAGCGGCGTCGCCAATCACATAGGTCAGGCAAGCGGGAGTGTGGCCCGGGGTATGCAAAACCCGACCTTCAAGGTTGCCGATGGCGAAGGTATCTCCCTCTTCGAACAGCTGGTCAAACTGGCTGCCGTCACGAGCGAACTCCGTGCCGGCATTGAACGCTTTGCCAAAGATTTCCTGAACATCGACGATTTTCGCGCCAATACCTGTCTTGCCACCCAGTTTCTCGTGCAAGTACGGGGCAGCCGAAAGATGATCGGCGTGCACGTGGGTTTCCAGAATCCACTCTACGGTCAGGTTGTTGGCGCGAACGTACTGAATAATGTCGTCAGCCGAACGCACGTCGGTACGGCCTGCGGCGTAGTCGAAATCCAGCACGGAATCGAGGATGGCGCAAGCCTGGCTGTCAGGGTCACGCACCACGTAACTGAACGTGTTGGTGGGCTCGTCGAAAAAATGCTGAACGATGGGCTGTGTCATGGTATTCACCTCTGAGATCTGCCGATCACTAATCTTATGATCTAAGAATATACCAAATGGATATATGAGGTGAAATGCTGTTTCCTTATATGCGTGATAATCCCGATGCATCGACCAGGCAGTCCCGACCACCCTGCTTGGCCTGGTACAACCGCTGGTCCGCAAGCCCAATCAATGCGTGGGGGCTGACCGGTTCCTCGGTAAGCTCCGCCACACAGACAGAACCAGCACTTACCGTGATCCCGAAAGTCTCACCACCAATCACAAACTTTTCCGCCCTGACGGCGTGCATGATTCGCTCCACCAATGGCTGAACATTCGCATCCGCCAATTCGGTGAAAACTACGAGAAATTCCTCGCCACCGTATCGGGAAACCACATCGGTATTCCGCGTGTTCGCGAGAAGCAGTTCGGCAAATCGCACCAACACCTGGTCCCCGGCCAGGTGGCCCAGGTTATCGTTAATCCGTTTAAAATGATCGATGTCAAACATCGCCAGGCAAAAACGTTCACCATGACGACTGCAGGTAGCCAGCACCTCATCCAGCCTGGGCATTAAGTAGCGACGGTTGTGAAGGCCGGTGAGAGGGTCACGAATCGACTGGTTCAGCAAATCTTCCTCCAGACGATTGCGCTCAAGGGCACCGGACAAAAGCCCGGAGACAATGATCAGAAGGTCTGCCATATCCTGCCGCCAAGATCGATGCGATAACGAATCAACGCCAAAAAAGCCCATGACCTGGCCACGTATCCAGATTGGGACGCAGAACATGGAACTCACGCCCTGCGACTCCAACAGGGCACGCTCGTTGTTGGCCTCGGGCGGCAACCGCTTGACGTCTTCGATAAAAACCACCTGATTCAGATTTTTCATCGCGTTGATTTGCGCTTGCCACCACTGGAATTCCTGAATGGCCACGCTTTGCTGATCCGCCATCAGGGAAGCCACCCCCGGCGCACACCATTCGTGGGTATTGGTCATCGTCAGGTGATCTTGCGAAAACCCATAGACATAGGCTCGATCAATGCCAAAAAAACCACCAATGGAGCGGAGTAACTCGTCGATGCACTCGTCGATCGAACCAAATCCGAGCTGGATAAATTCTCCGGACAACCGGGCAATCAGCTTCTGAAAACCCGCCTGAAACTGGAACTCCGCTTCGCTGTCCCGCAGGATCTGCTCCAGTTCTTTGTAGTGCTGGATGTTGTGGAACTGACCATACCAGATGGTACTGCCATCGGGTTGGCGCTCCGGCACCGAATGGGCCTCAAACCACTGATACTGGCCATCCAGCAACTTCAGACGCGCCCGGTAACACCAGGGCTCCAGAGTCTGCGCCGAGTGCACAATACTGTTGGCCACCCCGGTCGCGTCCTCCGGGTGAATTACCGAGAATACTGCTCTGGCGTCTTCGTTAAGCAGGGCGGGTTCAATGCCGAACAGGTCCTGTACCTGATCACTGACATAGGGGTAACGGTGGGACTGACCATCCGGGCTGAGCCAATAGGTAAACAGGATTCCCGGAACTCCTGATGCCAATTTCCGGAAGAAATGAGCCGGCATTCGGTCTGGCTGGCCTGCCCCATAATTGCTCGCCATGAATGACCTGTCTCCCTAGCATTTGCACTCTTACGTAATGACGAGTGTAGCCCAGCCAGACAGGCGCGGCGACCAGCAATCACAGATTATTCAGGCGAGCCTGCGCCTCTGCCCGGCGCCCCTGGTCAGCCACCGCGCGGCCTGGCCTGTCGGGTGCCGCCAACACTTTTTCAAGATAAATACGGGCACGTTGGGGCTCGCCCTGATCCAGCAGAAAATCCCCGAAGAAGTAATTGGCATCAATACCGTCGGGATTGATGGCCAGCGACTTTTGCAGGTACTTCCGCGCCTTGCCATCATCCCCGAACCCCAGCGGCCAGCCCGGCACCTGATAGTACAGACTGCCGAGCGACGTGTAAGCGGAGCCATCCAACGCCTCCGGGTCGATGTCGAGGGCCGCTTCCAGTGAGGCCCGGGCTTGCTTTACCAGCCCGAGGGCGCCGAGGCCGCCTTTGGCACCGGCGTAGGTGCTGAGCACAATACCCTGCCAGATCAGCGGTTCGGCACGGCCCGGGTAGCGGCCAACAAAGGCTTCGGCCTCAGCGGCCAGCTTCTCGAATGCTTTCTCTTTGTCCCTGTCCTGAACCTGATATTGAATTTCAGCCCAGCGCTGCTGGATTTGCGCCAGCTCAATTTCAACATCCTGCGCCCACAGTGGCATAGCCGCCACAGAGACCAGCACCAGAATCATCCACTTCATCACACCACTCCTGAATCCAGAAAGCGCCGGATTACCGGCAGTTGTTTCAACATGGCTTTATCCACAATCTTCGGCAGGATGCCGTTGAGTACCACAAACAGTTTTTCCGGCCAGCCTAGAAAACGCCGGCGCTCATCTTTTTCCATGGCTTGAAGAATCTGGGCTGCGACGGCTTCCGGTGCGTCCATGGCATTGCCCAGGGCACGGTTCAGCTCGTTCACCGGCGCCGGGTTCATGGCTGTGGCGGTGGCTCTGGGCGCCACATACACCACCTGTACCGGGGTATCCGCCAGCTCCCGGCGCAGGGCTTCGCTGAAGCCGCGCAGGCCGAACTTGCTGGCGCAATAGGCGGTGTAGCCGGGAAATCCGATACTGCCAAAGGTGGAGCCGACAAACACCAGCGCGCCCATCCCTGCTTTGCGGAAACGAGGCGCAAAATGCCGGGCCACCAGCATGGCGGAACGCAGGTTGACCATAAGCTGGGCATCCAGGTCACTGACCGCCATGGTATCCAGCGCCGCAAACCGGTTCTGGCCGGCGCAATGAATCACCCCATCAATATCGGGATACACCTTGCTCAACTGTTGCAGCTGTTGATCCAGCTTCGGGCTGGCCAGCTCCAGGTGCACCGGAGAAACGCCCGCACGCTTTTCCAGCCGCTCCGGATGCCGGGTAGCGACGATCACCCGGGCACCGCATTCCACCAGCGGCCCGATCAGGGCCTGGCCAATGCCGCCGGTGCCGCCCAGCAGCAAAAAGGTACGGTCATGCAGCCTCATGGCGCTGCTCCTTGCCACGTGCCGGCAGCGGAATGCTGTGCAGCATATCGCCGTACAGGCGGTACACCATGCGTGCAGCCTCAATAATGGCCTGTTGGTCGTCCGGGTCGGTGATGTCGTTCATCAGGTTGCGGAAGAACTCGAAGTGTTCCTGGTCCAGGGCGCCGTGGGAGTATAGGTAGCTAAACGCCTGGTCCGGCAGGCCCAGCTGCTTCTGGACGGCTTCACCCAGCGGCGTGGCCAGCTCAATGGAAGTGCCTTCCAGTACCTGAACCATGCCAAAAAACGCCGCCGGGTTACCCCGCTGGATGCGGTCATACAGGTAGGCCACCATCAACTCGATGGAGGTATCGGGCTGGCCATCGCGAATGGTTTCCTTGTCTTCACCGCAGGCTTCAAGATCGTTGAGGATCCACTCATGGTGGCCGTATTCTTCCTCGATGTATTCCACCAGCGCCTTACGCACGAACTCCAGCCGCTCGGGCAGCCGGCCACCGCAGGCCATCATCAGCGGTACCGTGTGTTTGACGTGGTGGTAGGCCTGTGTCAGGAACCAGGTGTATCCGTCAAGATCAAAGCGACCCTCACGGATAGCCTGAATCACCGGGGCTCCAGTGACATGGGCCCGGGCCTGTTCGGTTTCGGATTGCAGTCGGTCAAAAAATGCCATGTTGGAGTCTCCTGGCGTTGAAAACTGGGTAGTTACGGGTTGTGAAGAGGCGCTTGATGGCGCCGAGAGGTTCATGAACAGGGGGAAGCCTTCCGCCAAAAGCATGGGCAGGTCGGCCTGAATCTGGTGCCGCACCGGGCGGCCGTTGGCGGTGATATGCCCTTCGGCCTGAGTGAGCGGTTGCCGGCGCAGGTATACCGCCTGCAGGCGGGCATAGTCGGGCAATCCGGCATTGAGCTGCGCCAGGGCCTGACGCACAGCCTCGGGGCTACGACCATCCCGGATGACCAACAGGGCCAGGGGCTGGGGCTCTCCGTCACCGAACACCACGGCCTGGGTAGCGCCCACGGCCTGTATCAGCTCGCTTTCCAGCCATTCCGGGCTGATGTTACGGCCGAAACTGGTAATGATCAGGTTCTTGGCCCGGCCGTTAACGCCCAGGAATCCGCCCGGGCCTGTGGCTCCAAGATCGCCGGTGTCCAACCAGCCATCATGCTCCGGCTCATCTCCCAGGTAACCCAGGTGGGTATTGCCCTGCACCAGAATCCGCTGGTCGCTATCCACACGAACCTGCACGTGATTCAGCGGCAGGCCTACGGTGCCCTCGCACTCGCAACCCGGCGCATTCAGCGCCACCACCGAGCCACACTCAGACAAGCCATAGCCTTCGTACAGCGGCAAACCAGCCGCCCGGCCCCGAGCCAGCAAATCCGTCGATACCCGGCCGCCACCAACAGCCAGGAAGCGGAAACCGCCAGCCAACAATTGGCCCTGCTCAGCGGCATTGACCAGCGCCATCGCAAGCTCTGGCACCAGAATCACTGAATGCGGCTGAAACCGGTTAAGGGCGAGGGCAAGCTGGCCCACGTCCAACCCGCTGCTGCCGGTCATGCCCAGGGTTTTCAGCGGCATAACCGTCACTGTGGCGCCTATCAGCAAGGGCAGGTAAACCCCGGCAATGTTTTCCAGCAGGGTGGCCAGCGGCAGGATGCACAGGTGCTTCTGCAGATCCACACCCTCGAGCCGTTGCTGCAGGGCACACGCGGTAGCGACCATTTGCCCGGCAGACAGGCATACGCCCTTCGGCGTGCCGGTGCTGCCGGAGGTGAAGGTGATCTTTGCGGTTTGCTCCGGCATCCAGGCGGCTCCCGGAAAAACCGACAAACGGCGCAGCCAGACTCCCTGTCCAATGGTCTCCGCGTGTTCTGCCTCAGCGCTGAATAGCAGGGCATCCAGCCCGGCCCGCTGGATCAGGTGCTCAGTCTGGCTGCTGGAAAAAAACACCGGCACCGGCACACACACCACCCCTGCCATCAGGCAGGCGAGATCGGCCACCACCCAGGCCGGCGTGTTGTCGCCACACAGCCCGATGCGTTTGACGCCCAGATTCCGCAGCTGTTCAGACACAGCCTGAGCCGCGAGCCACATCTGCTGGTAGGTTAATTCGTCATCCGGCCCGCGCAGGGCGATGTGATCCGGATACTGCTGTACGCGCCGGTACAACAGCTCAGGCAAGGCGACCATAGGCACCTCCCAAATCCGTCTGATGCTCGACCTCAGCCGCTGCAACCGGCTGCACCAGTTTCAAAAGTCCGGCTTCACGAAGCGCCGACATGCCATCGGCCACGCGAATGGTCATCACTACCGGGTGGTGGTCGTAGTAGCGGCCCCAGCCCGCACCGCCATCCGGCAGCCTTGAAGGGTCGGCATCTGCCAGCACCTGGGTAGCAATACCCAGGCGATGAAAGCTGTTGCGCAGCTGGTCGGTGCCGGTGCACACCACCCAGTCATAGCCCGCCGCATCCAGCCACACCGAAAGAGAAGCAAACAGATAACGGCTGACGCCGGCTTCCACCCCGGCCAGGTGGGCAATTTCGGCAATGCGGCGGCGTTCGGTGCCGAGTTCGGGCATCAGCGTTTGTACTGGCACCGACAGGTAATCCTCCAGGAACAGTGTGTCGTCGCCGGCATTACGTACACCCACCGCCGCCATCAGGCTGCCCTGAGCCGTGGTCAGCGCAAGCAGGGAGGGAATTCGCAAATTCGGCTCGGCTCCGTAGGCCTGCAGAAAACGGCGACGGATAAACGCCGCCACCGTTGCTGCCATGGCACTGTGCGGTGTGATTTCGCTGAACCAGCGGCCGGCACAACGCAGCACGGGCAAAACTTCCGGGGAGTCTGGCGGGCAGCAGGTGGACATCGTCAGCGGGTCAGTCATCGGGGTTCTCCAACAGCCGGGCAAGGCCCATGGGTTACAACTGTCAGAGTATTGTCAGAGCCTTAAACCTCCCTTAAGACGACACGCAAGAATTCTTAAGCTCGGCTTAAGGTTTCTGTGGCAAACTCGTTTTCAGATATCAGAACGGGGCTCGTGAATGCGCATACTGTTGGTGGAAGATGACCACTCCCTTGCCCGCACCATGCTCAATATGCTGCGGGAAGACCAGAACACGGTGGACTGGCTGGATGATGGCCAGCAGGCCCTGAATGCCCTGCTGCAGGAACACTTTGACTTGGCCATTCTGGACCTGACCCTGCCGCGGATGGACGGCCTGGACATTGTCCGGAACATCCGCCAGCAGGGTAACCAAACCCCGGTCATCATCCTCACTGCACGGGCAGATCTGAACGAAAAGCTCCAGGGACTCGACGCCGGGGCCGATGACTACCTGACCAAACCCTTCGCCATGGCCGAACTGAAAGCCCGGATTCGAGCGGTGACCCGCCGTGGTGCCGCAACCAGCCCCTCCACGGGGCTGACGGTAGGGCGCCTGACCCTGAATCCGGAGAACGGCCATTTGATCGTTGACGGCGAATCCATCACCTTGCCCCGCAGCGAGTTCCAGATTCTGCATTACCTGATGCGCAACCCGGACCAGGTGGCTACCCGGCGCCGGCTGGAGGAACAGCTTTACGGCTGGGAGGCGGGGGCGGAGAGCAATGCCCTGGAGGTGCATATCCATCATCTGCGCCGACGGATTGGCAAGGCAGCCATCCGAACCGTACGGGGTGTAGGCTACCTACTCGACAGCCAGGCCGCCGCGGAGCCCGCATGTCTCTGACCCGTACCTTGACTCTGCTGGTTACATCCGCCGTGCTGCTGATCGCCCTGATCGCCGCCGGCTGGAGCTATGTTGAGAGTAACCACGAGTTGGAAGAACTGTTCGACGCGGAGCTGGCCCAAAGCACCCGGATCGTGCAGGGGCTGATCCGGCACCTGGCCGACAGCCAATCACTGGAACAGCTTTCTGACACCCTTGAAGAAACCCTGCAGCTTCCCGGGCTTGGCCTGACCGAAGCAGAGCTTGAGTCAGACCGGGATGAGATCCTGCCGGATGGAGCCGGCCACAAGTACGAGAAAAAACTGGCTTTTGAGGTTTGGACTCCCGGAGGCTCCCCGTTGCTGGACACCTTGAATGCCGACGATTCTTTAGGCCTTACACCCGGCTATACCTGGGCCGAATCTACCGGTTATCGGTGGCGCACCTTTACCCTGCAGGACCCGGACACCGGATTCTGGATACGCGCCGCGCAACGTGAGGATATCCGCGAAGAACTGAGCCAGGAGTTGGCGCTGGGCAATATCCTGCCTCTATTGCTGGCCCTGCCATTGCTGGCATTAGCGGTAATAGCCGCCATACAGATCAGTTTCCGCCCCCTGCGCCGGCTGGAAAAGCCCGTTCGCAACATGGCCCCGGAACGCATCCACCCCCTGGACGACCGGCAGGCTCCCAAGGAAGTTGCCGGGCTGGTTCAGGCCGTCAACGGTTTGCTGAAACGGCTAAACCAGGCACTGGAGCGTGAGCGCCGGTTCTCCGCCGACGCCGCCCACGAGCTACGCACACCGCTGACCGTGCTTCGGCTGAACCTGGAAAAAGCCTGCGAGCAAAACCCCGAACAATTCAGCGAACTGATCGGTGCCGTGGACAGGATGGTTCACCTGGTAGAACAGATGTTGCTACTGAGCCGGGTAGACGCGGGCACCGACTCAATGCCGGACATTCACAACCTGCCAGAATTGCTGGAACAGAGCATCGCGGATATTGCCCCGCTGGCCCTGAAAAAGCACATCGAGCCGGAACTGGATGATAAAACCAGCGGCAATGGCCTGGTTCGATGCCACAGCACGTTGATCAACACCCTGATGCGTACCGTGCTGGCTAATGCCATCCAGTACAGCCCAGCACATACCGTGATTTCCATCCAGCTGGTGCCGGCGGGCGAAGGTTATGCCATTTCGGTATGCGACCAGGGACCAGGCATACCCTCAAAGGAGCGGGAGCGCGCTCTGAGCAGGTTTGTAAGACTGGATCAACGCGCAGGTGGCGGAGCGGGCTTGGGCCTGGCGATTGCCCGACGTATTGCTGAACTCCATGGCGGCCAGTTGACGCTGTTAGATAGAGCAGATGGACACCCCGGACTCTGTGTACACGTTTGGCTGCCTGCCTCAAGCGACCTCATTCACACGCCGTCCTGACTCTGTCACTTTCTCCCGACCAGCAAACGTCCGTACAAGGCAGCACTTCATGGCGCTCTAAAGTACAATGGCGCTTTGGCTCAAACATGGAGGCGCCCTTTGCCCCTTAGGTCACGCGTTGCCCATGAATGGCAAGCCTTCTGGCTGGCTATCGGCTTCCTTACACGCATCCCCATGCTCGTGCGGATTGACTACTCCCAGCGCCTCATGAATCAGAGCAGCACCTATTTTCCCCTAGTGGGCCTTCTGCTCGGATTGGTCTATTGCGCCGCCTTCTTTCTGTTTTCACTGATCGCCAGCCCAGTGGTCGCCATTATCCTGGTGGTTATTCTGCACCTGTTTATCACCGGAGCTTTTCACGAGGACGGTCTGGCGGACAGTGTTGACGCTCTCGGCGGGGGTTATACCTTAGAAAAACGGCTGGCGATCATGAAGGACAGCCGCATTGGTACCTATGGCACGGTGGCGCTGGTGATGGCCTTGCTGCTAAAAGTGGCCCTGCTGGCCGATGCCCAATTGATCTGGCTCGCGTTGCTGGTGTCACCTGCGGTTTCCCGCCTGACACCCCTGGTGTTGATGGCTTGCCTGCCCTATGTCACCGATCCTGACAAAAGCAAATCCAAACCGGTGGCGGACGGTTTCTCCCGCAGCCGGTTGTTGGCGGCGGCCGGCTTTGTAATGTTGCTTACAGCGGGGTTATCACTCTGGCAGCCGTTGCTTATTCCCGCGACCGTCACTGCCGTACTTCTGGCTGCCCTGCTCTGGGGAGGCTATCTGCGCAGGCAGCTTGGCGGCTATACAGGCGATACCCTGGGCGCGGCCGTCGTCTTAAGTGAACTGGTGCTATTGCTGTTTCTGTAGTCTCAGGCGGTCATTGATTCTGGGCAATGCTCAGTTATCCACCGTGAATGACACTATCCGGGAAAGCTGACTGATGGGCATCCCGGTTTCTTCATGCCAGCGATTAAATGCCTCCTGGGCCTGGGTGAGCCCTTTCTTGCTGGCAGGAGACGCATCCAGAATGCCTGCACGGGTCAGTGCGGTCACCACATCGTGAGACAGGATAAAGCCATCCCACCCCACCCGGCGCAGGAAATACTGGGCGGAATTACCCCCCAGACGCTCGCCATTGCGTTTCAGGTACAGCAGCAGCCCCACCTGATCGGTTGACGGCCACTGCGCCAGAAACCGGCCAAAGCTACCATGATCTTTCGCCACATCCATGATCATCCGGGCATTCTCCGGAACCGTGCGGATCTTCTGCATGTTACGAACAATCCGCTCGTCTGTTGCCAGCCGCTCCAGGACTTCCGGCGGGACCTGCTGCCAGTAGGCGGGCACAAACCCTTCGAACGCCGCCTCAAAATCCGGCCATTTATTCTCGATCACCCGCCAGACAAACCCGGCCTTGAAAATGCACCGGGTGATCTCGGAAAGGTAACGGTCGTCGCTGATCTTGGCCAGGCGCTGCTTCTCGGTGACCGGTGGCAGCATGGATTTCAGGGCCTGTTCGCCGCCTTTGCGGGCCAGTGCCTGCTGGTAGAGCTCGGAAAATTTCATTTCACCTCCTGACCAGAAGCCCCAAATCGAGTCTGATCGTACCCAATTCAGGACCTGTGAGGAAAACGATCATGTTCTTTTTCGGTGCCCTTCACTTGCCGGCGAGGTAACTTGCCAGACGCTGATGCTCAAGAGGCTGACCCCAGCCATTACCATGCACCAGCTCTTCCAGCGGCAGCCGTGAACGCCAGCCTTTGGCCTGCAGCTCCGGCTGCTCCAGAAACTCGCTGACATACCCCAGGCACAGATACGCAAGAGGGTATACGTGATCTGGCAGCTGCAGGATGTCAGACAGTATTCCCTGATCCAGAATACTGACCCAGCCCACACCAATACCCTCTGCTCGCGCCGCCAGCCACAGGTTTTGTACCGACAGGCAGGTGCTGAACAGATCCATTTCCATGATGGAGTTACGGCCGAGCACATGGGGCCCGCCGCGGGTCCGGTCACAGGTAATGCATAGATTAATCGGACTCTCCAGAATGCCCTGGAGTTTGAGTGTCCGGTAGGTTTGCTGTCGCTCGCCGGTGTAATTTTCCGAGGCTTTTCCGTTTTCCTCGTTGAAGCTGGCCAGCACCTGCCCGCGCACCGCCAGGCTGTCGACAACGATGAAATCCCAGGGCTGCATGAAGCCCACTGACGGCGCATGGTGGGCTGCCCTCAGAATACGGGCCAGCACCTCATCCGGAATGGCATCCGGCAAAAACTGCGAGCGCACATCCCGACGCTCGAAGATGGCCCGGTAGAGCCCCTCACGTTGGGCATCCGTGAATGGGTCGTTCTGGTTGCTCATAACTGCAACAGGCTCCTTAACCGGTCCGTGTCCAGGCACTGTTCCACCTGATCTGCCAGGCGGTCGAGCTGCTGCAGACGGTGACTCTGATAGTCCACTGACCGCGCATTCTGTGTATTTAGACCGGCCCAGCACAGAATGGCATCGCAGGCGGCAGGCTCATCAAAGAGACCGTGCACATAGGTGCCCGCCATCTGACCGTCGGCGCTGACCGCACCATCCGGTCGACCATCAAGCTCCGCAAAAGGCCTGGCCAGCGCTGAGCCCTCGGTGACTCCGTTGTGCATTTCATAGCCGGTCATTGTCGCCGTAACACCACTTTCAGTAACCTCGGGGGATAGTCGACCGGTCACTTGTCTGAGCTGCTTACCCGACACCATGCGGGTGACCATCTCGAACAGTGCCAGGCCCTCGGTATTGCCAACTTCGCCTTCCAGCCCGTCCGGGTCTTCCACCCGAAGTCCCAGCATCTGGAATCCGCCACAGATACCCAGCAGCTTGCCACCATAGCGCAGGTGTTTCTGGATGGCCTCGGGCCAGCCCTGCTGTTTCAGCCACTGCAGGTCGTGGCGGGTACTTTTGCTGCCGGGCAGGATAATCAGATCTGCCGGCGGAATGGTCTCATCCGGGCCAACGAAAACAAGGTCTACACCCGGGTGCAATCGCAACGGATCAAAATCGTTGTGGTTGCTGATCCTGGGCAGTACCGGCACCACCACTTTCAAGGCGCAGGCCTCGCTGGTACCGGCGGCACTGACACTGTCTTCGGAATCTATCACCAACCCGTGCAGGTAGGGCAAGACCCCGAACACCGGCTTGCCAGTGTGTTCTGCCAGCCAGTCCAGCCCGGGCTCCAACAGCGCAATGTCACCCCGGAACCGATTGATGATAAATCCGGCCGTTCTGGCTTGTTCACTGTCGGAGATCAACGCCAGGGTGCCCACCAACTGGGCGAAAACCCCGCCTTTGTCGATATCCCCTACCAGCAACACCGGGCAATCGGCGGCCTCGGCGAAGCCCATGTTGGCAATGTCGTTGGCCCGCAGGTTGATTTCCGCCGGGCTACCAGCGCCTTCGGCGATGACCACATCGAAGCGGGTGCTCAGAGCCCGCCAGCTTGCCATCACCGAATTCATCGCCTCAGCTTTGTAGGCGTGGTAATCCAGGGCATCCATATTGCCATGAACCTTGCCCCTTAATATCACCTGGGCCCCGCAATCGCTCTGGGGCTTCAGCAACACCGGGTTCATGTCACTGTGGGGCTCCAGACCACAGGCCAGTGCCTGCAACGCCGTGGAGCGGCCAATTTCGCCACCATCCACGGTAACCGCACTGTTCAGGGCCATGTTCTGGGGTTTGAACGGTGCCACCGACACCCCCTGACGCGCCAGCCAGCGGCACAGGGCCGCCACCACCGTGGTCTTGCCAGCATCCGAGGTGGTGCCCTGCACCATCAGGGTGGGCATTTACAGCTCCACGCCCTTCTGGGCCTTGATGCCCTGATCCTTGAAGGCGTGCTTGACCACACCCATTTCGGTCACGGTGTCGGCCAGGTCGATCAGTTCCTGGGGAGCACCACGGCCGGTGACCACCACATGCTGCATCTCCGGCCGGGCCTGCAGGTCATCCAGCACCCGGTCCAGATCGATGTAGTCGTACTTCAGCGCGATATTCAGTTCGTCCAGCAGAATCAGGTCATAGCTGTCGTCTTTGAGCATGTCAGCTGCGATATTCCACGCTTCAGTCGCACTCTGCACATCCTGTTCCCGGTTCTGGGTGTCCCAGGTGTAGCCCTGTCCCATCACGTGGTAGGTCACGTTCGGCAGGCTCCGGAAGAACGCTTCCTCGCCGGTGCTGAAAGCGCCCTTGATAAACTGGACGATGCCCACTTTCATACCATGGCCCAGGGCCCGGGCGACCATGCCGAAGCCGGAACTGCTCTTGCCTTTACCTGGGCCGGTCAGCACCAGCAATACGCCCTGTTCTTTCTGGGCGCGGGCGATACGTTCCTGCATGATTTTCTGTTTGGCGGCCATGCGCTTGGCATGGCGTTCGGGGTCTTTGGCGCGTTCACGCATGATGACTCTCCTTGGGTTCACGCATTTGTATTCATCAGGAAAACCGGATTTCCTCGCCGCGAAAGATCGCGGCAACCAACGCCGGCGACGACGGGAAGTAGCCGTGAAAATAGCTGGCCACCAGATTCTGGTGGCGATACACCGCCTCTCCGTCAGAGCCGGCCTGCTTCTTCGCCCTGGCCGCAGGTTGCCAAGGGGTCTCAAGACTGGAATGGTGATAGGTATGGCCCCGCAACCCGCCCAGCTGGGTCTCCAGACTTTGCAGACCCAGCGCGGTCAAACGGTTAGCCATGGTAGCGCGCCCGGGTACCAGGCCCAGCAGGCCATGCACCGTGCCGTCTTTGTCTGCCAGTTCTTCGGCACAGGCCATTAGCCCGCCACACTCTGCCAGAATGGGCTTACCGGCCTGATGGAAGGCGCGGATCGACAATTGCATAGGCTGGTTTTCCGCCAAGCTCCGGGCATGCAGTTCCGGATAGCCGCCCGGCAGCCAGAGCGCGTCGGCCATCGGTACTTCCGAATCGTGCAGGGGCGAAAAATACACCAGCTCAGCGCCCATGGCTGTGAGAAGATCCAGGTTGGCCCGGTAGATAAAGCTGAAGGCCGCATCCCTGGCCACGGCAATCCGGCGCCCGGTCAGCAGCGTTTCTGGCCTCGGTGGTGCTTGAAAATGAAAAGGTACGGGCTTGGGAAGTACATCCAGACCCGCTGATGTCAGGACTTCGGCCGCTCTATCCAGCCGATCACTGAGGTCGTCCATTTCTGCCGCCTGGACCAGCCCAAGGTGCCGGTCCGGGATATTCATGGCATCGTTTCGGGGTATCGCGCCCAAAAGGCTGATGCCATCCGGCAGGCTCTCCCGTAACAGCTCGCCGTGGTAGGAACTGCCAATCTTGTTGGCAATTACCTGATGAACAGGGAGTTCGGAATCAAAGCTCGCCAAGCCCAGGGCAACCGCGCCGAAGGTCTGAGCCATGCCCTTGGCATCAATCACGGGCAGGGCCGGAATGCCTGCCAGTTTGGCCAGGTCGCCGCTACTGGGGCTGCCATCAAACAAGCCCATGGAGCCCTCCACCAGGATCAGGTCGGCGCTCTGGGCGGCCTCGGCCAGCCGCCACCGACACTCGTCCTCGCCGGTCATCCAGGGGTGCAATTGGTAAACCGGGTTACCGGAGGCGACTTCCAGCACCATGGGGTCCAGGTAATCCGGCCCATGCTTGAACACCCGGACGTTACGGCCCGCATTCCGATGCAGGCGCGCCAGCGCAGCCGTAACCATGGATTTGCCCTGGCCGGAACCCGGGGCGGTGATCATGGCGGCGGGGATTTTGTTGTCTGGCATGTGTTGCTGTTCCCTGTCGTCTGAATTTGGTGCAGACGGGCAGCGGAGCAGGGCTTTCCGGGACACGCTGTAAATACATCCCTGTACGCTTGACTGCAGCATCCCTGCTGCAGACAGTCCCGGAAAGCCCTGCTCCGCTGCCCTCGCGATACTTCTGAGCTAGTCTCGTTTTGGCACGAAAAAAGGCGCGCCATCAACTTCCACCGTTGCCAGCTGCTGGTTATACAAACGTTCCAGAGCGTTCGGCACCAGCATCCTTTCTGCCGGGCCCCAGCAGGTTTCGCCATTGGGGTACATCAGCAAAATATGATCACACCAGCGGGCAGCCAGGTTCAGGTCGTGCAGGCACATGAAAATGGCGTTACCCGCTGCCGCCCGGTCAGTGAGCAATTTCATGACGGCCACCTGGTGGTGCAGGTCCAGGTGATTTGTCGGTTCATCCAGCAGCCAGGTGTGGGGCGACTGTGTCATCAGCGTGGCAATCGCCACTCGCTGGCGTTCACCGCCAGACAGGGTGCTGACCAGGCGGTTTTTCAGATGCAGGACATCCAGCGCTTCAAGTGATCTCTCGGCCATGGCCAGATCGTCTGCCCCTTCCATCTGCCAGGGTGCCAGCCACGGATGACGCCCGATCAGCGCGGTTTCCAGTACCGTTGCAGGGAAGCCATCCTGTCGGTCCTGGAACACCAGCCCCAACTGTTGGGAGAGGGTTCTCCGCTTTAGCTTCGTTGTAGGCACATCATTCAGGAACAAAGCACCGGCACGGGGCGCACGAAGACCTGCGAGGGTGTGCAACAGCGTGGTCTTGCCGGCCCCGTTGGGCCCAAGTACGCCCCAAACCTGACCTGATTTTATTGTCAGATCCAAAGGGTAACCGTCGGCCCGGCCAGGAATATCGATGACCAGTTCCCGGGTACTCAAGGCTTGCATTGGGGAGCGTTTATTACCGGACATCAGCGACTCCGGTACAACAGATACAGGAAAGTGGGAACGCCCAACAGCGCGGTGATCACACCCACCGGCAGTTGCTCCGGAGCGATCACAACCCTTGCCAGGGTATCCGCCAGCACCAACAGTGTGCCACCGGCTAACGCACAGGCCGGTAAAATCAGGCGCTGGTCGTTACCAAGCACCAACCGAAGCATATGCGGGACCACCAGCCCTACAAAGCCTATGCTTCCGGCCATGGTCACCGCCGTGGCCGTGAGCAGGCTGGCAAGTATGTAAATCAGCCATTCCAGTGGGCGCACTGAAATCCCCAGGGCAGCAGCCTGCATGGGGCCACGGGCCAATACATTCAGACTGCGGCCAAGAGGCACCACCAGCGCACAGACGAGCACCAGCACGCCAAGCCCCGGCCAGGGTGCCCTGGCGTAGGACACATCGCCCATGAGCCAGTACAACATGCCCGGCAACTCTCTGGCCGGGCTGATGGCCAGCATCAAGGTAATGACCGCCCCCCAGCCAGCCGCCACCACAACCCCCGTGAGCAAAAGGCGGGAGGGCGTCCAGCTGCCGGTGCCGTGGGCGAGCCCGAACACCATCAAGGTGGCCAGCATGGCACCGGCAAAGGCAGAACCGGAGATAACCGCGCCGCCGAGCCCCGCCAACATCGCCAGCAATGCCCCCACGGCGGCACCCCCGGACAGCCCCAACACATAGGGATCGGCAAGCGGGTTACGCAGCAGCACCTGCATCAATGCCCCGGCCACCGCCAGCAGACCTCCGGTGGCAAAGGCCGACAGCGTTCTGGGTAGCCGGAGCTCAAGAATCAGAGTACGGTGCAGGTTGGAGCCCTCACCCAGAAACACCAACAGCACATCCGCAGGTGCAATTGCGACACTGCCAATACCGACCGACATCACCATGGCGATCAGCCCGGCTACGGCTAGAACGGTGAGGGGCAGGGTGATCGGGCGTATCACACGGCTACTCCACTAGGGCCGTCGGCCACGGGCCACCTCCAGTTTCTCGCAAAACAATTGCGTTCCCTCAAGCATTCTCGGAGTCGGTCGCTGAACCAGTGACGGCGGAATAAAAAAGAGGTTGTTTCGCTCTGTCGCAGTGATACTGGGGAATGCCTGCCAGCGCGCCAGCCAGTGGCGATTCTCCTCACCCATTCCACCCGCCAGAATGGCCTCGGGATTCGCCGCAATCACCGCTTCCGCACTGATCCTCGGCACTAGCCGGTCCAGCTGACCAAACACGTTATCACCACCGCAAAGTTCAATCATTTCACCGATCAGGTGCTGGCTGTTGACCGTCATCAGGGGCTCATCCCAAACCTGGTAAAACACCGGCACCGGATCAGCCTTGGCGTACGCCTCCTGCAAGTCGGCAATGCCCTGACGGAATCGCTCCGCCTCTGCAAAGCCTTCTGCTTCAGTACCTGCCAGTATGGAGATGCGCTCAATGGTGTTGGAGACAGCTTCAAAACTCCGGGGTTCAATGGAGAACACCGGGACGCCCATATTCTTGAGTGTGACCAGCTGCTCCGTCGGATTCCCGGTTACCCAGCCAATCACAAGATCCGGCTGCAGCTCCAGCAGCCGTTCCATATCCATGCGGGTATGGCTACCCACTGAAGCGACCTCTCGGGCTGCCGGGGGATAATCGCTGTAAGCCACCACGGCAACTACCTGATCACCGGCGCCCGCCGCCCATGCCAGTTCTGTCGCCCCAGGCGAAAGTGCGGCAATGCGTTTTGCCGGGTGTTCCAGGCATATCTCCTCGCCCAGATCATCCGTGGCGCAGACATAGGATGCCAGGGCCGGAGATGCCAGCAGCATCCAGCCGAGCAGTATGCTCACACCCTTAAGCTTTCCCACTGGCGCCTCCCCGGCAAGATTATGCAGTTTTATCGGAAGTCATAGCGAATCGAAAGAAACCCTGCGGTTCCCGCCGCCAGGTAGCCTGAACCATCAAATCGGGTTGCCGTCGCGTATTCCTTATCCGTAACGTTCTGAAGCGTCAGCCGTGCTGTCCAGTCCGGAGCAAACTCCCATCCTGCACGGAGGTTGAAGGTGACGTAACCTGGTAACCGATTCTGATTATTCGCATCGTCGTAGCGGTAACCACTGGCCAGAGCGGTGCCTCCCAGGCTCCAGGCGCCCATTTGGCGGTCCAGGTCTACCCGCAGCGATTGGTGACTGCGACGACGCAGGCGGTTATCCGTGTCACGATCTCGCGGATCCATCAAGGTGAGCTTGACCCCAAGATCCCAACCGTTCGCACGAAGACCGGAGGTCAGCTCCGCCCCACGAATACGGGCTTCACTTACGTTGGCAGGCCGGAGATCCCCGTTGATGCTCTGTAGTTCAATCAGATTCTCTACGTCCAGCTGATAAAGAGCGGCATCCCAGTACCAGTTCTGGTAACGACCGCTAAGCCCCAGCTCCACGGACGCGCCTTCCTCCGGCTTGAGATCCGGGTTGCCGGCATAACTGCCACCGAAATCGAAGATCTCCAAAGGATAGTAAAGATCATTGAACGTGGGCGCCCGGAAAGAGGTGCCATAACTCAGCCGCACCCGATGGGAACGGTCAAACGAGTGGCCAAGGGCAATGCCACCGGTTTCCTGTCGACCGTATGCCTCGTTGTCGTCGCCGCGAAATGACAACTGAATATCGGAAGGGCCGAAGTTCAAGCGCAGTTGGGTGAACAACGCGGCATTGGTGCGACTGTTCTCATCGAACTCGATGGTGCTTTTCACTTCGTCGGATTGTAGCTCTCCCCCGACCGCAAGCTCGTGCACGCCGGCGGTGAACGTATTTTCCCATCGTGCGGTTCGGGTTTTGGTGTTGAATACAGAATCGCCGGCACTACGGAAGCTTTCTTGCTCGTCAGCGGATTCTGAAAGCTGGATGGACGTAGCCCAATAATCACTGACAGGGTTATTCAATGTGACGCCGATGGTCCGGATCATAAAATCCGTGTTGCCACCGTCAAATTCAGTATTGCCCTGTGACTGCATGATGACGAAACTGGCCTCTCCTCCGCTCGGCAATTCATGCACAACACGCCCGACGCCAGCGGTATTGCGAAAACCTTTGTCCTCGCCATCTTTCACAATTCTGGTGCCATCGGTCTCCTTGTGCAGCCCGCTGAGGCTGAACCGGGTTGCGCCGTGAGTCGCCGATGCGCCAGCACTGGTTTTCTGGGTGTTGAAATTGCCTGCTCCGGTTTCAACCCACCCTCTGTTACCGTGCTTTGGATCCAGTGTAAATGCCTGAATGACACCGCCTACCGCGTCAGCGCCATAGAGTGCACTGCGGGGGCCCCTGACGATTTCCACGCGCTCGACCAGATCAGCTGGAAAATACTGCCAGGGCGCGCCACCGCTGGTGGCAGAACGAAGGCGCACACCATCAACCAGAAAGACCGTGGAATCATTCGCAGTGCCACGAGTGAATACACTGGTGTTCTTGCCAAATGACCCGTTAGTGACCAGATCAATGCCGGGCTGCGCCGCCAGCAGATCGGTAAACTCGGCAGGCGCCTCACGACGGATGGTTTCTTCTTCGATGACCGTCACCGAAGACAGGCTTTCGCCCACCGTACGGGGGCCAAGCGTGGCAGTTACAACAATAGGTTCAAGAGTATCCGGGGCGGCTTCAGACTCTGAACCACTCGCCGGTAGGGCAAAAGGCATGAACACAAGGGCAGACAAGACTTTGGAACGCTTCATTTCTTCACTCGCTTCGCACCGCACTCACCCGTGCGGTTGATACTGATTCATGCGGAGGAGAAATGTCTGTATTGACGGAGGGTGGAGGGGCGTCGATCAGTTGCATTGGCCGGTTCACCCACCGCCGCTGCCCTCCGCAACGTAGGTGTCTGGAACTCATGGGCTCCAAATTCCAGGCCGGTCTCCGGGCTTCCAGGTGGAGCTGATGCTCCGGGGCAATCACCTTCCCATGCCAGAGGCACAGTGGCGCATTGGATTGCCTTTCACCTGATTACCGTTGCGGGGGCAGCGCCGGGCTCTCACCGGCTTCCCGTTTCACTCACTGCATTCGCCGGACTATCGCCAGTCCGGTTGGAACGCTCAGAGCACCTGAAATTGCGGGCAAGACTATCAACCCGGGTGGGGGTGGTCAATGAGATATGTTAATTCAGACAACGCACTTCCCAGACGTTGCCAACCGGACTCATCAGGCGGCAAACCGAAGCGCAGGGCTGGCGGCTCATCAAAACGCCTGACCAGAATGGCACGACGAGCCAACTCATCCGCTATTGGTGCTGCGTTTTCGTGATGGACCGTGCGAAACAGCAACGTACCGTTGGTTGCTGGCATGCCAGATTTCCTGAGCAGGCCGTCCATCCGCAGCCGTGACGTCTGCAGCCTGCCCAGCGCCTCTATCTGCCATGCCCTGTCAGCCAGAGCTCTTGCCATCAGGTAACGCGCCGGGCCACTGACGGTCCAGGGGCCCAATTCAAAAGCCAGCGCACGGGTCAGCTCAGGTTCAGCCAACACAGCCCCGGCGCGCATTCCGGCCAGGCCGAAAAACTTGCCCAGAGATCGCAGAAGTATCAGACCCGGCGCGCCCGCCCAGGGTTCCAAACCGTGTCCGGGCTCTCCCTCAACAAAGGCCTGATCAAGTACCAGCCAGCCCCCACGTGCCTGCAATCGTTGGTGCCATAGCAGAAGACGGGCCGGATCGACCAGCTGCCCGGTCGGATTATTCGGCTGTATCCACACCACCACGTCCACAGAATCCAGCCAGGTCAGATCGTCTTGCTCTATTGCCTGCTCAGGAATCGCCACCACCTCGAAACCGGCGCGACGCCAGGCATGACCGTGCTCGCGATATCCCGGCACGGGCACCGCCACTCGACCAAGACCATGCACCCTGGCGCGCACGGCGGGCAGGGCCATGATCGCCGCCTGGGATCCCGCCACCGGCAGGCAGCTGGCCCGCTCGGGCGCACCTGCCCAGGAACGGATGATCTCCTCCAGCCCATCGTCCGGCTCTGGCAGTCTTTGCCATACCTCCGGTGGAATGGCCGGCACCGGCCAGGGTACCGGATTGATGCCGGTGGACAGATCAAGCCATTGCTCGCGGGGGATGCCCCAACGCTGTATTGCAGCCTGTAACCGCCCGCCATGCTCCGGGGATTCAGGAAGGTCGAAAGCCGTCATCCGGCACCTCCAGGCACCACCCAGCTGCAGGCAAGGGCGAGGACGAGCAGCACCGACAACCAGAGCATTACCCCGCGCTGTACCAGGGCAATAGCACCTTCGATTGTCGCTGCCGAAGCCCCGGGGCCACGACCTAACACTGGCCGTTCCTTGATGCCGTTGGCATAGGGCGCCGGTCCGCCGAGGGTCACACCAAGGGCGCCCGCCCCGGCCGACATCACTGGCCCGGCATTGGGGCTATCCCAGGCTCTTGCCTGGGTACGCCAACAACGGAGCGCCACCCGGGTACTTCCCAACAGCGCATAAGTGAGGGCTGTCAGCCGGGCAGGCAGCCAGTTCATGAGGTCATCCAGCCTGGCGGCAAACCGGCCGAAGTAAAGAAATCGTGAGTTGCGATAGCCCCACATGGCGTCCAGGGTATTGATCAATCGGTGCAAAACCACACCCGGCAGCCCGGCAAGCAGGTACCAGAACAGACTCGAGAACACCGCATCGGCACCATTCTCCAGCATGGATTCCGAGGCAGCCGCGGCCACCCCCTCGTCGGACAGCGCCGCTGCATCCCGGCTGACAATCCACCCCACCGCTCTCCTGGCTTGGTCACCGTCGCCCGCAGTCAATGCCGTGGACACCGCCCGGCCATGTTCCGCCAGCCCCCGTAACGACATTGCGAGCCATACGCCGGCCACTTGAGCCACCAACCATAGCCAGCCGCCCAGCCAGAATTGCAGTGCTACAGCCAGTGCCAGCACCGGCGTGACGACGATCGCGGTTGCCAGCGCACCCAGGCACAGGCTCCTTGCGGCGGCCTGCGGCTGGCCATTCAGGCCAGCTTCCGCCACCGAGGCCCAACGGCCAAAGCCTGCCAGAGGGTGCCACCGGCGCGGTTCACCAACCAACCAGTCCAGTGCAACCGCCGCGACACATACCAACACCGCAACCAGAAACGTTTCCAAATGTGGGCTCCATGAATCAGATGCTGGCAAGTCTAACCGAGTGGAGCCTGATCTTGACACCTTCGCCTCCCGGTATAACCATCCTCGGTTTTCCGCCCACAAGGAATCATCGTCATGGCCCTGCCTCAAAGCTGGCTAACACCGCCCCCCGCCCCCTCAGCCGAACACGCCGCGCTTGCCGCAGCGCGACAGCAGGTTCTGACCAAACCGCCAGGCTCTCTCGGGCAACTGGAACAGCTGGCGATTACCCTGGCAGCCCTGAACGGCACAGACAGGCCAACCGTTGATCCTGTCCGCATGGTAGTGTTTGCCGGTGATCATGGCGTATGTGCTGAAGGTGTTTCCGCTTTTCCCCAGGAGGTCACCGCCCAGATGGTTGCCAACTTCGCCGGCGGTGGCGCAGCCATCAGCGTTATGGCCAGGGAACTCGGCGCCAGCCTGGAAGTTGTGAACCTGGGCACGGTCGGAGAGGTACCCATGCTCCCCGGCGTCATTCACCAGATTATCGGCCCCAGTACTGCCAATATGGCCGAAAAATCCGCCCTTGGCCCGGGCCAGGTAGCTGCTGCACTGACCAGTGGCGACCAGGCAGCCGAGCGGTCGGCCAACGCCGGATGTCGGCTGTTCATCGGTGGCGACATGGGTATCGGCAACACAACCAGTGCCGCCGCACTCGCCTGCGCATTGCTTGACCTGCCACCCGAGAGGCTCGTCGGGCCGGGCACCGGCCTTGACAGCGAGGGAGTCACTCGCAAAGCCCGGGTGGTCTCCAAAGCACTGGCCCGGCATGGCGACGACCGAAGCGCCTTGTCTGTGCTGACTTCTCTCGGCGGCTTCGAGATTGCGGCGTTGACCGGTGCCATCCTCGGCTGCGCAGCCCGCAAGATCCCGGTATTGGTGGATGGTTTTATCGTCTCGGCCGCCGCGCTTGTGGCGGTTCAACAGCAACCCGGAGCGCGTGATTGGCTCATGTTTGCGCACCGGTCGGCCGAGCCCGGCCACGACGCGGTGCTCAACGCGCTTGATGGCACTCCGCTGCTGGACCTGGGCATGCGTCTGGGCGAAGGCAGCGGCGCCGCCGTTGCCGTACCTTTGCTTCGGGCCGCCTGCGCACTGCATAACCACATGGCCAGCTTTGCGGACGCCGGCGTCAGCGGAAAATCCAGGGAGTAGAACCATGACAACCACCGTGATCGACCTGATGCGCCATGGCGAACCTGAGGGTGGGCAAATGTTCCGGGGCAGCAAGGACGACCCGCTGAGCCCCGTCGGCTGGCAGCAGATGGAAGCCGCCGTACACGGTCACGACCATTGGGATGCCATTGTCAGCTCGCCAATGACACGGTGCCGCCTGTTTGCAGAACAGCTCGCGCAAAGACGCAGGATTCCCCTGCACATCGAAGATGACCTGCGGGAAATCGGATTTGGTGACTGGGAGGGGTTAACTTCGCGGCAGGTCCAGGAACGTTATGGCGACCATCTCAGCCGCTTCTGGCAGGACCCCATAAACTCCAACCCGCCCGGCGGTGAAGCCATTACCGACTTCTACCAGCGAGTCACCCTCGGGTTTGATCGCTGGCAGGACAAACTTGCGAGTCAGCGTATCCTGGTGGTTTGCCATGGTGGCGTTATTCGCATGGTGCTGGCCAACGTGCTGGGCATTCCTCTGGAGAAATCGTTTGCCGGCTTTTCCGTACCCTATGCCTGCCGCAGCCGGATTCAGGTAGACCAATCCGAGTTTGGCACCTTCCGCAGCCTGGTCAGCCACCAGCCTTGAGGGTCAGTGGCAGACCAGCCACCGACATCACCACCTCATCACAGCGCTGCGCGAGTGCCTGGTTGAGCCATCCCAGCTCGTCGGCAAAGCGACGGGTGAGGGGGTCCATGCCGATGGTGCCCAGGCCTACCTCATTGGTGACGATCACCAAGGGGCCTGGATAAGTTTCCACGGCAGTCAGAAAGGCGGCACGTTCAGGCTGAAACAGCGAACGGTCGGCGAACAGGAGATTACTCAACCAGAGACTCATGCAGTCCACTAGAACCAGCGGCGAGGTACCATGCCCGTGAGCCAGGTCTGACAGCGCCCGGCCAAGGTAAACGGGCTCCTCAACCAGCTGCCAGTGTGCCGGGCGTTGTTGCTGGTGGCGCCGGATCCGCAGGGCCATTTCATCGTCACCGGCGGTGGCGGTAGCCACGTAGACCACGTCTGCGCCGGCGTCGCGTGCCCGTTGCTCCGCCAGCCCCGTTTTTCCAGACCGGATACCACCGGTAACCAGTAACTTGTTGACCATAAAACACTCTCTCGTGCTTACCCACCGTGGCCAAGGTACACCAAGTGAACAGACAGCTGCTATAGTTTGGCCAGACTCTGGAATAACCGGTCAGCCAACCGCAAACATTTAATCAAGACTCAGTCACTCTGGAGAGCCCATGCAGGCAGAACTGTTGGACATCCGCAACCACATTGCCCAATACCCCCCGTTCAATGACATGCCTGAAGAACTTCTTGAACGGGTTGTCAGCGGTATTGAGGTGGCCTACTACCGCGCCGGCACCCAGATACTTGAACTCGGCCAGACCAATCATTGGCTCCACTATATCCGCAGCGGCGCCGTGGAGATTTTCCGCCGCTCCGGTGAGCTGTACAACCGCGTGGGCGAGGGCGAAATCTTTGGCCAGTTCGGATTGATGATGAACAAGAAAGTCCGGTTCCCCGCCAAAGCCATCGAAGATTGCCTGATCTACAAGATTCCGGATACCACCTTTCAGCATCTGTGGGAAACCGACGAAAACTTTGCTGACTTTGTTGAGATTGAAGACCGCAGCCGACTGCGTTCGGCGGTTTCGCGTAGAGAGAAATCCAACGAACTGATGACCGCCAAGGTTACCCGCCTGATATCCCGGGAACCGGTTTCCGCTCCGACCACCGTTCGCCTGCAGGAAGCCGCCAGAATCATGACAGACAATGGCGTATCGGCGCTGCTGTTGATGGATGAAAGCGGCGAACGCCCGAAATTGCAGGGCATCATCACCGACCGGGATCTACGTACCCGTGCGGTTACCCATGCCCTGGCCTCGGAAACCCCGATCAGCGACATCATGTCGGAAGGGCTGATCACCATCAGCGCCCGCTCCTTCATCTTCGAAGCCATGCTCACCATGCTCCACAACAACGTGCACCACCTGCCGGTGATGGAAGGCGACGAAGTGCGCGGCGTGATTGCGCTGTCTGACATCGTCAAGTATGAAAGCCAGAGCAGCCTGTACCTGGTGAGCAACATCTACCACCAGAACGACGTCAAAGGCCTGAAGAGAATCAGCCTGGAAGTCCGCGACAGCTTTGTACGCATGGTCAACGAAGATGCCAACTCCCACATGATCGGCAGCGCCATGGCCGGTATCGGTCGCAGCTTCAGCCAACGCCTGCTGGAACTGGGTGAAGAAAAACTCGGCCCGCCACCGGTTCCCTACTGCTTCATGGCCCTGGGCTCCATGGCCCGGGATGAACAGCTGGTCGTTACCGACCAGGACAACGCCATGGTGCTGGACGACAGTTTCATCCCCGAAGAACACGACGAGTATTTCCTCGCCCTTGCCAAGTTTGTGTCCGACGGCCTGGCCGAGTGTGGATACACCTACTGCACCGGCGATATCATGGCCACCAACCCGAAATGGCGGCAACCGCTGAGTGTGTGGAAAGGTTACTTCACCGACTGGATCGAAAATCCCAAGGCGGAAGCCCTGCTCAACAGCAATATCTTCTTCGACCTGGATGGCATTTACGGGCAAACCGACTTCACCGAACAGTTGAAAACCCTGATTGTAGAGAAAGCCAGCGGCAGTCAGCGCTTCCTTACCTTCCTGGCCAGGAACGCCCTGAACCGCACACCACCGCTCGGTTTCTTTCGCACCTTCGTGCTTGAGGAAGACGGCAAGCACCAGAAAACATTCAACCTCAAGCGCCGGGGTACAGCGCCATTATCCGATTTAATCCGCGTACACGCCCTGGGATGCGGCAGCCGCTCCCAGAATTCCTTTGAGCGACTGAAAGACATTGCCAAAACCAAGCTGCTGCTGGAAGACGATGCCGGCAACCTGCGCGATGCCCTGGAATTCATCTCCATTGTCCGCATCCGCCACCAGGCCCTGGCCATTGAAGAGGGGCGAGAACCCGACAACAACGTACGCCCGGAAGACCTGTCCCCGTTCGAACGCAGTCATCTGAAAGACGCCTTCCAGATCGTCAGCAACGCCCAGAAGTTCCTGCGCTTCCGTTACAACGCCGGAGGAGCCACCAGGAATGTCTGACAGCATCAAAAGCGGGAACAGCAAACAGGACTGGCCAGACAACTACCGAAAAGCCGCGGAAAAAGCGAAGGATGCCCGAATCCGAGCTTTCTACCATGCCGGGTGCCCTGACCCGCAAACTCCCATTAAAGAGGTGCCACTGGTCGCCCTCGACTTCGAAACCACAGGCCTGGATGCCGACCGCCATTCCATCATCAGCATCGGCCTGGTCCCCTTTACCCTCAGCGGCATTCAACTCGGCAAAGCCTGGCACCAGATCGTCCGGCCGCAACTGCCGTTGCAGCAAGACACCGTCACCATCCACGGCATCACCCACAGCGAAATCGAACACGCCCCGGACCTTACCGACGTACTCGACACCCTGTTCCAACACCTCAACGGCCGTATCCCCGTGGTCCACTACCGCAACATCGAACGCCCGTTCCTGAACCGGGCCCTGCAGTGGCGCCTGAAAGAACAACTCCGCTTCCCGGTCATAGACACCATGGCCATCGAAGCCCACCTGCACCCCAAACGAAACCCAAGCCGCTGGCAACAACTCATGGGCAAACAACCCATCTCCATCCGCCTGGCCGACAGCCGAACCCGCTACGGCTTACCACACTACGCCGGCCACAACGCCCTGATAGACGCCATCGCCACCGCCGAACTGTTCCAGGCCCAGGTGCAGCATCATTTCGGCACTGATACGCCTATTGGAGATCTTTGGGTTTAACCAACCCCTCACACACTACTCCGGCCATGCAGGAAACTTTCATTCACCGACTATCTCGCCAGCGGATGGCTGCGGGAGTGGGGGCCTACTTTCCAAAAATCTCGGAGGCCATGGATGGCCGGAGCGAAGCGCACAGGGATGTGCTTGTAGCGTTTTTTGGAAAGTAGGCCCCCACTCCCACAAACTCCCCAACCCGCAGGCTAGGGAGGAAAACAGCACCAAGGCCAAAGGGCCATAGCCCCAAAGCCCCGCAACCGCTAGAATGACCCCACACCAACCAAAGAGCCCAAAGTGACCGAACAAATCACCAAAACCACCCCCCTGGACGCCTTCCGTCGCGCCAGAAGAATGTGGCTAAAAGGGGAGAAAATCAGCCTCGCCTCCCTCGCCGATGACCTGCACATCGGCCGAGCTACCCTGTTCCGCTGGGTCGGCAACCGAGACCTCCTGATTGGTGAAATCCTATGGTCGCTCTATGAGCCTCTGTACAAAGAAGCCCGGGCCCAAACCCCCGGCCATGGCGTAGATTACGTGGTCGGCGTATTCCGCCACATCAACATGACCATTCTGCACTTCAGCCCCCTGCGCAAATTCCTGCACCAGGACCCTGAATACGCCCTGAAAATGCTCACCTCGTCTCACTCCACCCTGCACGCCCGCACCGTGGAAGTGAACACCCGCTTACTGAAAGACGAAGTGCGCGCCGGCCACCTGAGCCCACCGATGAACATCCAGAGCCTGTCCTACTTCATGGTGCGCATCGCCGAATCCTGTCTGTACAGCGATATCATCGGCGGCCGCGAACCCAGGGATGAAGAGCTGGAAGATGCCTGCACCGCTGTGCGCATCCTGCTAGGCGGGAAAGTCTGACAACATCTGCGCTGGCAGAACCGTGCAACGCAGGCTAATCTGACGCAATAACGCCGGGCCCCGGCCCGTTCAAAAGCAGACCACAAACACCCGGAATCAACACCCGCAAAGGAGCGCGACATGCCGTTACACCAATCCATTAGCCAGAAACTGTTTACGCCAATCATCATTGCACTCGCCCTGACTGCCCTCACACTCGCCCCCCAGGCTCAAGCTCGCGACCTGACAGAAAAAACCGTCCGGTCATTCATCGACAGCCTCGGTGCCGCCGAAACCCTGGCCGAGGACCACAAAGAATTTCTAGATGCCCTGGAAGCCGAGCAGGACGACGAAAACATGGATTTCTCCACCGTGTTCTCTTCCAGCCTCAAAGATCTGAAAGGCCATGCCATGTACGGCGAACTTGAAAAAGTCGTCAAACAACATGGTTTCTCCAGCGTGGACCAATGGGGCGAGACCGGGGACCGTGTGTTCCGTGCCTGGTTCGCCCTGGAGATGGACCAGCAAGGGGGCGTAGCGCAACAGGAAATGCAGCAGGCACTGGCTGAAATCGAAAACAGCCCTCATATGACCGAAGAACAAAAAGCCCAGATGCGGGCGATGATGCAATCCGCTACTTCCGCCATGGACACGGCAAGGAACGCACCGGAAAGCGATAAACGGGCGGTTCGACCGTTTATGGAGGAATTGCGGGCCCTGAGCGAGGATGAAGACAGCGGCTGGTAACCAAAATTTACTGAACCGACATTGATTCAGGTCATATTTGGGTCCTTTATCTAAAGGTTTGGGGGTTATTGCCGTTAAGCATTAACCCTCCTCCCCAACTAGCTCTTGACTGATAAAAAGGAAACATCAATGTCAATTACCGCCAAGCTGAACGACATTTCGGTAGGTAAAAAACTCGGCGCCGGCTTTAGCCTACTGGTTCTGATAACCATCGTTTTGGTCTACGTTAGCGTTGACAGGCTGGGAGATTACCATGACCGCTCTGTGATTGTAGCAA
Source organism: Marinobacter excellens LAMA 842 (assembly GCF_001574445.1). NCBI lineage: Bacteria > Pseudomonadati > Pseudomonadota > Gammaproteobacteria > Pseudomonadales > Marinobacteraceae > Marinobacter > Marinobacter excellens. The sequence goes on from NZ_LOCO01000005.1 coordinate 74,832, forward strand.
CGGTCAGCAGTGCAGAATCGAACCTTATTCGTGCGAGAGTTGCTGTGAAGTACTTTCAGATGACTCGGGAAATCGGCCATCGGAGAGAAGCCGAACGCTTTGCTGACCGGGCAGCAAGCTCATTAATTCCCCTGAAAGAGTCACTGGTAGTCGCCGAAGATAATACCCGGGTGGACTCAGTGGTTGAATCAATCCAGCGTTACAAATCCCTGCTTGGGGAATTGGCTCAGAACCTTGATAGCTCGCGCTCCGTTGTCCAGGGCCTGGAAGCTCAAATGACGGAAGTAGCCCAGGATATGGTCGGGATTACCGGGGAACTGCAGAATATTCAGGTTCAGCGCATGGATGAAGACTTCAGCGTTGCAGTTACCCAGCTCAGTGTCATCGCGCTGCTGGGAGTTGCCATCTCGATACTGATCGCATGGTATATGATTCAAGCCATTACCCGCCCAATTCGGGAAACGGTCAACGTTGCTAACAAGGTTGCCTCCGGAGATCTTACCGTAATGGTCAATAGCGACCGCGGTGATGAATTCGGCAGCTTGCTGGCCGCCTTCGGCACCATGGTGACCCGACTTCGGGAACTGATTCAGCAGATAGACACGGGCGCCTCTAACATTGCGTCGTCCTCCGAAGAGCTTTCCGCAGTAACCGACCAAACTCGCCAAGGTGTGGCAGAGCAGCGGGACCAGACCGATCAAGTGGCCACGGCCATGAATGAAATGGTCGCCACCGTCAGTGACGTTGCCAAGAGCGCCGAAGCGGCTTTTGCAGCAGCACAGCTGGCAAGCCAGAAATCCGGCGATGGCGAAGCCGCCGTCAACGAGACCCTGACGTTTGTGACTGATCTGAACCGCCAGATCGGCACAGTGATGAAGCAGCTTCGCGATCTGCAAAGCGACACCCAGAACATTGGCACCGTTCTGGACGTCATCAAATCCGTCGCCGAGCAGACCAACCTGCTGGCCCTGAACGCGGCCATTGAGGCTGCTCGCGCAGGCGAGCAGGGTCGCGGGTTTGCCGTGGTGGCCGATGAAGTCCGCTCACTGGCCCAACGCACCCAGAGTTCCGCCACCGAGATCGAAACCCTGATCAGCAATCTGGTGAGCAGCGCCGAAACCTCAGTCACCACCATGGAGAAAGGCTCCAAACTGGCCGAACAGACCCTTGAGCGCGCGCAGACCGCCGGTGCCACCATTCAGGAAATGGCTGAAGCAGTGGAGGAGATCCGACAGTACAACAGCCAGATCGCCACTGCGGCAGAACAACAGACGTCTGTTGCCGAGGACATCAACCAGAACGTCACCCTGATTCGTGATGTTGGCGAGCAGAGCGCCACATCGACCGAGCAGGTATCGGCCGCCAGTGAAGAGCTGGCCAGATTGGCGGAAGGACTCAGCACCCAGGTGGCACAGTTCAGGGTGTAACCCCTGGCGATTGCGCCTCCCGCAGTTATTCAAGGCCATAAAAAACCCGGCGACTGTCTCCAGCGCCGGGTTTTCTTTTTGGCGGGCTATCAGCCGGGCTGATTACGCCAGCAGGTTGTAGACAAACACGATTGCTACAGCAATCGGCGTCACAAACCGGATCAGGTTGTACCACAAGCCAAAGGTGCTTTCCTGCAGAGCCAGGTCGCTCTTCAGGGATTCCTTGGCCACGAACCAACCCACGAAGATGGCGGTCAGCAGGCCGGAGAGCGGCAGCATGATGTTGGCGGTGAAGTAGTCCAACAGATCGAAGATGGTCTTGCCTTCGAATGCAGCGAACATACCCAGCGGTGCCACATCGGCCCATACGTTCAGTGACAGGATTGACGCGATACCCAGCAACCAGCAGGCACCACCGGCAATCACGGCACTGCCCACACGGGCAAAGCTGGTTTTCTCCTCAATCCACTCTACCACTGGCTCTAGCAGTGAGATGCCGGATGTCCAGGCGGCGAACAGCAGCAGGACGAAGAACAGGGTGCCAAACAGGGTACCCATGGGCATGTTGCCGAACGCCAGTGGCAAGGTCTGGAAAATCAGGCCGGGGCCGGCACCGGCTTCAAGGCCGTTGGCGAATACCACCGGGAAAATAGCCAGGCCAGCCAGCAGGGCCACGACGGTATCCATGATGGCCACGGTGACTGCCGTGCGGCCGATAGAGACATCGCGGCTCAGGTAAGAGCCGTAAGCCATCATGATAGCCATACCGAGGCTCAAGGTGAAGAACGCATGACCCAGGGCCACCAGCACACCGTTAACCGTCAGGGCACTGAAATCCGGATTAAACAGGAAGGAAACCGCTTCCCCGAAGTGGCCGGTGGTGGTGGCATAACCCACCACCATCAACAGCAGGATAAACAGGGCCGGCATCAGAATGGTAACCGCACGCTCCAGGCCGCCTTTCAGGCCGCGGGCGACAACCAGCACGACCAGAGCCATGAACACCGTGTGCCAGAGCAGGAGCTTGGCCGGGCTGGCCAGCAGGCCGCCGAACATTTCACCCACGGATTCGGCGGTACCACCGGTGAAATCACCCATGGCGGCGTGGCCAACATAGGACGCAGCCCAGCCACCGATCACCGAGTAGAACGACAGAATGATGAAGGCCGCCAGCATGCCGATGATGGCGGAAATTCGCCAGCCGGACGATGCCAGGTTGCGCTCAGCCACCAGGCGGAAACTGGTGATCGGGTTGTGGCGACCATTCCGGCCGATAAACACCTCGGCCATCATGATGGGAATACCGATGATGAAGATACAGAGCAGGTAAACCAGAACGAAGGCACCGCCGCCGTTCTCACCAGTGACATAAGGGAACTTCCAGACGTTACCGAGACCAACAGCAGAACCGGTTGCTGCCAGAATAAACGCGAACTTGGACGACCAGAGTCCGCGAGCCCCGATACCGCTGTCTGATGCGGAGTTGGACTGTGACATGAATTTTCTTCCTGTGCTTTTGGCTATAGGAAACTACGAATTGTGAGGGCGCCAAACCAATGGTTCAGGCCATTGGTGCGGGATTCTGCCAGCACTGGCGCGGTGATGCCAGTGCTGAAATGTTGTTCAGTGGTTTCTGTCGACCACACAGATCCAACCGGCCAGCGCTAACTAGCCAGATTTACTGACAAACCGGGCGATCAGATCCTTCAGGCCACGGGCCATGCCACTGAGTTGGTCGCTACTGTCTTTAGCGGCTTCCGCCTGCTCGTCGCTCTGGTCGGCAAGACCGGCGATGTTCACGATTTGCCGGTTGATCTCGTCCGATACCTGGCTTTGCTCCTCGAACGCGGCCGACATGGTAATGAAACTGTCGGAAATCGAATCCACCGAACCCACAATGGTTTGCAGGGATTCTGCCGCGCCCTGCACCCGGGCCAGACCCTGGCTGGCGATTTCCTCACCAGAACGTACGGCCTGAATGGTTTCATCCACCTGGGCCCGAAACTGCTCAATCACCTCATGGATCTTGACGGTGGACTGCCGGGTTCTCTGGGCCAGGGACCGCACTTCATCGGCCACCACCGCAAAGCCTCTGCCTTGCTCGCCGGCGCGGGCTGCTTCAATGGCCGCATTCAGGGCCAGCAGGTTGGTCTGCTCGGCAATGTCCGAGATCAGGTCGGCCGCTTCACCAATGGTGCGGGTGGATTCACCCAGGCGACTCACCGATTCGCCAATGCCATTCACCTGCTGCACCAGCTGCTCAATCGCGGCAGTGGCCTCACCACTGCGCTGGCTGCCCTCGTGGGCCAGCCGGTTGGCCTGCTCTGCTTCTTTGGCGTTGTGGGTAACGGCTTCCGCGACTTCCTGAATGGACGCGGTCATTTCATTGATCGCCGAGGCGGTCTGGTCCGTCTCCGCCCGCTGCCGGGCAATCGCCGTGGCCCCCTCGGTAATGAAGCCATGGGACGCCCGGGCCTGCTGCAGTAAATGCTCAGCCTGATCGTCAATTCGCGCCAGCGCTGTGCGAATGCGTGCTTCCTCACTGACCAGCACCAGGGCCAACCGCGACATCAGGCCACGCTCACTGCTGTATGTGCGGGCAACGACGGGGTCCTGGAAAGCATCGGGGCGCAACGCGAGTAAACCTTTCAAACGATTGGAAATAGACCCGAACACCAGACTGAAAGCCAGACCATGACCCACCAACACGACCAGCGCTGCCAGCCAGAGCGGCTCGAGTTGCATGGCACCCAAGGTGATTACCAGGGATAACAAAAACGGCCAGCCGGATCGGCCCATCGACATGGCCCGGTTACTGAACGATGACGACAACTTGCCTGCGGAGATACCAGAATAGAGCTTTTCAGCCCGCGCAATCTGGTCCCGAGTGACAGCCACGCGCACGGACTCATAGCCCACCATCTGGCCGTTGTCCCAGATAGGAGTGGCATAGGCACTGACCCAGTAATGATCTCCGTTCTTTGCCCGGTTCTTGACCACACCCATCCAGGCCTTGCCCGCTTTCAGATACTCCCACATGTCGGCGAACACCGCCGGCGGCATGTCCGGGTGGCGAATCAGATTGTGGGCCTGGCCAATCAGTTCGTCCCGGGTGTAACCACTGATGGTTTCAAAATCGTCGTTGCAATAGGTGATCACGCCCTTGAGGGAGGTGGTACTGATCAGGCGCATACCTTCCGGTACGGTAATTTCGCGCTGGGTGACAGGTAGATTCTTGCGCATAGGGGGTCGATGTCCGTTAAACCGGGGAAATTATTTCAGGGCGCAAGCGTAAGTCTGGATGAATATCAAGGAAATATCTAATGAGTTACGCTACGTCACATTAATGTAACGGCACACAACCCGATATCTTGAAGACAAGGCTTGTCAGGGCCCGGCCAGGACCCTTGCCCGGGGATGAAAACGGGCATTCACCCACAGTGAAAACGCGATCACCGCGCCGCCAAGCATAAGGCGCATGAGGTCCGCATCCCGGTTCCAGATCGGCAGGTTCACCAGCAACCCGGCAGGCACCAGGGCATTGTTCATAATAGCCAGGGTGCCAGCATCTACCTCACAGGCACCGCGATTCCACAGGTATAGCCCAAGCCCCGAGGCCGCGAGCCCCAGCCAACCGAGAATGCCCCACTGAAGACTGGTTGTGGGCAGCTTGTCAGCATCACCGAATATCAGGAACGACGGCAAGGCGATCACCAGCGCCCCGAAAAAGAAGTAGCCGAAGGTACGGTAGCCCGGCAAAGCCAGGGCGTAGTGGCGCATCACGTGTTTGTAGCCCACTTGGCCGGCGGCAAAGGTAAAATTAGCCACTTGCAGTAACAAGAAGCCGGTAATGAAATCTTCACTCAGGCCATCGTAGCGGATAATGCCGGCGCCCAGAGTAGCGATGGCTGCCGCCAGCAAGGCCACCGGGGAGAACCGGCGAAACAGGGCATCGTCAATCAGCGTAACGTACAAAGGGGTGAAGATGGTGAACAGCAACACTTCAGGCACCGTGAGGTAACTGAACGAGCGGTACAGGCAAAGGTAGGTAATACCGAACTGCAGCATGCCGGTAATCAGAATACCAAGCTTCATGCCCCCGGGCACACCACGCCAGCGGGTGAAGGGCAGAAACACCAGGGCCGCCAGCAGCACACGGGTAAGCACGGCAAAATCGCTGTCTACCCGGCCAGCCAGGAACTCGCCGATCAAGCTGAACGAAAACGCCCACAGCGCCGTTACCAGAACCAGAAGAACCATACCACCGCACCTGAGATAAACCGGACCGCTACTGTACCGTTTTTGCCGGCATTATCCAGTACGGAAGGCGGTGCAAACCCCTATAAGCTGCCCGACCGCCAATCGGGTACCATGTCCGCCTCTGACAGGTACAACCCTGACGAACCAACATCGAAACCAGCACCATGGACGAAAACCACCAACCGTTACCCGAAGCCCGACAGCCCCTTGTTCGCCGCACGCTGGCGGAATGGAGAACCCTGGCCATTCTGGGCGGGCCGATCCTGATTGCCCAGGTGGCACAGATGGCCAATGGGGTTATTGATACCGTTATGGCGGGCCACGCCAGCGCTCGGGATTTGGCCGCGGTAGGCATTGGCAGCAGCCTGTGGATGCCACTGTTTCTGTTTTTCATGGGCATGCTGGGGGCGCTGCAACCGATCATTTCCGGCTACAACGGTGCCCGGCAGCACTCGAAGATCATGCCGGCCACCTGGCAGGGCATTTACATCGCAGCCGGCGGCACGGTGATCATGGCGTTGTTGCTGACCAACGTACACCCGGTACTGGCGATGCTGAAGATGGATACAGAGACTGCCGGCATCACCCAGGGATACCTGAACGCCTTCGCCTGGGGCATTCCAGCCCTGCTTCTTATGAACGCTCTGCGGGGACTCACTGACGGCCTCGGCCACACCAGGGTAATCATGGCTTTCTCTGTACTCAGCACGCTGATCAACCTGCCGCTGAACTACATCTTCATTTACGGCAAGCTCGGCCTGCCCGCCATGGGCGGTGTGGGCTGCGGCTGGGCGACATCGCTGTCCAACGGGACGGCCGCCATTGCCTTACTGATCTACCTGAACCGGAGCCGTACCTTCCGCCAGTTTCACCTGCTGGCCGACTGGGTGAAGCCCAACTGGCGGGGAGTTCGCTACATTCTGGGTATCGGTGTGCCCATTGGCTTCACCATTTTTGTTGAAGCCAGCATGTTTTCAGTCATTGCCCTGTTCCTGGCACCCCTGGGGCCGGTGATTGTGGCCGGACATCAGATTGCGCTGAACGTGGTGTCGTTGTTGTTCATGCTACCGCTGAGCATAGGCATGGCACTGACGCTGCGGGTGAGTTTTCTGGTGGGTGCCCGGGCGCCGGATACCGCCCGGCTGATTTCCCGTAGCTCACTGATCCTGGCCTCGGCGGTTGCCCTGATCTTTGCCACGTTGCTGTTTGTGTTCTCCGCACAGATCGCCGCACTCTACACCGGCGACCAGGCCGTGCGGGATGTCACCATTCGCCTGCTGGCGTTTGCCGCCATGTTCCAGGTTGCTGATGTGATTCAGGTAACCTGCATCAGTGCGCTCAGGGGCTATAAAGACACCCGCATTCCCATGTTCATTATGCTGTTTTCGTTCTGGGGGGTTGGCCTGCCACTGGGCTACATTCTGACCTTTACAGACCTGCTTTGGCCGGCGTTGGGAGCGGCGGGGTTCTGGGTGGGGCTGACGGCGGGGCTGACCTCCGCCAGTGTTTTGCTGGGTTGGCGATTGTTTCGCTACCGGCCCGGAAACCACCATCACGGCGAACCCGACAGCCGGACTTCAGTTCAAGCCGGTTCGGCCACCAACTGAGTGTTCTTATCTGCAAATACAATCCGATCCCGCCCGGTCTCCTTGGCCTGATACAGCGCTTCATCAGCCCTCGCCAACCAGCTCTCCACGCTCTCGCCGTGGCCCAGCAAGGCGACACCAAATGACGAAGTAACCGGGCCACCGGGGTACTTGAGATGCCTGCGCAACACCTGTTGCAGGTTGTTCATAACCGCCTGCAGGCTGGACCCATCCACACCGGGCAGCAATAACACGAACTCCTCACCGCCATAACGGAACAGCTGATCAGACTTTCGTGTGTTGCGTTCAACCAGCGCCACCAAGTCCGTCAGCACATTATCACCGACGCCATGACCATACACATCGTTGATTTTCTTGAAGTGGTCGATATCCAGCATCACCAGGGCATAGGGTAGCCCGGATCGCTCAGCATTGGCAGCAGCCGCATCCAGTTCCTCATCCATGGAGCGGCGGTTCTTGACACCGGTCAGTGGGTCGATGGTGGCCAGGTGCTCCAAGCGTTCCCGCTGATCCTGGTTACGATAGGCAAAGACATAGGCACAGGCGCTGACCACCGTCGCCGTGGTCGCAAACGTCCACATTTGAACCGTTGAGCTGAAAGCCGTTTCAATCGACATCAGCGCCAGAACGGATAGCAGGTTCAGAATGGCCGCAAGTCGGCTGGATACAAGAAAGAAGGTTGTTACCAGGCAAGGGAATATCCAGAACAAACCCGCCTCACCCATAACCGCACCAACGGTGACCGCGCCCGCGCAGATAATAATCGCCAGGAACATGCCGCTGCGGTATGTGTCGCCGGTGACCCAGGCATAAGCGAGGCTGCCAACGATGCCAGACAGAATCCCGAGATCAACAAAACCGGCGAGCGGATTACCCTCGACAAATCGCAGGATCACGAACGGCGTGATGCCAACGATGGCACTGATGCCAAGCAATGTGATGATCGATAATCGGAAATCGTTTTTTAGCCGATGAAACATTCAGATCGGGTCCGACTATGGTCTTAGTTAGTGCACAAGCTTAGCGTAAGCTATGTAAGGGGGCGCTACCGGGCTACGATTCTTAACAATTCTATCTCTGAACACGACACAATGTGACATGCATCACAAAAGTGTGTCGGTTAGTATTCTAAATACACAAGCCTATGCCGGTTTTGACGTCAGAATATTGAAAGAAGTATTCCGAAGAACAAGAATCGCTCTACGACACCTTGGGATATTCAAATTGGATTCACTCATACGCATCGCCCCTGGGGCATTGACCATCGGCCGTCCATTACCCTGGGATGTTTTCGACGCCGATGGAAACGTCTTGCTGCGTCAGGGCTATGTTATCCAGACCAATACTCAGCTGGAGCAATTGTTTGAGCGGGGCCGGTTCAAGCCCCGGAAAATCGAACGGAAAAAGGAAAAAATTCAGGAGGATCAACGGCAGCGTAACCCCTTCGCCGACTACGCCGACCTGCTGGCCACCCTGGAAGCAACCCTCAACGCCATCACCAGTGAAGATCCGTCTGCCCAAAAACGCTTATTGGGGCTGGCGCGAATGCTGGAGCGGACCTGTCAGGAAGCGCCGGAAGCCAGCCTGGCCCTGGTGCATCTGTACTCCATCGGCCCCACCATTCACGAACAGATTCTTTTCTACGGCATTTTGTGCCACTTCACGGCCAGGGCGTTTGGGCTTGATGAAAAACGTACCAGTGTGCTGACCGCCGCGGCCCTGACCGCCAACCTGGCACTTGTGCCGGTGGCCGACCAGCTAAATGCTTCCACCCGTGTGCTCACCGACGACCAGCGGGCGGTTATCCGCAAACACCCGCACCGCAGCATCCAGGCACTGACCTCCGCCGGCATTACCAATAAACTGTTGCTGAAAATCATCGCCCAGCACCACGAGCAGGCCGATGGCTCCGGCTATCCGGAAGGATTAAGTGGCACTGATATTCTGCCAGAGGCGGAAATTCTGGCTCTGTCAGAACGCTACGTGGCCATGATCACCAAACGAGCCTACCGCAACAGGATGACCATCACCGCTGCCCGCAAACTGATAGCCACTCTCGGTGACGGCAAGGTCCGCCCGGCCATTCCACGGTCACTGTTGCAAGTACTCGGCGAATACCCGCCTGGCATGCTGGTGCGGCTCGACAATAACGAAGTCGGTGTGGTGACCGGCCGCGCCGTCAGGGCCAGGGGACCGTTTGTCAAAGCTATTTTCGGGCCCCGGGGCAACCGCTACAGCGGCACGTTTGAGCGCGACACCAGCGTTCCCGAATACAACATCCAGGGCGCCGAAGAGCCAGAAGAGATGCCCTCCATGGATTTCAGCCTGCTCTGGGGCTTTCGCAACTGAAACCCGCGGAGCGTGGCGGGCTCATGCCAAACCCAATGCCCTGGCATGATGATTCAGGTGGTCGTCAATGAACGAGGCAATAAAGAAATAGCTGTGGTCGTACCCACGGTGCATTCGCAGGTTGATGTGGTGATGAAACTTCTCACAGACATCCGCCAACGTTTCCGGGTTCAGCTGGGTTTCCAGAAACTCATCGGCCGTACCCTGGTCTACCAGTAGCGGCAGCCGCTCTTTTGCGGTCGGAATCAGGCGGGTGGCATCCCACGCTTCCCACTTGCTCTGGTCATCTCCAAGATAACCCTTGAAGGCTTTCTGCCCCCAGGGGCACGCCATCGGGTTGGCAATGGGCGCGAACGCCGATACCGATTTGTAATACCCCGGATTCTTCAGGGCACAGATCAAAGCTCCGTGGCCGCCCATGGAATGGCCGCTGACCGACCGCTCACCGCTAAGCGGCAACTCATTCTCGACCAGTTGGGGCAGCTCCTTCACAACGTAATCGTACATGCGGTAGTGGGGTGCCCAGGGCTGTTCTGTGGCATTCACGTAAAAGCCCGCGCCACTGCCAAAATCGTAACTGTCGTGCTCGCCAGGCAGGTCCACGCCCCGGGGGCTGGTATCCGGGCACACAATCGCCAGGCCCAGCCTGGCGGCCAGTTTCTGGGCACCGGCTTTCTGCATGAAATTCTGGTCGGTGCAGGTCAGCCCGGACAACCAGTAAAGCACTGGCGCTGGTTTGCCTTCCTCGCCCAGAGCCGACGGCGGCAGAAACACCGCAAACTCCATGTCGCACTGGAGCGTGGCAGATGAGTGGCGGTAGCGGCGGTGCTCGCCGTCAAAGCAAACGTTGGTGGCTAAAAGTTCCATAGCTCTCCTGGCGATTGTAGGTGGAGAAGTCAGTCCTCGACGTTGGCGAAACGCTGTTTTTCGATAGTATTACCGGATTTGGCCAACTGGGACAGAATAGCTGTACGGGTGACAATCCCCACCAGTTTGCCATGATCAACCACCGGGTACACTTTCGGCTTTCCGGCCCCCAGATTCTGCGCCAGATCGATCACTGACATCTCTGGCGACACCGTCAGCGGTTTATGGAACATCACATCGTCCACAATGGGCTCGCCCTCGCTGTGATAATTGCTCACCAGCAGCGAGTGAATGCAGTCCTGCTCCGACACAAAGCCCAGAACCTGGCGCTTTTCATCCACCACTGGCAAACCGGTAACGTGGTTATCCAGTAACGCTTTAACAACCTTGGTCAGCGGTGTGCCGCAACGGATAGGCTCAATGTGATTCCACATGACTTCCGAGATTTTCAGTGAGCGCATAGGCAGCCCCTTTTCGGTTTTATTTAAGGCGCCGAAACTGGCACCGCAGTTACTCTAAACATAGGCAATGCTCGGCAAAATGGACAACTCTCAGGAGCAAAACGGTTTACACCACAAAATAGTCGACTAAACTCAACAGGTTATGCCCTCTGGGGCTCTAATCATATGACCTAGCCGTGGTAAACAGTGGGAGAACCCATGGAACCCATTTCTGAATTTGTAAGTCAAATCAATAGCCTGGTCTGGGGACCCCCCATGCTGGTGATGATCCTCGGGGTAGGGCTGTTTCTCAGTATTGGTCTGAAACTGATGCCGATCCTGAAATTGGGTGCCGGTTTCCGGCTGATGTGGAGCGGCCGTGCCCGCGGTGACGAGGACGATGGTGATATTCCGCCATTCCAGGCCCTGATGACCGCCCTGTCAGCCACCGTCGGCACCGGTAACATTGCGGGGGTTGCCACCGCCGTGTTCCTGGGCGGCCCGGGCGCCCTGTTCTGGATGTGGCTGACCGCCCTGGTGGGCATGGCCACCAAGTACGGCGAGGCCGTGCTGGCCGTGCGCTACCGGGAAGTGGATGAGCGTGGTGCCCATGTGGGCGGCCCCATGTATTACATCCGCAATGGCCTGGGCAAGAAATGGGCCTGGCTTGGGGTGTTGTTCGCGATCTTCGCCTCCATTGCCGCTTTCGGTATCGGCAATACGGTACAAGCCAACTCGGTGGCGGATGTGTTGTCTGCCAACTTCGGCCTGCCCCACTGGATCACCGGCGTTCTGCTGATGATTATGGTGGGCCTGGTGCTGATTGGCGGCATCAAGCGTATTGGCCAGGTGGCCAGTGCCCTGGTGCCATTTATGGCGGTGTCTTACGTGCTGGTTGGCCTGATTGTTCTGGCCATCAATGCCAGTGAAATTCCCGCAGCCGTCAGCATGGTGTTCAGCTATGCCTTCAGCCCGGCCGCAGCCGAGGGGGGCTTTGCCGGTGCCGCTGTCTGGGCGGCTATCCGCTTTGGTGTCGCACGCGGTATCTTCTCCAACGAAGCGGGCCTGGGTTCTGCGCCCATCGCCCATGCCGCCGCCCAGACCAAGAACCCGGTCAAGCAGGGCATGGTCGCCATGCTGGGCACCTTCATCGATACCATCATTGTGTGCAGCATCACCGGCCTGGTGATTATTACCTCCGGCGCCTGGACCTCCGGCGAGACGGGTGCGGCCCTCACCTCCCTGGCCTTTGAAACAGGCCTCCCCGGCTTCGGCAACTACGTGGTAGCGATTGCCCTGGCGATTTTCGCCTTCACCACCATCATTGGGTGGTCATTCTATGGTGAACGCTGCATCGAGTTCCTGTTCGGTGTGAAGGCCATCGTGCCTTATCGGGTGTTGTGGATTGTCGCCATCCCCGTGGGTGCCACCATCAACCTGGGCTTTATCTGGCTGGTGGCCGACACCCTCAACGCGATGATGGCGCTGCCCAACCTGATCGCCCTGCTGTTACTCAGCCCGGTGGTGTTCAAACTCACCCGGGAGCACTTTGAGAAGCAGAAGGCATTGGGTGTGAAATAGTCGGCATCTAAGTCTGGTGCTCATAAGGATGTGAGCAAACCGTTGGATGCTCTGGATCAAGCCCCCCTTGCATTCAGGGCATCCATCGCCACAGTGTCTAACGTACACAGAAAATAACACCGTGTTTGCCAACAACCTGTCTGAGGAGAACGACTATGAGTTTGCGTCTTGGAGACACTGCACCGGATTTTGAACAGGATTCCAGCGAAGGCACCATTCGCTTCTATGACTGGCTTGGTGACAGCTGGGGGGTTCTGTTCTCACACCCTGCCGACTTCACACCGGTATGCACCACGGAACTCGGCCTGACCGCCAAACTGAAAGACGAATTCGCCAAACGTGGCGTCAAGGCCATTGCCCTGAGTGTCGACCCGGTTGACTCCCACAAGGACTGGATCAAGGATATCAACGAAACCCAGGGCTGCACCGTCAACTTCCCGATCATTGCCGACCACGACAGCAAGGTCGCCAAGCTGTACGACATGATCCACCCGAACGCCGACAGCACCCTGACCGTGCGTTCGCTGTTTATCATTGATCCGAACAAGAAGGTGCGCCTGATCATTACCTACCCGGCATCCACCGGTCGTAACTTCAACGAGGTGCTGCGGGTTATCGACTCCCTGCAACTGACCGATGACCATAAAGTGGCTACGCCAGGTAACTGGGAAAAAGGCGGCGATGTGGTGATTGTGCCGTCACTGCAGGATGAAGACGAGATCAAACAGCGCTTCCCGAAGGGCTACAAGGCAGTGAAATCCTACCTGCGGATGACTCCAGACCCGTCCTCTAACTGGAGCGGTGACTGATCCTCGCCTTACAGTAAGTTTTGTGCCAGTAAAAAGCCGGGCAGTACGAACTGCCCGGCTTTTTCATTATCGGGTACCCGGATGTCAGAATGCCGGTACTACTGCACCTTCGTATTTTTCTTTGATGAACTCGCGAACGGCGTCTGATTTCAGCGCATTGGCCAGTTTCTGCATGGCGTCGCTGTCCTTGTTGTCCGGGCGGGCAACCAGGATGTTCACGTAAGGGGACTCGGCACCTTCAATCACCATGGCATCTTCAGACGGGTTCAGGCCGGCTTCCAGGGCGTAGTTGGTGTTGATCAGGGCCATATCGACCTGGTTCAGGATACGCGGCAGGGTAGCGGCTTCCAGTTCGCGGAAGTTCAGGCGCTTGGGGTTGTCGGCAATGTCACGGGGTGTGGCGGTGATCTTGCTTTCGTCTTTCAGGGTGATCAGGCCAGCTTCCTGAAGCAGCAACAGGGCGCGGCCGCCGTTGGTGGGGTCGTTGGGGATGGCCACCACGGCACGATCTTTCAGTTCGTCCAGCGAGCTGATTTTGCTGGAGTAGGCGCCGAACGGCTCAACGTGAATTCCGGCAACGGTGACCAGGTTGGTGCCACGGCCGCTGTTGAATTCGTCGAGGTACGGCTGGTGCTGGAAGAAGTTGGCGTCCATGCGCTTCTGGTCAACCTGGATGTTGGGCTGTACGTAGTCGGTGAAGACTTTCACATCCAGCTCAACGCCTTGTTCGGCCAGCGCCGGCTTCACAAATTCCAGCAACTCAGCATGGGGCACCGGTGTGGCGGCTACGGATAGTTTCTCTGCAACAGCAGCAGAGGAGAAAGTTGCTACGGCAGCGATGGCTACCAGAGTTTTCTTCAGATTCATTATTGCGTTCTCCTGTGGAGCATCGTGTTTAACTTTGGTTTACGGCACGCTGCTGGGAGGCTCCTTCCGAAAAACGCCCGTGAATACGTCCATGTAGGGCTCCGTCGCGCCATCCCTGGCGCTCCAGGTTTTCGGAAGGAGCCTCCCAGCGGCCTGCCTATACCGGACTTTGGAATTGCCTGCCCGGCTCAATCACAGTCTTACTTTCTGCTGAAATACAGCACCAGACGATCGCCGACCATCTGGAGTACTTGTACGAAAATCACCAGCAAGGCGACAGTAATCACCATCACGTCGGTCTGGAAACGCTGGTAACCGAAGCGGATGGCCAGGTCGCCCAGGCCGCCGCCACCGATGACGCCAGACATGGCCGCGTAGGAGACCAGGGTGATGGCCGTCACGGTAATACCGGCGATGATGCCCGGAAGCGCTTCCGGCAGCAAGGCGCCGAAGATGATCTGGCGCACGTTAGCACCCATGGCCTGAGTGGCTTCGATGATGCCGCGGTCGACTTCCCGCAGGGAGGTTTCCACCAGGCGGGCGAAGAAGGGGGCACCGCCAGCCACCAGTGGCGGGATGGCGCCGGCCACGCCCAGTGACGTGCCAATGAGCAGTACGGTGAACGGGATCATCACGATCAGCAGGATGATGAAAGGCACGGAACGCAGTACGTTGACCACGAACGACAACACCGCGTAGGCCACCGGTTGTTCCAGGAGCTGGCGTTTGCCGAACAGGAACAATAATACGCCAATGGGCAGGCCGATCAGTACGCTGAACAGCAGGGACATGCCCACCATCACCAGGGTGTCCCAGCTGGCCCAGCCGATTTCCAGCCAGTCGACGTTGCCCATGAGGGTTTCCATTAAAGCTTCCATCAGCGCACTACCTCCACGTGAACATCGGCGGCTTCCAGCGCCTGCATGGCGACGTCGAGATCACCGCCCACCAGTGACAGGGTCAGCTGGCCGTAGGGGGTGTCTTTGATGTGATCGATCCGGCCGGAGAGGATGCTGAAGTCTACGCCGGATTCCCTTGCCACGCTGCCCAGCAGGGGTTTGTAGGTGGATTCGCCCTTGAAGGTCAGGCGCAGGATGCGGCCTTCGGCTTTCTGCAGGTCTTCCTGGAGTTCGTTGCGGTCGATGTTTTCGCTTTCGAACACAAAATCCCGGGTGGTGGGATGCTGGGGGTGCAGGAACACCTCGCTCACCGGGCCCATTTCCACGACGCGACCAGCGTCCATTACGGCTACCCGATCGCACACCCGGCGTACCACATCCATTTCGTGGGTGATCAAGACAATGGTCAGGCCCAGCTCTTTGTTAATGTCACTCAGCAGTTTCAGCACCGACTGGGTGGTTTGCGGGTCCAGTGCGCTGGTGGCCTCGTCGCATAGCAGAATGGTGGGGCGGCAGGCCAGGGCACGGGCGATACCAACCCGTTGTTTCTGACCACCGGACAGCTGCGAAGGATACTTGTCTGCGTGGTCGGTCAGGCTGACCCGGGCCAGCAGTTCCTGTACCCGCTCCCGTATCTCGGTTTTGCTGTAGATGCCCGCCAGCTTCATCGGAAACGCGATGTTGTCTGCCACGGTTTTGGACGACAGCAGGTTGAAGTGCTGGAAGATCATGCCCACTTTGCGGCGGAAGGCTCGCAGCTCCGCAGAGTTGTACCGGGTAATGTCTTCGTCGTCGATCAGGATGCGGCCGCCGGTGGGCGGTTCCAGCAGGTTGATCAGCCGCACGAGGGTGGACTTACCCGCGCCGGAATGGCCGACGATGCCGAATACCTCGCCGGTTTCAATGGTCATACTGGTGGGGTGCAGCGCGGGGATCGCCCGGCCGGCCACCTGGTATGACTTCTGTACCTGGTCAAATACAATCACGATCAGTGCCTTGGTCTTTGCCTTTGGAGTGCGTAGGGCGCGCAGCCGAAAACCGGCGATTATAGCCTATTCGATGACCAAACCCGAATCCAGGCGGTGTGTAGTTGCCCTTACACAAAAAGCTACCTGACACACCCGCCTGCCCTCAGCTAAACTGCTATTTGAAAAGAACATTAATAAACCTCCACCTATCCGAGGCGCGCCGTAACTGTGACTACACCGTCCGAGAATACGCCCTCAAGGATGAATTCCACCCAGGCATGGGTTTCCTACCTCAGCAAGGTAGAGCTGCCGGTATTGGCCAACACCCTCCGGCAGATCAACGAACTGACCGACAGCCGCAACAGCACAGTGAACGAACTGGCGAATGTGATTCTGAATGATGCCCAGTTGACGTCCCAGGTGCTTCGGCTTTCCAACACGGTGTTCTACAACCAGACCCGCACCCAAGTGAGCACGGTCAGCCGTGCCATCACGTTGATCGGTTTCGATGCCGTGAAATCCATGGCGATTTCATCGCTGATTGTCGACACTCTGCTCAAACGCAACGACCGGCCACACCTGTTGCGTTGCCTTGCCCGCGCTATTCACGCAGCCGTTCAGGCCCGGTGCCTGATGCCCAAACGCACCGAACATGCGCTCGAGGAAGTGTTTATCGGGGCCTTGCTGATGAACATCGGTGAGCTGGCATTCTGGTCCTGCGAAACCGATCAGGCGACCGAGCTGGAAGAGCGCCTGCGGTTGGACGAACCGCCTGTGGAGGCACAGAAGGCCGTGCTGCACACCACCTTTACCGAGATCACCCGGGGCCTGGTGGAAGCCTGGTCTTTAGGTCCGTTTATCCGTGAAGTGGTGGCGCCCGGCAAGGCCAACTCCATGGCCAGCAGCCTGGTGCGCAACACCGTGGAAATGGCCACGGTGTCCGAGCATGGCTGGAGCGGGCCAGAGATGGACAAGGTGCTGGAACGTTTGTCGGCAGATGTTGGAGAAAGCCCCGCCGCCATCCGGGACCAACTGAAGGTCAACGCCCAGGAAGCCACCAAAGTAGCCGTGTCTCTGGGCATTCCGCAGGTCACGGCGTTGCTGCCCGGCAATCAGGAGAGCGCCGCCGGACACGGCGCCGAAGCCCCGGTTATGGACCCCGCCCTGCAGTTGCAGATCCTTCGGGATCTGACCCATACACTGGCAGAAAAACCCGATATCAACGAAGTGTGCCAGCTGGTGATCGAAGGCATTCACCGGGCCATTGGAATGCAACGGGTAGCCCTGCTGATGAGTGACCGCACCGGTCAAGATCTGATCCCCAAAAAGGTAGGCGGCCGTGGTACCGAAGAGTGGCGAGAACACCTGATTATCCACAAGGATGGCACCGGGCCACTGGGAGAGCTTTTACCCCATGGCACTTGTGCCATCTACAAACCCGGCAAACAGGCGGGCGGTGTTCCCTATGACCGCTGGCTGGGCAAGGTGCCGGCCCTGGTAGGCTCGCTTACCGCCAAGGGCCGACTGGTGGGCCTGTTCTATGCCGATAATGCGGCGGCGGGCTATGTGCCGTCGGAGCAGCAGCTGGCAGCCTTTGCCCACTTTATCCAGAACGCACAATTGTGCCTCACGCTGCTAACCACCAACCACTGATCAGCCGAGAGGCGGCTCGACCCTGTTTCACATCTCGTAAAGCCGGGTGATATGCAGGACCGGGCCGGTCGGTACGCCCGTGGGAGAGCCGCCTCTCGGCTCCAGGCTGATGGCCAGCGTGCGGCTGCTGGCCAGCAGCCTGCGGGCATCCTCAGACAGCGTCACCTCGTATACTCCTCCCACGGCCATAACGCCCAACGACAAGGGGCTACCGTCACCCGGCACTACCCATAACTCGTAATCCCTGCCCTGTTCTGCGTCGACGGCGGCCACGGGTCTCAGCCTCAATCGGTTACTTCCCGCTTCGCTGACCAGCCATAGCGGATCGCTCACGTCAGCCTGTACCACTGCGCCGGTTAACTGGACATCACGGCCTGTGCCCGTCTGGTGAGGAGAAACCACAATCACTGCCAGAACCAAGGCAGCCGCGCTTGCCAGCAAGCTCCAGCTCGGCCAGAGCCAACGCATGCGCGGGCGTGCCTGGGGAGTTTCGCCGGCAGTGGGCCAAAGCCGCCGTTCTATGTTCGCCCAAACCGAAGCAGCTGGACTGACCGAAGGCACCGCCCGGGTCAGTTGGCCAAGCCGCTCTTCCCAGAACCAGACCTCCTGCCGAACCTGCACCGATTGCATCATCCAGCGCTCAAAGCGCTGCCTCGCCCGCCCGGTTAGCGAACCCAACACATACTCTGCGGCGAGACTTTCAACACGTTCCGGCGTTTTTTTCATCGTTCCAGGCACCTCTTCAGCGCCATCAGGCCGCGTCTTATCCAGCTCTTCACAGTGCCGACAGGCGAACTCATGGCCTGAGCCAGCTCATCGTGGGTCAGGCCCCGGTAGTAGGACAGCAAAATGGTGTCTCGCTGGGTATCGCTCAACTCTTCCAGGCACCCTGTCAGCGCTGTTGCTCCAGCTTGCTGTAGCCGGGTCTCCAGTGGCCCCCGGCGTCCGTCTTCCAGATGTTTCAGCATGTCGTCACCAGCACTTCTCAGAGGTCGGCGTGCCCGGATGAGATCAAGAGTTCGGTATCTGGCAATGGTCAACATCCAGCCCAGGGGTGCGCCTCTATCGCCGTGATACTCGCCCGCGTTGTGCCAGATCTGAACAAAGGCATCCTGCAACGCTTCTTCCGCGAGATCCTGTTGGCCTGAGAGCTTGTAACACAGCCCGAACATGCGAGCCGAGACTCGCTGGTACAGCTGTCGAAAAGCCTCCCGATCATGCTGTGCCACTGCCAACAACAGGTTCAACAATTCTTTTTGTTCTGACTCATCAACCGTCATGTTCTGCCCCGTGTCATCCAATGCTCCTGAACAGTTACGGGGCGGGCGCCGCGAAAGTTGCAAGACCGCTCGTTGAAAATCGCACATTTTTTTCGCTTCGGAGTGCATCTTTTCACCGGTGGCACCCGTTATCCCTTGGCAATACCAACCATCGATGAGGAAGCACGGAATGAACACATTAATAAAACGATCCGGCCTCGCAGTTGCGGTTGCCGGCTTGTGCCTGGCCGCCGGATCCGGACACGCGTCCAGCCACAGAGAAGCCCCATTTATTACCGAAATGCCGAAAGTGGATGGAACCGATTTCTATATGTTCCGCAGTTATGAAGCCGGCCGGGAGGGCTTTGTGACCCTGATCGCGAACTATCTGCCGCTGCAGGATGCGTATGGCGGGCCCAACTACTTCGATCTTGATGAAGACGCCATCTACGAGATTCACATCGACAACACCGGGAACGCGCAGGAAGACATCACCTTCCGTTTCTCATTCCAGGATGTGAAGCAGGATCTGAAAATCGATGTGAACGGAGAAATGGTCTCCATCCCTCTGAAAACTGGCGCACCGGTTGGTCCCGGCGCCATGGATGACGCCATGAACGGCGCTATTCAGGTTCGGCAGACCTACACCGTGGATGTCATTCGAGGTGATCGACGCACTGGCGTTTCGCAGCCCGTCACCGGTGATGGCGGCAGCCCTACCTTCAGCAAGCCACTGGATAACATCGGCAGTAAAACCATTGCAGACTATCCTGCCTATGCCCAGAGCCACGTATACACCGCCAATATCCCGGGCTGCGGTACCGGACGGGTGTTTGCCGGCCAGCGGGCCGAAGCCTTTGCCGTCAACCTCGGCGAAGTCTTCGATCTGATCAACCTGTCTGCCGCAGATGTCACCGGCGCCAACGGCCGGGATCTTGGTCTGAATATTCTGGAAGGCAAGAACGTGACGTCGCTTGCTCTTGAGGTGCCGATCGAGTGTGTTGCCTCGGCCAATGATCCGGTCATCGGTGCCTGGACTACAGCCAGCGTTCGCCAGGCACGAGTGATCAATCCGCGACCTGTGGCCTTCGAAGAAGGTGATGCAGGCAAGGGTGCGACCGTTGAAGGTGGCGCATTCACCCAGGTGTCGCGCCTCGGTTCCCCGCTGGTCAATGAAGTCGTGATTGGCCTTCGGGATAAGGATCTCTTCAATGCCAGCGAGCCGAAAGACGATGCGTCTAACTTCGCACCCTATGTACTGACTCCCACCTTACCAGTGCTGATCGAGAGCCTGTTCGGTGTGCAGGCGCCCGACGCCTATCCACGCACCGATCTGGTTTGGGCCTTCCTCAATGGTGTACCAGACCTGACACGCCCCGGCGGCACGCCAACCCTGGGTGAAATGCTTCGGCTGAACACCAGCATTGAGGCCGCCAGCAGCGACGTCACCATGCAGGATGATCTGGGCGTCATCGCCGGAGACGTTACCGGCTTCCCGAATGGCCGCCGGCCTGTGGATGATGTGGTGGACATTGCCTTGCGCGTGGTGATGGGCGTCCTGCTCGATGAGGAATCGGCACCTGCTGGTCAGATCGAATACACCGACGGAGCAGTGGTTGATCGGGATCTTCTGCTGAGCGGCTTCCCGTACCTGGGCCATCCGTTCTCTGGCTCCCCGAATCCACAGCGTAACTGAAGCGACAAAAGGAGGTTTCCATGAAACCCATGCTCAAGATCGCGGCGTTGTTGGTGTTTGCTCTGGCACTTGCTGGCTGTTCAGACAGCTCCAATAACCGGGGCCAGGGCCTGAAAATCTCGGTGGACTTCACCACATTTGTCCAGAACGAGATACAGCGCACCGCGGATGATCGAGAACCGGTCAATATCAATAACCTGGAGTTCAGCTTCAATGATCAAGACAACGAACAGGCGTTTGACAACCTGTTCTGATCGCGGCTTGCTCCGCTACCAGCGTGCCGGGAAAGGCGCGCTGGTAGCTCTTGCTCCTGCCCTGAAGGGCGGAGCCTTTTCGGTCATCCTGACAGGGATGGCCGTCTTTGGCTCCGCCGCCTGGGCAGCACCTGCCGACATCAGAACCGACTTTAATGACGCCGACATTCTCGTCACATTGCCACAACCAGCGCTGACCCGAGCCCCGCTGCCCGACAACGCAGCGGAACTGGCAGACACCATACAGCAGCAGATCCTCCAGGCCAGACGGGATGGCGATCCAAGATACCTGGGTTATGCCAGCGGCTTGCTCGGCCAATGGCCCGAGGACCGACTGACCGACCGACTGAGAGTTCTTCGAGCCACGGTTCGGCAAAGCCTGCATCAATTTGACGATGCACGGGCCGACCTGCAAACCGTCATTAACACCGCCAATGACCCAACTCAGAAGCGACAGGCCCAACTGACGCTGGCAAACCTAGAGTTGGTGCAGGGCCGCTATGAACAGGCGGCCGTACAATGTCAGGCTTTGATTGAATCCTCGCCGGGGCTGGTTGCCCACAGTTGTCAGGCACAAGTTCAGGGCCGAACCGGGCAACCACAAGCGGCATATCAACAGCTTCTTGATCGTACCCGCGCAGAACAGCGGCACAACAGCTCGGCAAGACTCTGGGCGGAGGGGACGCTTGCCGACCTCGCAGCCCAGCTCGGCGATGCCCGTGCCCGCGACCACTGGCGGTTCATTCTCAGCCAGCAGCCAGACGATCTGTACACCCGCGCCCGGCTGGCCGACTGGTTTCTGGACAACAACCAACCAGAGAACGCCCTGCCTTTGACAGAAGGCTATGAGCACGTGGACTCCCTGGCAGTTATCCAGGCGATTGCCATGCTGCAAACCAATCATCACCAAGCCAACGCCATGATCACTCGCCTGAAAGAGCGGTTTTCCGAAGCTCGCTGGCGGGGGAGCCTTCTGCATGAACGAGATCTCGCACGGTTCCAACTGGATGTGGAAGGCCAACCACAGCAAGCGCTTAGCCATGCCTTGGCCAACTGGCAAGATCAACGGGAGCCGGAAGACACCAGGCTGGTATTACGCGCCAGCGTTGCGGCCGGCGAAGACGAACCCGCCAATACGGTTCGCAACTGGCTGAACCAACACCGGCAAACCGACAGCCGCTTCCCGGAGACCGACTCATGAACCGATTCCTTCTTCCTGGGTTACTGTTCGTTGCGATGCTGGCAGCAAGCTCATCGCCGGCCTGGGCCCACAAGGCCAGCGATGCCTTTATCTACCTTGACCTTGACCAGTCGACCGTCCGGGTGGACCTCGCCCTCAGGGACCTTGCCCTGGAGGTGCCCCTCGACCGCAATGCCGACCGGAGGGTCAGTGGTGCCGAGCTGAGAGCAGCCCGAGGAGAGATTACCCGTTACCTGGAGGAGGGTCTGCTACTGGCCAATCACAGCGGCAGCTGCGCCCTGCAGGGTGAGCAGTGGGGGCTATCCACCCACAGCGATGGCCCTTACGCGGCGGCTTTGTATCAGGTCTCGTGCCCCAACGGACAAGTGGCGGAATCCATTACCTATACACTGCTGTTTGATCGCGACCCCCTGCACAGAGGGCTTGTCAGCCTGACCTACGAAGGCCAGCAGACGCTTGCCGTTATTGGCCCCGATGACCCGACGCTGGCCTTAGCAGCAACCAGCTTCGGTAGTGGTCGCTTATTCGGCACGTTTCTCTATGAAGGCGTCGTTCACTTGCTGATAGGGCTTGATCACATTCTCTTCCTGCTGGTGTTGATGCTGCCAGCCACGATTCGACGACGGGAAACTACTGGGACCCGACATACTTCGGTTCACGCCGGTCTGAGACCGAGGCTGCTTGAACTGGTCGGCATCGTCACCGCTTTTACTGTGGCCCATTCCATTACCCTTGGACTTTCAGCACTCGGTGTGGTGCGCCCGCCCATTGCCTGGGTAGAGACCATTATTGCGTTGTCCGTTGCGCTGGCCGCCCTGAACGTCATCTGGCCGATACTGGGCCGGAAAACCTGGAAGCTGGCCTTCGGCTTCGGTCTTATTCACGGGTTTGGTTTTGCCAGTGTGCTGGGCGATCTGACCACCGGCGTCTCTCAAATGGCGGTGGCGCTGGCCGGGTTCAATCTTGGCGTGGAACTGGGGCAGGTTGCGCTGGTGCTGGTGGTTTTCCCATTGCTGTACCTCGCCGCCCGCTCGCGTTTCTACGAACGGGCCGCCGTGCCAGCCATGCTCGTGGCAGTCGGCGCCCTGAGCCTGTATTGGGTGGTGGAACGGATCGCCGAAATATAGAACCTATCCGGCCGGGGCCGTGGCGCCCGGCCGGCCTTTATCACGGGATCAGTGCAACGCCCGCATCTGCCGCGGGTAGAGCGCCGCGCTGACCTCGGGTTCTTCCAGCAAATCCGCCAGCTCGCGGTCGATATCGGTTTCCTCGCCTTCGTCTGGCAAAGGTTCGAACAGGGTGCTCAACCAGGCAGCCACACTTGGCGCGCTGTCTCTGTCGTAGTCGGTGGACAGCGCTTTGATCCGGCGAAAGCCGATAATGCGCTGATGTTTGGGATCGCGGATTTGTTCAAAGCCCCGCCAATAGATTCTGTCTCGGGTGTGCAGCTGAACAAACAGGGTGTCGATGGGACCGTTATCATCATCGGCACTGTCTTCATCCTCTGCCTGGGCCTGGGATGTTTCGGCATCGGTCGGTTTTCGACGGATGGTGGTCCAGGCCGGGTAGAGTACCGCTACGGCGTCGGCTTCCACATGTTCGCGGGCCGCCCGCAGAATCAGACCCCAGCGGGCCTTGTCGGCATCGGTTTCCAGAGAGTTGATGGGCAGGTCGTAGCTCTGCTCACTGGACAGAACTATGGCCATCATCGGGGCGTCCAGTTCCCCCATGGCTTCGGCCTGTGCTACGGATACCAGATCGTCGATTGCCATCGATTGGTTCATAAGATGCTCGCCTCCTCGATGCCATCAGGGTAGTCAGGGAATCAGATCCCTGTGTTACAGCATAGCCTGTTCCACCAGTAAAGATAAACGTGGAGTTTGCCGGCGCGGATCACAACCTCGCACGGGAGTTTGTGTCACCGCGTCAGAATGCGTTTTCCAGGCGTTCGTAATTGGCGAACCAGGGGTTTGCTTCCTCAAGCTGGGCGGCCAGCTGCAACAGTCGATCCTCGCGGCCATGGGCGGCGCCGAACTGGACGCCTACCGGCAAACCATCGCGGGTCCAGTGCATGGGTACCGACATCGCCGGCGTGCCGGTCAGGTTCGCAAGCTGGGTAAAGGGCGTTCGGGCCAGGCTTTCCAGCGCCATCTGGTCCACCTGGCCGCTACGATGGACCAGTTTGCCCGCTTTCAGGGTTAGCATCAGCCTGGCGATCAGTTTGAGGTGGGCCGGCGTATCCATTTCACCGATCCTGGCCGGCAACTGGCCGGTGGTCGGGGACAGGTACAGGTCAAAACGCTCGAAGAATGCGCCCAAGGCACGGGAGAAATCGTTCCACTGCTGGCGACGACGAACATAATCCGGCAACGGCATTGTACCCCCCAACATACCCAGTAACCGGGTCTCCAGCTCAAAATCCTTGTCCTCGGCACCGAACTGCTCCCGGGCCCTGTCCATCATTGAGGACACTTCACCGAAGTAAAGGGCCAGGTAGCACCGTGCCAAGGCCATGCCGTCAAATTCCGGCCGGGCATACTCGACATGATGCCCAAGGCCTTCCAGCATACGGGCGGTTTCTTCGACGGCGGCCACACACTCCGGCGCTACCTCGGTGTCGTAAGGCGACGAGGTAAACACACCAATCCTCAGCCGCCCCGGCGATTGCTGCATCAGGTCCAGCCAGGAACCCTCCGGTTCCGGAATGCGGAAGGGGTCGCCACTGGCTGCACCGGCCAACACATCCAGCATGCTGGCGCTGTCTCTCACCGTGCGGGACACCACGTGGTCGGTCGAAGCGCCGGTCCAGGCCTCTCCGGCGTGGGGCCCTACAGAGATCCGGCCGCGGGATGGCTTTAGTCCAAACAGCCCGTTGTAAGCTGCCGGAATGCGGATGGACCCACCGCCATCGTTGGCTCCGGCCATGGGAACAACACCGGCGGCTACCGCGGCACCGGAGCCACCACTGGAGCCCCCGGGCGTCAGTTCCGTGTTCCAGGGGTTGCGGCTCGGGCCCCAAAGAGCAGACTCGGTGACGGCCTTGAGGCCGAACTCCGGCGTTGCCGTGCGACCGATAAACACCAAGCCGGCCTTACGGGCACGTTGTACGAACTGTGAGTCCCGGCTCGGAATATTCTTTCGCATGGCCCGGCTGCCGTAGGTGCAAGGTTGCCCGGCCTGTTCCTGGGCCAGGTCTTTCAGCAGCAGGGGTACACCAGAAAACGGCCCATCAGACACCGGCGACTGCCCCATGGCATCCGAGTACTGGGGGTGGCAAATGGCGTTCAAGGCCCCATTGACATGATTGGCTCGCTCCACCGCCGCATCGGTTACTTCTCGGGGCGTCACATCACCCCGACGGATCAGATCAGCCAGCGCTGTTGCGTCGTATCTCAGATATTCGGACTGGTTCATGGGCCACCCTGTTTGTTGTTATTTACCCGCCCCCACTGGACTTTCGGGGCATAAACCGGAAACTCAGGAGCTTACGCCAATCCCAAAGTGAGTTCCATGGACCTGACCCTGTTTCCAGAGGCCATTAGCCCGGGCGTCGCTCTTTTTCTGCTATTAGCCTCGGCGATAACCTCAATGCTGACCGCTGTGCTCGGTGCCGGTGGTGGCGTTCTGCTGCTGGTGTTGATGGCATCCTGGATGCCACCGGCGGCGATTATTCCGGTGCATGGCATGATTCAGCTTGGCTCCAATACCGGCCGGGCAGTGCTGACCCGGCACCACATCGACTGGAAGGTTATTGCTGCCTTCACGCCCGGCGTAATCGCAGGGGCGGCGCTTGGCGCCTGGCTGTTGGTTGATTTACCCGCGCACCTCTGGCAGCTATCCATCGCTCTGTTCGTGCTGTATCTGTGTTGGGGGCCGAAACTGCCAAAAGCGTCGTTCGGGCCCGTTGGCATTTTTTTAGCTTCCGCCGTCACCAGTTTTGTCAGCCTGTTCGTGGGCGCCACGGGCCCCCTGGTCGCCGCCTTTATCAAGCAGATTCACCGGGATCGCTTTAAAACCGTGGCCACCTTCGCCGCTGCCATGACCTTGCAACATGCGCCCAAAGCGCTGGTCTTCGGGGTTGCCGGATTCGTGTTCTCGGACTGGCTGCTGTTCATTCTCGCCATGATTGCCTGCGGCTTCACCGGCACCTGGCTGGGGCTGCACGTTTTGAAATCCATGACCAACCGGTGGTTCAGCCTCGCCTTCAACCTGGTACTGACACTGCTGGCGCTGCGCCTGCTGTGGCAAGCGGCGGAGTCCGCCGGCTGGTTGGCCTAAAGTCCCGTGTCGTCAGGCGGGGCGGGCACTGAGACCACCGCATTGCGCCCCCGAGATTTGGCGATATAGCACCCTTCATCCGCCCGTGCCATGACCTCCCTCGGGCCGCTGTCGCCAGCAGACACCGGTGTGAGCCCAATGCTTACAGTGACACCGAAAGAACGGCCATCGTGCTGGACTTTCAGTGCCTCGACCCGGCTGCGCAGGTTTTCTGCCAGGGCTTCGGCCCGGTCCAGACCACATCCGGGCAACAGAACCGCAAATTCATCACCACCCAATCGTGCGACGGTATCCGATTGGCGAACCGCGCTCTGGAACAGATCCGCCAGGCGTTTCAACAGGTCGTCGCCCACCAGGTGGCCGCCCTGGTCATTGACCGGTTTGAAATGATCAAGATCGATCATCATCAAAACAGCGGGCGTTGCCTGATGTGGCGCCTCAGCCAGCGCTTTCAGCAGCGCGGCAGTGAAAGCCCGGCGATTCACCAGTTGGGTCAGCGCATCGTGGGTAGCCTCCCAGGAGAGTCGTTCTTCTTCCCGACGCCGCTCGCTGTCGTCCCTCAGCACAAATACCAGGCGCTCCTCATGCTCACCCCTGCGCAAGTGCAACATGGTGAGATCAATGTCGTAGACCTGGCTCTGCGAGTTTTCCAGAGTAACGTACCGGTTATCGATTTCCTCGCCTTCCTGAAATTCCTCCGGCTCCATCTTGTGGTTGTCATAACGAAAGGTCACCGTCTCGAAGAAGTTCTTGCCAATGCAATCATCGCCCAACGCAAGAAACTCGCCGGCCGCGTCGTTGGCGTAACGGACAAGGCCCGCCTTATCAACCATCAGAACGCCTTCCTGCAACACATCCAGTATCGAGTCGGCCCTCTGTTGCTCTTCCCGGAGTGCCTTCTCGAAACGCATTTCTTGAGTGACATCCCGTACAATCGTAATGGTACCGAGAGCCTGGTCCGGCAAATCAACGACCGACGTCATGGTATCGACCCAGACATACCCCGGTGAACGGGTGGTCAGCAATCGCAGGCGTCCGCGATAAAACCTTCGTCGGGTCAAAGCCCGGCGCCAACCCACCATAGCCGTAACGCGATCCTCACCGGCCACTCTCGAGATCAGGTACTGTTGTGCAAGTTGCTCAGCCGTCTCACCGAGAATATTCAACAGCGCCGGGTTAACGAACTCAATCCGACCGAGAATATTGGAGTGGACAATGCCAATGGGGGCATCCTGGGTCAGAGAACGGAAGAACGCCTCTCGTTCCGCCAATGATCGCAGAATCTCATCGCGCTCATGGCGGACCATGTTGAAAACCCGGGCTACATTCCGGATTTCCCGACCCCCAATTTCCGAGACCGGCATCTGGCGTTCGCCGGTATGGCGCTGATAGATCTGAACGCTCAGATCGCGCAGTGGCCGCAACAAACGGTGGAAGAACCAGAATGCCAGGGGTACCAGTAAGACCAGCACCAATAGCAGTGTCCAACTGAACGAATCGCGCATTCGGTTGACCGAGGCGAAGGCATCCGCTTCGGGCCAAACCGCCGCCACAAACCAGGGGACCTGAACCATTTGGCGATAGGCATTGATGGTTGGGCTCTCCCCGGCAGACGCATCGCGAAGTGAACCTTCAAAGCCCTCCATGGCACGTGCAACAGAGCTCTGCCGGGCATCTACTGGCGACATTACGCGACCATCGCTGCCATCAGCCAGTACCACACCCCGGCGAGTAATCAGGCGCAGATAGCCTGCATCCCCCACCCGAATGCTGGAGAAATCCCGCATGAAATTGTCACCGTTGAGCAGAATCAACCCGCCAATCATGCCGGCAAATCGTTTGCGGTGATCAAAAAGTGGTGCAGCAATCATGACACCCGGCTCACCATCAATGTGAGTCAAGTAAGGCTCACTGATGATGGGTACCAGTTGGCTGGAAACGGCTTTGAAGTATGGCCGTTCCGAGGCATTGAAGCCGGGGATCAGGTCATCACGGGGATTGGCGGCCAGTAGCTCACCAGTGGCATCGATGATAAGCAGGGCATCAAAGAGCCGGAGTAGCGAGGCCTGCTGGCGCAATACCACGCGCGCCCGATTCTGTAGCAGGGCATCCGAGGCCAGGATTTCAGTGGCAACGTGAGAGAGAACATCACGCCGCAGGGCAAGTTTCTGGTCGAGGTCACCTGCCACCATTCCGACAATCACTTCCACTTGCTGGTGCGCCTGATGCTCCAGTTCAGCCCGGCTCAGCGCAGAACTAACACTGGCCACCACAACCGCGGTCACCAACACAAAAGCCACTACCAGGGCAACTGCCCGGTTCGCCAGACTCGAAAACCACAACTTGATCAAATAACTAACCTCATACCGTCCAAAGCGGACGCTTCGCATTCTCCGGGCTTTATTGAAGTGTAGCAAAGGCAGGTTTTTCCTATCAGATCCCCGCTTGTAATTCAGGTGATAATCGTTATTATTTAGATCAACTTTAATTTTCCGAGCGATTCTGTATGGATTCCATCAGCCCTGCCTCCGCCGCACTGGCTCAGCACGGCCCCCTTGCCCAGCTGATCGACATGGGCGGACCGGTGATGATTGTGCTCATCGCCATTGCCGTTATCGGCTTCGTCACCTTCGTTTATCTGATGCTGTTTGGAGCCCTGTACGCTCCCCGATACACTCGCAGGCTGAACCACCTGATCCATCAGTGGCAGTCCTCCCCGGCAGATACCCGGCCCGAAAAGGTGCGAGAGCAGGCAGGCTTTTTGGGTTGTTGTAACCCACTTATGCATTTGTTGGTTAACACCATGTTGGCCTGCAAAGGCACGGCAAACACCACAGCAGTTCGGGAGACCGCCGTGCGGGATGCCCAACACGCTCTGGAACCCTTTGAAGCGCCGCTCAAGATCATTGAAGTGATCGCAGCCCTGGCGCCATTGCTTGGCCTGCTGGGTACAGTCATGGGCATGATGGAAGCCTTCAGCGCCATGGCCGCAACCGATGGCCGTGCCAATGCCAGCCAACTCAGTGGCGGTATCTACGAAGCGCTGACCACTACTGCCGCAGGCCTGGTCATTGCCATTCCATTTGCGGCACTGGCGGCCTGGGTGGAGTTTCGCCTGCGACGCATTCACAAAGTGATCAACAGCACCCTGGTAAGCGTGTTCAACGTGCTGCCTGCCACTGAGCCGCAGCCCGTTACCGAGCAATCCGCAGTTGCTGCGGAGCAGACCGCTCAAGCCAGCCACAGCTACGACAACGCAGACAACCCGCGTTTTGCCCATGCAGCTGGTTGAGCCCCGACCAAGCAGGCCCATACCGATCCGGATGACACCACTGATTGACGTGGTGTTTATCCTGCTGGTGTTTTTCATGCTCACCACCCGGCTGTTACCTGTGGATTACCTGGAACTAAGCAACGACACCAGCCAGCGCAGCACCACCGCAGGCGACCCCCACCCGGAACTCCGGGTAGAGGCAGATGGCCGCATCCTTTGGCGGGACACCCGCTACAGCCTGCAGGAGCTGATGCCGGCCCTGACCGCCGCCGGCGTTTCCGAAGCGAACCTCGAGACGGCTCCAGAGGCCAGCCTGGCCAGCTTTACCCACACGCTGAGCGCGCTGGATAACGCCGGCATCACCCCCCACTGGAAACGTAGCGGCACACCCGAGTCATGACCGAACTGGTTCCACCCCCCGCCACCTCCGGAAAAGGACTGCTCGAACGTGTTGAAGATGCGTTGTTGCCGCTGATCAATCTGGTGTTCCTGTTGTTGATGTTCTTTGTTGTTGCTGGCCAGCTCACTGAAGACCCATTGCCGGAACTGCCGGGAAGCTCCCAGCTGGAAGAAGAACGTGCTCCAGAGGCAGATCTGATGGTCAAGGCCGATGGCAGCTGGACAGTGGGTGGAGAAACGGTCAGCCGGGACCGACTGCTGGCAAGTTTACCCGAACCTGAAGATCACGCGTCTTTGCGCATTGCCGCAGACCAAAGCCTCACCATGGCGGACCTGGAAGACCTGTTGGGTGTTCTTGAAACCGGCGGTTACACCGACGTGCTACTGCTGACGGAGCCCGGGGCATGACAGCCGCAGGCCGGGGCCCGAAAACTCTGATTCTGACCGCCGCCATTGTGGCGACGGTAGCCACACTGGCGCTGATGGCACCAGACAAACCCATGGAACTTCCGGTGCTGGGCGACAGCGCTGTCAACACCGCTCCGGCCATCCGGATCAGCCTTGCGGGCCGACAATCGCCAGAGCCGGAACAGGAACCTGTGACCGAACCTGAACCCACCCCGGAACCAGAGCCGATACCGGAACCTGAACCAGAGCCCGAACCAGAGCCCGAACCGGCTCCGAAGCCAGAGCCCGTTCCTGAGCCAGTCAGCGAGCCCAGCACACCAGCGCCCACGGATTCAGCGGCTGTAGAAGAAGCGGGGGAGGAAGCAGATGCCGAAAACAGCCAGGATGCGATACCCCTCCAGAACGCAGGAAATTCCAGCGAGGTCGACAGCTACCTGAGCAAGCTCAGCCGCCACCTCGCCCGTTATTACGAATACCCCCGGCGGGCCCGCCGCCTCGGGCAGGAAGGTACCCCGGTGATCGTCTTCGAATTTGCCCGTGACGGCACGCTGGTCAGCCATTCGCTGCGGGACAGCTCCGGGCATCAACTGCTTGATGACTCAGCCATGCAGATGCTGGCCCAGGCAGCGCCCCTACCCAAGGTTCCGGACTCCATGCGCGGCCAGACGTTTACCTACGCGCTGCCCGTTCGCTTCAGCTTGCGCTGAACCCGCACCACAGAAGCGCAGATCGCACTGAGCCGGTGCAGGCCAGCAAACACCGCCCCGGGCACACAGCCCGCTGCCCTTTTATTACTTACTGAATTAAAAGCCTTTTCCCCGAAAAACCCAGAGCTGGCACGGTGCCTGCTGAGTCCTGGTCAGCAGATCGAATTTGTCTGCCCAAACAGCAATCTTTCAGACGACGGCGTCTGCTCATGCCTGCCATTCACGGCAGCCCATGGGCGTCGTCGTTTTTTTTCGCCCACGGAAAAGCGGGCAAAGAAGGAACCAGGGGATAACCTATGTCTTACATCATGCCTTCGGAATTTGTCACCAAAATGGTGGACACCGGTGAATCAAAAATCTACATGGCTACCCGGGATGTACTGATCCGAGCGTTCATGGCTGGCGCCATTCTGTCCCTGGCAGCGGTATTCGCGGTCACCGTTGCCGTTCAGACAGGCAGCCCACTGATCGGCGCCATGCTGTTCCCGGTTGGCTTCTGCATGCTTTACCTGATGGGCTTTGACCTGCTCACCGGGGTGTTCATGCTCACCCCCCTGGCCCTGCTGGACAAACGCCCGGGGGTAGATACCCGCGGCATTCTTCGCAACTGGGGCTGGGTATTCCTTGGCAACTTTGCCGGCGCTTTAACCGTCGCTGTCATCATGGCCTTTGTCTTCACCTACGGCTTTAATACCGAACCCGGCGTGGTCGGCGACCGCATTGCCGCGATCGGCAAGGAGCGCACTCTGGGTTACGCGGAACACGGCGTGGCCGGCTGGTTTACCATTTTTCTGCGGGGCGTACTCTGCAACTGGATGGTATCTATGGGCGTGGTCGGAGCGATGATCTCAACCACGGTACAGGGCAAGGTGCTGGCCATGTGGATGCCGATCATGCTGTTCTTCTACATGGGCTTTGAGCATTCCATCGTCAACATGTTCCTGTTCCCCTTTGCCCTGCTGATGGGCGGCGAGTTCGGCATCATGGACTACTTCGTCTGGAACGAAATTCCCACCGTACTGGGCAACCTGGTCGGAGGCCTGTCGTTCACCGGCCTGACCCTCTATGCCACTCATGTGCGCACGGCGCCCAAGCGCACCCTGCCGGAACGCTTTAACTCCAATGCGGTATGACCTCACAGCTCGCGGTCTCCACCGGCCAGCACACTGACCCGGGGCCCAAGCCGGTCAACCAGGATTTTCATGGACTGATGATCCCGGGCGACCATCAGCTGGGCACCAAGGGTATCGCGGTGGCAATTGCCGATGGCATCAGCTCCAGCAACGTCAGCCAGATTGCCAGCGAATCTGCCGTCGCCGGTTTTCTGAACGACTATTACGCCACACCAGACAGCTGGTCCGTAAAGCAGTCGGCCCAACGGGTGCTTCGGGCCACCAACGCCTGGCTGCACGCCCAAACTCGACAAAGCCGCTACCGCTATGATCAGGACAGGGGCTACGTCTGCACTCTCAGTGTACTGGTGCTGAAATCGGCGACGGCCCATGTGTTCCATATTGGCGATGCCCGCATCTATCGGCTGCAGGGTAACTCGCTGGAACAGCTAACCACCGATCACCGGGTATGGTTGTCGCAGGAAGACAGCTGCCTGAACCGGGCCATGGGGCTGAGCCAGCAAGTCGACATCGACTACCTGGCGGTGCCGGTATGGCTCGGTGATACATTTTTGCTGGCGACTGACGGCGTCTATGAACATCTGTCCGAGCGTGACATGGCCGGCATTATCCAGGCGGCCGGTGAAGATCTGGACTCCGCCGCCCGAACGCTGGTCGAGCGAGCCCTTGCCGCTGGCAGCAACGATAACCTGAGCGTGCAGCTTGTTCGTGTAGATTCCGTTGCCGCCGGAAAGAGCAGCGCCGAATTCGCCCGGGATGTTCAGCAGTTGCCGTTCGCCCGGGAACTGGCATCGGGGCAGGTACTGGATGGCTACCGTATTGTGCGGCCGATTCACGCCAGCAGCCGCAGCCAGGTCTACCTGGCCATCGATGAAGCCAGCCATCAGCATGTCGCCCTGAAAGTCCCAGCCATGGAACTGCGCGAAAACCCGGCGGGGCTGGAGCAATTTGCCACCGAGCAATGGGTAGCCCAGCGCATCGACAGCCCTCACGTAGTGAAAGCGTTTGCGCCGGAACGCCCTCGCAGCTGCCTGTACCTGGCCACCGAGTACGTTCAGGGAATCAGCCTGCGGCAATGGCTTCTGGACCACCCGGCGCCGGCACTGGAAACCGTGCGTCAATTGGTGGAGCAGATTGCCCGCGGGCTGCGGGCGTTTCACCGGTTGGAAATGGTACACCAGGACCTGAAACCGGAGAATATCCTGATCAACGGCGAGGGCACCGTGGTGCTCATCGACTTCGGCGCCACCCGCATCGCTGGCCTGCAGGAACTCCATGACCACGATGAGCCCACCTGGCCCCGTGGCGCCGCGCTTTACAGCGCTCCGGAAGCCTTTCTCGGCGAAACCACCGGCTGGCAGACGGACCAGTTTTCACTGGGAGTGATCGCCTATCAGATGCTGACCGGCCAGCTACCCTACGGCACCCGCGTGCCGGGTATTCGCAATCACCGCCAGTTACGCCAGCTCAGCTACCATCCTGCTCGCTTGCACCGGGAGGACCTTCCCGGCTGGATTGACCATGCCCTGGCCCGGGCGTTGCACCCGGAATCCCACAAACGCTACCCGGCGCTGTCGGAATTTCTGTTCGACCTGCGCCAACCGAATCCGCAGTGGCAGCAGCATCACCAGAAACCCTTGATGGAGCGCCACCCGGTGGCCTTCTGGCAGGGAATGTCTGCGCTGTTGTTACTCGCCTTACTTGCGTCCTTCGCCTGGCGCCCCTGATCGGGCAACTTTTTGCCCGGCCAGCAAAAGCTCGCCCAGAGGCCAAGCAAGGGTTTGCTCACCACCAACTTCGGCTTCGCCGAATATTACATAACTATATGTATTTAATATATTTTTTAGAGTTGGCACAGCGCTTGTAACCAGTAAGCGCGTCCAGGGAACAGCCCGGGGACAAACATTCACTTAAACGTCATGGAGCAGACTATGCCAACTCCTTGTTATATCAGCATCGAAGGTAAAACTCAGGGTAACATCACCGCTGGCGCATTCACTTCCGACTCCGTAGGTAACATCTACGTTGAAGGTCACGAAGACGAAGTGCTGGTTCAGGAATTCAGCCACGTTGTCACCGTCCCTACTGACCCGCAGTCTGGTCAGCCTTCCGGCCAGCGTGTTCACAAGCCGTTCAAGTTCACTTCTGCCCTGAACAAAGCCACCCCGCTGATGTACAACGCCCTGGCTTCCGGCGAAATGCTGCCGAAGGTAGAGCTCAAGTGGTACCGCACTTCCGTAGAAGGCAAACAGGAGCACTTCTTCTCCACCATCCTGGAAGATGCCACCATCATCGACATCAACTGCAACATGCCCCACTGCCAGGACGCCGCCAACGCTGACTTCACCCAGCTGGTGACCGTTTCCCTGTCCTACCGCAAGGTAACCTGGGAGCATGCCGTTGCCGGTACTTCCGGTGCAGACGACTGGCGTACGCCGATCGAGGCGTAAGTTAGCTTCGCCCATGCGTCATATTGCCCCGGCCATCGTAAGATGGTCGGGGCATTTGCTTTGGACTTCAAGGAATGAAGATTATGAGCGACACTATTACTCAGAATGATGTCGATATCATTCAGGCAATCATCAGCGCATTTTACGGACAGGCTAACGCCCGACTTTTTACATCATCTTCGATTACGGATGAGACAATCATAAGGGTGGTTGAATTACTGGCGGAAATGGAAGACTGCAGCACATGGATTGATGCCGTTCCAAACCCTCAGGATCTCCTTTGGCCCGCAAACAAGCTTAGAAAATGGGCTTTACGTGTCATTAGAAAGTCGGGGGAGCCCTTTCTACTGGGCAACGTACGCATTAACATGATGTGCAAGCGCTTTCGCGCTGTTCAATTCAAACCTGCTATTCTCGACTCTTTGAACTAAACAGGGATCCGTTTGATGAAAAGAACTATCGCTATAGGGTTTGTGTTAGTCAGCATGCTCTCTGGTTGTGCTGCTACGGGCCAGACACCCATTCAGTTTCGCACCTCCAACGACCTGACTTTCGAACTCAGTAACAGTCAGTTTGATACAGTCGATGTGCAACCATTTGAAACTCAGATTTGGCTCGATTCGGCAATGATTGGTTCGTTGATGACCATGGAAACCAACCCAAATTTTGACACAGCGGTCGACGAAGTCAGGCAAGGATTTGATGAAGCGAAAAAATCCTCCGGCAAGATCGTTCAGCTGGACTTGGGTGATAGCGCCTACGGCTTCTCAGTCACCGTCAATGGATACACCACTGCATTTATCGCCACCTCAAAACATCCAACTTCATGGATTACCATAAGTATTAAGGAAGACGTGTTCGACGATGTTCTATCTTCCATGTCTGTCAGCAAGGCACACAAATGATCCACGCCGGTTATATTTGTTCAGGAAAAGAGGGGTTCTACCCCATTTTAGAACCTCTATCTAAACGCCATTGAGATTAGCCTTCTACCATGCCACGGATGGGCCTAGCTTTAGCATTTGTACTTCTTCTCTCCGGCTGTGCATCGCACTCTTCATTGGTGATTCAACCATACAGCGAATTAACCATAGAAGTACCAGATACGATGTTCTCCTCTGTAAAGGTGAGAGATGGCGAGCTCGTGTTTCTACGAAACGACCGAATCGTAGGTTTTGTCCAATCAGAGGACATCCCAAGTTCAGTAAGCTCAGGTTCAGCAATCGACACTTCACTGACGCTCTTTGAGAGCGCAAGTCAGGGTTCAAACAAACCAGCTTGGATAGAGCAGATTCCCGAAGCTCGGGTATTTGGAGTAGTTCAGGGAGAATTTAGAACCGTATTTATCGTACCGAACAGCCAAGCTCAATCACTTATTACATTTCAGGGGCCAGCTGCAAGCTCAACGTCATTGCGTATAAATGGCGTAAGAATTTCGGAGTAGTGCAGCCGGCTTGTAACTTTGCATAGAAAAAACTTGTAATCGAAATTCTATTTTTTTATCTGTCAGAAAACCACGCAAATGATCTATGCTGTCTATGTTTGTTTAGGCGATGAAACAACTGCCTATGGCGCAGAGATACCCGATATCCCTTGAAACCATGAATGTACTGAAGGCGCTGCAATAGCGCCTGCTCGATATTGTCTTCCGAAATAAAACTAGCCATCGGCCTGCCGACTCCATGGACCGGGTGGTGGACTTCCCCGGAGTTACACCGCTCCGTTAGTGAGTACCGCCTGCATTGTCCTGATTAAGCGGCTTGTTGGCCGCCTCCGCCTGCAAACGTTCAACCAGCCAGACCTTGATGATGGATTGACGGGTAACGCCAATACGCGCAGCCTCACGGTCCAGAGACTCCACGACCCAGGCCGGAAAATCAACATTGATTCGCTTTTGTTCCTGATTCACCCGCCTTGCAGAAGACAGATCAAGATCTCCAACAACATCTTTCTGGCTCTCATCAAACTTCTTGTCAAAATCTTTAGCTTTCATAAAGCTCAACCTCTTTCTTGCGGGAACGCCTGACCGAAATCAGACGAATACGTCCTTCCCGGTGGGTCGCAACGGCCGACCAGTGCTTGTCCCCAATCTTTCCAATCAGCAGATATCGAGGCTCATCCACGCACTTTGCCTTTACTTCCAGCAAATACGGGTCTTCCCACAACTGCTGGGCAGCCAAGAAATCAATGCCGTGTTTGTCCAGATTGGCCTGGCTTTTGGTTCCGTCAAATTCAAACACATCCATGAGTACAAACTATTCCTTTTTTACTCGCCCGGCAAGAGAATACTACCACGGTACAAAACGTCAAAGAGACTCTGAACAACTTTGCCAACACGGGCCATAGCAATTTGTGAATCCCATGGTTACGCTTGCACGACCATTACCACTCTGTGCTTTTCAATCCAGATATCCAACGCGTATGCCAGTACCAACATCAACCACCCGAGCCATCGGCACTCTCATGTGCCAAGCCACCCGCGACATCCTATGGGCACCCGCCGAAGCCCGGGTTCGGGAGCAAAACCGGGGTGTAGCGCTGGCATTGCGGGTAGGGTCCGGCCAGGCCACCTATCACCGTTACGATCCAACCCAGAAGCAGCATCTGATCACCTATGGCGCGCGGATGATTGCCGCCAAGCATCAGCCGGAAACCGCCCAGGGCTGGTTATCGACTCGGGAAATCCGGAGTCGGGGTTATTTTGGGGGTGAGGTGAGTGTATTGAACCTGCTGGCCCACACCTGCTGCCATGAGTTTGCCCATTTGCTGCAATACAGTGCAGGCCAGCGGCACTATGGTTCGGTGCATAACCGGCATTTCTATGAAGCGCTGGACGGGTTGTATAGCAGTGGTGCGTCGGTCGCCACCCGGCAGTACCTTGAGGAGACTGCCGTAGAAGCGGGAGTGACATTGCCCAGCACACCGTTTGTATTCCCCAGTCCAGTCCGGGAGCTCCGGCAGTGGCAGGTCGGCGATGCGGTCTGTTTTGGCGAAGGCCGGCACGAGAAACGGGGCCAGGTTGTCCGGGTGAACCGAAAAACCTGCACGGTTGCGGTTACTTTGAATGCCCGCGGTTTGCGGTACCGGGTACCGGTTTCCCTCCTACGCCGCCCGGACTGATCCGGTTTCAGGCAGGCTCCCGATCCGCCGATTTCGCCAGCAAGCCACGAATCTCAGGTATACAAGAACCACAATTGCTGCCGCACTGCAGCCGCTGACCCAATGCTTCAACGCTGGCGGCCCCATCTTCGATTGCCTGGTTGATCTGGCGCTCGCCTACCTGGAAACAGCTGCAGACCAGCGGCCCGGTCGGTTCTGCATCGATCGAACCTGCAGCCAACAAGGATCGGCGCTGCTCCGGTGTCAGGTTCTCGGAGCCAAAACAGTCATCCAACCAGCCGAGGTCCGGCATGGTTTGCACACAGGACTCTACCAGCAATACGCCATCCAACCGGTTGCCGGTGAGCCAGGCCGCACGAAAGCGACGCCGGGCACTATCTTGCATAACCAGCTCCGGTTCCCTGGCGAAAATCTGCTGGGCCCATTCACGCCAGTCCATTGACCGGCGACCGGCCAGCCACCAGGACCGGCTATGAGGCAGTGCCTGGTGGCTCCAGTAGTCCAGCGACGTGGCGTCCAATGCGGTGCCCCCGGCCGCGGGCAGCATCAGCCGGGCTTGCCATCGAGTGATTAGTGGCCGAAGGGAGGCTACGCCAAATTTGGCTTCCGGTTGCCCTGAAATCGGGTCGACGACGGGGGCGATCAGGTCGGAGGCCAGGGCTGAGGATGCAAACTGCCGATTCCAGTGAATGGGAACGAATACCTCTCCGGGTCTCTGTGCCGGGCTGGCCCGGACCCGGCCGGTGAACCCCTTTCGGGCATGCCCTGTCAGCGTGGCCAGTGCACCTTCAATCAAACCAAAGGTGGCGATGTCCTTCGGGTGAACCTCGATAAAGGGCTCACTGCGATGGGCAAACAGTCTGGGCGCCAGTGCCGTGCGCGTCATGGTGTGCCACTGGTCCCGAATACGACCGGTATTCACGATCAGGGGATGCCGGGCATCGGGCTGCTGTCCGGGCGGCAGGTTCGAAACCGGTACCAGGCGGGCGCGACCATCGGGCGTGGGAAAGCGACCATCGGAGAACAGCCGGCGGGTCTGCAGCCAGGCACCGGGATTGCCCCCGGTAAGCGGCCACTGCACGGGTTGAAGCCGGTCATATTCCGTGGAACTCAGCTTGGCCAGGGCGGAAATATCAAACACTCTCTCACCGCCGTTACCGTAACCGGACAGTGCCGCGTGTTCTCTGAAAATCTCCGCAGGCTCCTGGTAGTCAAAGGCGTGACCATAACCGAGCGCCTGGGCGATATCCCGGATGATTCGCCAATCCGGCCGGACACCCTCTGGCACTGGCAAAAATCGACGCTGGCGTGAAATGCACCGTTCCGAGTTGGTCACGGTACCGTCCTTCTCGCCCCAACCGGCAGCAGGCAACAGGATATCGGCAAACGCCGTGGTATCGGTCTGGGCCACGCAGTCTGAGACTATAAGGGTCTCGCATCGCGCCAGGGCCTCCCTGACCCGGGCGTTGTCGGGCAGGCTGACCGCAGGATTGGTGCCCATCACCCAGAGCACCCGGATGTCGCCCCGATGAACGGCTTCAAACAGATCCACCGCCTTATAGCCCGGTCCCGCTGCCAATTTTTCACTGTGCCAGAAGTCGGCAACCCGTTGCACCGCGCCGGGCGTGTCGTAATCCATATGGGCCGCCAGGGTGTTGGCCAGACCGCCCACTTCCCGCCCACCCATGGCATTGGGTTGACCGGTGAGTGAAAACGGACTGGCACCGGGCCGGCCAACGCGCCCTGTGGCCAGGTGGCAGTTGATAATAGCGTTGGCTTTGTCGGTGCCAGCCACCGACTGATTGATGCCCTGGGAAAAGGCGGTGACTGTCCGATCGGTCTCGGCAAACCACCGATAGAAGCGTTCCACATCCGCAGCCCGAAGGTCACATCCGCGGGCGACCGCCAGTATCGAAGGCGCACAGGCGCGGGCCACACTCAGAGTCTCCTCGAATCCATTGCAATGCTGTTCCAGGTACTGTGTGGCCAGGGCTCCGTGGTCATGCAGCCAAACCAGCAAGCCATTGAACAGCAGGGTGTCGGTTCCCGGCCGCAGTTGCAGGTGCAGGTCAGCCATCTCTGTGGTTGCGGTTTGCCTTGGGTCAATGGCTACCACTTTGCGCCCGGGCCGGTGGGACGCTTTTATCCGCTGATAAAGTACCGGATGCGTCCAGGCGGCATTACTGCCCGCCAGCACCAGCAAGTCCGCCAGCTCGAGGTCCTCATAACAGCCGGGCACGCAGTCCTCACCAAACGCCCTCTTGTGGGCTGCCACGGCAGACGACATGCACAACCGGGAATTGGTATCCACGTGCGGGGTGCCAATAAAGCCCTTGGCCAGCTTGTTGGCAATGTAATAGTCCTCTGTGAGCAGCTGGCCAGACAGGTAAAAAGCCACAGACTCCGGGCCATGGTCTCTGACCGAAACACGAATGGCCTCAGCTACCCGGTCAATGGCTTCCGACCACTCAACGGTATGCCCTGCCACACGGGGGGCCAGCAAACGGTCGTGTCCGGTCACGGTCTCATGTAACGCAGAGCCTTTGACACAAAGGCGACCATTATTGGCCGGGTGGCCAAGATCGCCCTGAACGGCGTCAGGTTTCGCCAGAACACCACAGCCCACACCGCAATAAGGGCAGGTGGTGGCGGTACTTCCGGGAGTGGTTCGGCGGTTTTTCATGATCAATCCTCTGCTTTACCCATAAAAAAGCCCGCCATCCGGGGTCTGTTTCCAGAGCCGGGGCGGGCTTCTTTGCCAAAATTGTCTGTTTTATGGAAAGCAATAACGGGGCCAGCGATTGCCAAAACAGCACTTGCCCGGCCGGCCTTGTGGCAACGCCCGGGCTACGGCCTTGTTCAGCAGATCCATCGGCTCCGGCAGGCCGGGATACACTTCTGCCTTGAGGTTTCACATTGGTGCGAAATCGCTCAGGTTGCACCAAAAACAGACCGGGCTCGATTGGCGTTTTCCTCGCTCAACACGGAAGGGAATATCAAGCCTTTGAAAACTATGAATATTAAAAAATGGCACGGCTTATGCTGAGGTAACAGCGAACCATCAAGACATCACATCTCTCGTTCTAAGGCATTGGCGCCTGCTCTCCGGAAACGGAGGGTGGGCGTTTTTTTTGTGCGCCAGAAAAGAGAGACACAGAGAGGTAACAGCATGAACACACGCCGTCATCAACTCAGAGGCTTGCTCACAGGCGCACTGATTGGGCTGAGCACGCTGGCCCAGGCGAGCATCGGGCCGGCCGAGAAACCAGACCTGAAACTGGGCTTCATCAAACTCACCGATATGGCGCCACTGGCGGTTGCCTGGGAACAGGGCTACTTCCTGGACGAAGGCCTGTTCGTGGAACTGGAGGCGCAGGCCAACTGGAAAGTGCTGCTGGACCGGGTGATCACCGGCGAGCTGGACGGTGCCCACATGCTGGCCGGCCAGCCTCTGGGCGCATCCATTGGCTATGGCACTCAGGCCAACATCATTACCGCCTTCAGCATGGACCTCAACGGCAACGCGATTACCGTGTCCAACGCGGTGTGGGACACCATGAAGCCCCACCTGGAAATGGATGGCGACAAACCCGCCCACCCGATCTCCGCGAGCGCACTGAAACCGGCGGTGGAGCAATCCCTGAGCAAAGGCGAGCGGTTCCGGATGGGCATGGTGTTCCCGGTGTCTACCCATAACTACGAACTCCGCTACTGGCTGGCGGCCGGTGGCCTGAATCCCGGCTTCTACGCCCCACAACGGGGTGATACCAGTGGCACCTTGCAGGCCGATGTTCATCTGTCCGTTACCCCGCCGCCGCAAATGCCGGCGACCATGGAAGCCGGCACCATTCAGGGCTACTGCGTGGGCGAACCCTGGAACCAGCAGGCGGTATTCAAGGGCATCGGGGTGCCGGTCATCACTGATTATGAGATCTGGCCAAACAACCCTGAGAAAGTCTTTGGTGTGACCGAGACCTGGGCAGAGAAGCATCCCCATACCCACCTGCGGTTGTTGCGGGCACTGATCCGCGCGGCTTACTGGCTGGATGAAAACGACAACGCAAATCGCCAGGAAGCGGTAGAGCTGCTTTCACGCTCCAGCTACGTGGGCGCAGACAAAGACGTGATCGCCAACTCTATGACCGGCACATTCGAATACGAGAAAGGGGATGTGCGGGAGGTTCCGGACTTCAACGTGTTCTTCCGCTATCACGCCACCTACCCCTATCCCTCGGATGCCATCTGGTACCTGACCCAGATGCGCCGGTGGGGCCAGATTCCGGACGCCAAGCCGGATGACTGGTACATGCAGACCGCAGCAAGGGTATACCGGGGTGATCTGTATGCTCAGGCCGCACAGTCACTGATCGATGATGGCGTGATGAATGCCAGTGACTTCCCGGACTTTGACGCCGAGAACTTTGAACGCCCCTACCAGGGCGAGCTGATTGACGGTGTGCCTTTCACACCTCGCGAACCGAACGCTTACATAGAACGCTTTGATATCGGGCTGAAAGGCACCGAGACACCGTAAGGGGGCACAACATGAGCACATTAAGCATAAGGATTGGTCAGTCGATGGCCACCAGGAGCCGCAACCTGCTCTCCCGGCTGGGCCCGAATGAATTGTTGGCGGCCGGCAAACAGACTTTGCTGCCCTTGATCGGAATTCTCGTGTTTCTGGGATTCTGGCATCTGGCAGCTCCCCAGGTGCAGACGTCCCTTGGCGCCTTTCCGGGGCCGGCTCAGGTCTGGGAGCAGGCGGGGCAACTCTGGCAAGAGCACGCCAACCAGCGGGAACGCGCCAGCCAGTTCATCGCCATGCAGGAGCAGCGTAATGCCAGGATTCTGGCCGACAACCCGGAGGCGGAGGTGCGGATCCGGTCTTATCCCGGCGCACCCACTTTTATCGATCAGATCGGTACCAGCCTGGTCACGGTGTTGTCTGGATTTGCCCTGGCCACGCTGATTGCGGTGCCCCTGGGAATTGTGTTCGGTCTTAACCGGTATTTTCAGGCGGCGGTCAATCCGCTGATCCAGATCTTCAAGCCGGTGTCGCCCCTGGCCTGGCTGCCACTGGTCACCATGG
Source organism: Marinobacter excellens LAMA 842 (assembly GCF_001574445.1). Taxonomy (NCBI): domain Bacteria; kingdom Pseudomonadati; phylum Pseudomonadota; class Gammaproteobacteria; order Pseudomonadales; family Marinobacteraceae; genus Marinobacter; species Marinobacter excellens. The sequence continues at coordinate 117,827 of NZ_LOCO01000005.1, forward strand.
TGGTGTCAGCCACGTACGTCAGCGATGACCCGATGTTCCAGAAGTCGTTTCTGACGTCGATGATCACGGTCACCCTTTGCAGCCTGTGGCCCACGCTGATCAATACCAGCGTGGGCGTGGCCGCGGTGAATCCGGACCTGCTGAACGTGTCGAAGGTGCTGAAGCTGTCGTTCTGGACCCACGTTCGCAAGGTGGTGCTGCCGTCGTCGGTACCGATGATTTTTACCGGGTTGCGGGTGTCTCTGGGTATTGCCTGGATGGTGCTGATTGCGGCGGAGATGCTGGCGCAGAGTCCCGGGCTTGGCAAGTTTGTCTGGGACGAGTTTCAGAATGGCAGCAGTCAGTCTTTGAGCCGGATCATGGTGGCGGTGCTGGCCATCGGGTTTATCGGGTTTTTGCTGGATCGGGTGATGCTGTTGATTCAGAAGAAGGTGGCCTGGAATGAGTGATCAAACTTGGGAGCATGCCGCACCGGGTGGGTTACGCCGCCCGAAACACGCGGCGAGTACATCCATGTAGGCTCCGCAAAAACATCCATGTTTTTGAGGGTTTCGGGAGGCGTAACCCACCCGGCGCTCCGCTTACTTTTGAGGTGATTTCCATGAGTAAAACACATTTAGAACTTACCGGTGTTGAGATGGCGTTTGACACGCCGAAAGGGCCGTTCGTTGCCCTGGACAACGTGAACCTGAAGATCCAGAAAGGGGAGTTTGTTTCGCTTATCGGCCACTCCGGCTGTGGTAAATCGACGGTACTGAACATTGTCGCCGGCTTGTTGCAGGCCACCAAGGGTGGCTGTGTGTTAAACGGGCATGAGGTGAACTCACCGGGGCCGGAGCGGGCGGTGGTGTTTCAGAATCATGCGCTGATGCCCTGGCTGACGGTGTATGAGAATGTGGAGCTGGCTGTTCGGCAGGTGTTTCGCAAGTCGATGAACCGTAAGGAGCGCCGGGACTGGATTACCCATAACCTGGAGCTGGTGAATATGGCCCATGCCGCCAATAAACGGCCGGGGGAGATTTCCGGGGGCATGGCGCAGCGGGTGGGGATTGCCCGGGCGTTGGCGATGAAACCGAGCGTGCTGCTGATGGATGAGCCGTTCGGGGCCCTGGATGCGTTGACCCGGGCACATCTTCAGGATTCGCTGATGGAGATTCAGCAGGAGCTGAACAATACGGTGATCATGATCACCCACGATGTAGACGAGGCGGTGCTGTTGTCGGACCGCATCATCATGATGACTAACGGGCCGGCGGCGACGGTGGGGGAAGATTTGCACATTGATTTGCCTCGGCCGCGTAATCGGGTGGCGTTGGCGGATGACGCCAAATATGTGCATTACCGGCAGGAGGTGCTGTCGTTCCTGTACGAGAAACAGCGCAAGCTGGAATCCCTGAGCAGCCGGCGGGCCGCCAGTGCCTCCACGCAGGGTGGGGAGAGTGCAAAGGTGGAGAAGGAGAAACAGCCGGCGTCTGCCTGAGGCTGCACGGCACCGGGGCTACTTTGCCCCCGGTGCCATCAAGGATGGTGTCAGCCCAGAACGCCGGCCATGGAGACCAGGGCTCTAGCCACATCAGGCAGGCGTTTGCCCTGATCCATGGCCAGCTTTCGCAGCAATCGGTGGGCTTCGTCGTTGCTGATGCCACGATGTTCCATCAGTAGCAACACGGCCTTTTCCTGGGTACGTCGGTCTTCCAGAGCTTCTTTTGCACTTTGCAGTTCTTCAGACATCTGGCGCAGGCGGCGGGTTTGCTCCTGAACCAGATCAAAGATGGATCTGCCTGACTGTTGCCCGACACCGTCACCGGCCCAGGCATCTGCCGTACCCGCATCTACTCCATTATCGCAGACCACCAATACCGGCATTGTCGAGGCGTTCCGTTGTTCCAGCGAGGCCAGCAGAGTTTCCTGGTGAGCCAGGGAGTGGCGCGCCTCGGTGTAGCGTTCCACGCAACGGTGGTGGAAGGCGTTTTCCACGGAATCTTCGATTTTCTTGAGATCATCCATACGGTCGGTCATCAGGTTAAACCAGCGATCGGCCATTTCCCTGTCCAGGGATTTATAGGGTCCGACCGACACCGCCTTCTGGCGCATCCGCTCTATTTCCAGTTCCCGCGGGTGAGACCGCAGCGCCTGCCAGAGAGCCAGGCTGTCTTCGCTGGCAAAGGCAACAAATACCTCGAAACACCGTTCCTGCGCTTCAACCAGGTGCATCATGCGCCGTGACAGTGCGTTTTCGAAGTGGCCACTGGAGAATCCCGCTGAGCCTGCCGCCCGCTCCTGGCCACAGTATTCCTTACCATTCATCACGTGCACCATGGCCACCAGCAGGCCGGCAATGGAGGGTTCAGCAACGGTTTCGGCGGCTTCAAAAACCACCGTAATCAGCTGATGGATGGTGTCGCAAAACCAGTCCGTAGCATCCACCACGCTGGCTTCCTGCCCGACCACTTTCTGCCTGAACTCGGCCAGCTGATCGAGGCTATGAAGGGCACTGGCAATATGACCCAGCAGCGGGCTGCTGACCGGATGGGTAGTCAGGTCTTCCTGTATGTCGGTCAGCGCCTTACGGAAGATGACAGCCAGTTGGTCATTCTCTTTCAGGATAACCGAACGCTCCCGGGCGAAACGCTGGCAACCGGACCCCAGATACAGGTTGGTAGCTCCCCGCTCCCGTTGCAGTCCGTGCACCAGGTTACCCACGCTCTGCACCAGCCGGCCCATCTGCAGAAAGTACTCCAGGTTGCGGATTTCGCACTGCCGGGAGGCCATCAGAAAGTCTGCGGCTGTGGCCGTCGCGGCCGTATTGGTCTGGCGTTTGCTGTTCATGGTGCAACTCCTGGTATCGGTACACAGCGGGTTCCTGTCTGACTGGACTGCAGCAATTAACAGGCCAGAACCACCGGCATCATCTTCGTGCGTTTCGCCCCATCCCGGGGCATCTTTTCTGCCCGGCACGGGTGCAATAGAGCCGCGATATCATCTAAGCAACTGAATTAAATGGAGTTAAAAAGTTGGCATGGAGATCGCTTTGTCCTAATCAAGGACGACTGTCCCGGCCATGGAATCAGGCCGGACCATCAGATCATTGTTGTTGGCATTGGTGCCGGACCATCTGTTCTCTTCGGAGAGCATGATGCTCCGGCTTTTTTCGTTTGGTTTTCGGCAATTCGTTGAGTAAGGGAGCGCACCTATGGAACACACACAGACCCCTGCGCTGGTGATCTGCGGCCATGGCATGGTTGCGCAGCGATTGCTGGAGCAACTGGTGGCCACAGGGCACCCGTTCAGCCGCATTGTGGTGTTCAACGGCGAGCCTTTCGCTGCCTATAACCGAATCCAGCTGTCGTCCTTGCTGGCGAATCAGGTCCGGGAGTCAGAGCTGGAACTGAAACCCCGGTCCTGGTTCCGCCAGCACAAAATCGAGGTCTATAACCGTGAGCCGGTCACGGCCATCGAACCGCATCAGCGCCGGGTGACGACCGCCAGCGGGCGCACGCTGGCTTACCACACCCTTGTGTTGGCCACCGGCGCCAGTCCTTCACGTCTTGGCCTGCCCGGTGAGGATCTGGATGGCGTGATGACCTTCCGGGATCTGACCGATACCCGCACCCTGATTCACCGGGCGCAGACACATCGCCGTGCGGTCGTCATCGGCGGCGGTTTTCTTGGCCTGGAAGCGGCCGAGGGGCTCAGGGCCCGGGGCATGGACGTCACGGTTCTGCATCGCAGCGGTCACCTGCTGAACCGACAGCTCAATCCAGCTGCCGGCGAATTACTGAAGCACCAGTTACAGCAACGGGGCCTTACCGTTCTGACCGGTACCGAACCCACAGCGCTGCTGGGCAAACACCAGGTCCGGGCGGTACAGCTCAGCGACGGCACCGTGCTGGCTACCGACCTGGTGGTGCTGGCAACCGGTATTCATCCGAACAAAGCACTGGCAGAAGCCGCCGGCCTGGCCTGCAACCGGGGCGTACAGGTGGATTCGCAGATGACCACTTCCAATCCTCATATCCACGCCCTCGGTGAATGCTGCCAGTTTCAGGAACACACGTTTGGCCTCGTGGAGCCCGGCTACGAACAGGCGGCCGTGTTGGCCCAGCATCTCTGCCAGGTGTCCGGAAACCCGGGTTTCACACCGGGAGAAATCGCCACACGCCTGAAAATCAGCGACCTCCCCATTTTTTCCTGCGGGCCGATCACTCCGGGTCCGCACACCGAAACCATTGAGTGGCAGGACTACGCCCAAGCGGTCTACGGCCAACTGCTGGTGGAACACAACCGCCTGACCGGCGCCATTCTGCTCGGCGACACCAGCAGCGCCCCCTGGTACAGCGAGTTGATTCGTTCAGGCACGGATATATCCCGCTACCGGGACACCATCGCTTTCGGCAAACCCTATTGCGACGCAGCGGCCTGATCCGCTGCCATGAGAGAGGACAAGACTATGAGCAAACAGACCCTGATCGTGATCGGTAACGGCATGGTTGGCCATCACTTCCTGGAACAGTTTAGCCAGTCTCCGGCCGCCGACGCCTATAACATCGTCGTTTTCGGCGAAGAAAAGCAACTGGCCTACGACAGGGTGCACCTGTCGGAGTATTTCAGCGGCTCAAGCCATGCGGACCTGGCAATGGGCACCGCGGACTGGTATGCCGACCAGGGCATTGATCTGCACCTGAATGAGCCGGTGACCGGCATTTATCGGGACGCCCGGATGATCACCACACCCAAGGGCGAGTACCCCTACGACCAGCTGGTGCTGGCCACCGGCTCTTACCCGTTTGTCCCGCCCATTGACGGTAACGATCAGGAAGGCTGCTTTGTGTACCGCACCCTGGATGACCTGGACGCCATTCAGGCCAGCGCCCAGAAGGCGAAGACCGGCGTGGTGGTCGGCGGCGGTCTGCTGGGGCTGGAAGCGGCAAACGCGCTGAAAAGCCTCGGCTTACAGGCCCACGTGGTGGAGTTTGCTCCGCGCCTGATGCCGGTTCAACTGGACGATCAGGGCGGCGCCCTGTTACGCCAGAAAATTGAAGATCTTGGTGTGCAGGTGCACACCGAGAAAGCCACCACCGCCATTGTGCCGGGCAGCGCCGCGCGGCTACGGATGAATTTCTCGGATGAAAGCCATCTGGAAACCGACCTGATTGTGTTCTCCGCCGGCATCCGCCCCCAGGACACCCTGGCTCGGGCCTGCGGCCTTGAACTGGGCGAACGCGGCGGGATTGTGATCAACAACCAATGCACCACGTCCGACCCGCATATCCACGCCATCGGCGAATGCGCGCTCTGGAACAACTTTGTCTTCGGCCTTGTGGCGCCGGGCTACACCATGGCCCGCACGCTATCGGCGGCGCTGAACAACGACGCCAGTGCGGCCTTTACCGGTGCCGACATGAGCACCAAACTGAAGTTGCTGGGGGTGGATGTGGGCTCCATCGGCGACGCCCATGCCAAGACCCCCGGCGCCCGTAACATTCGCTTTCACGATGAGCAGGCCGGCCACTACCGGCGCATGGTGGTGAGCCAGGACGGCAAGACCCTGCTGGGCGCCATCCTGGTGGGCGATAACGGCCCCTACGATACCCTGCTGCAATACGCCCTCAATGGCATTGAGTTGCCGGCCAATCCGGAAGCCCTGATTCTGCCGGAGAGCGAAGGCGGTGCCCCGGCCCTGGGTGCCGATGCCCTGCCGGATACCGCGTCTATCTGTTCCTGCCACAACGTTACCAAGGGCGACATCTGCTGCGCGATTGACGCCGGCTGCACTGATCTGGGCGGCGTGAAGGCCGAAACCAAGGCCAGCAGCGGCTGTGGTGGCTGTGCCGCTTTGCTCAAAAAGGTGGTGGACAGCGAGCTGGAGAAACGCGGCGTGGAGGTGTGCACGGATTTGTGCGAACACTTCCCCTACACCCGCCAGGAGCTGTTCCATCTGGTGAAGGTAAACGGCATCCGCACCTTCCGGGGCCTGCTCAAGCAATACGGCAAGGGCCAGGGCTGTGATATCTGCAAGCCGACTGTGGGTTCGATTCTGGCCACCTGCTGGAACGAGCACATCCTGGCCACGGACCACGTGCCGCTGCAGGACACCAACGATACCTTCATGGCCAACATGCAGAAGAACGGCACCTATTCCATCGTGCCGCGCATTCCCGGCGGCGAGATCACCCCGGATAAGCTGATTGTGCTGGGCGAGGTGGCCAAGCAGTACAACCTGTACACGAAGATCACCGGCGGTCAGCGGGTGGACCTGTTCGGTGCCACCCTGAGTGAGCTGCCGGAGATCTGGGAGAAGCTGATCGCCGCCGGTTTCGAAACCGGCCACGCCTACGGCAAGTCCCTGCGCACGGTGAAGTCCTGTGTGGGCAGCACCTGGTGCCGCTACGGCGTGCAGGACAGCGTGGGCATGGCGATCACCCTGGAGAATCGCTACAAGGGCCTGCGGGCGCCCCATAAGGTGAAGATGGCGGTGTCTGGCTGTACCCGCGAATGCGCCGAGGCCCAGAGCAAGGATTTCGGGGTGATTGCCACGGAGAAGGGCTGGAATCTGTACGTGTGTGGCAACGGCGGCATGCGGCCCCGGCATGCGGATCTGTTTGCCACGGATCTGTCGGATGAGGAGCTGATCCGCACGATTGACCGGGTGGTGATGTTCTATGTGCGCACGGCGGACCGGCTGCAGCGGACGTCGGTGTGGATGGAGAATCTGGAGGGCGGTCTGGAGTATCTGAAGCAGGTGGTGCTGGAGGACAGCCTCGGTATTGGCGAGGAGCTGGAGCAGCATATGGCGGATCTGGTGGATACCTATCAGTGTGAGTGGAAAACCGCCGTTGAGGATCCTGAGAAGCGCAAGCGGTTCCGGGAGTTTGTGAATGCGCCGGCGCAAAAGGACCCGGTGCAGCGTTGGACTTCGGAGCGGGGGCAGCGGCGGCCTGTTTTGGAGGTGGCTTCTTCGTAGCCTTCTGGTTTGGGGGCGGAGCACGGGGGCCGGGGTAATTTTCTTCTGGAAAAAATAACTCGCTTTGCTCAGACATCTTTTTTCCTGCCAGAAAATTACCCCGACCCCCGCGCTCGCAGACATAAGTGGGATAGGCAAGTTAAAGACATTGGGATTCAGGAGAACGTTTTATGAAAGCTCGGACTTGTTGGGAAGCGGTTTGTACGGTGGACGATCTGGTGGCTGACTCCGGCATTGCGGTTTGGACGGAGGACGGGCCGGTGGCGGTGTTTTATCTGCCGCATCGCTTGCCGGCGTTGTTTGCCATCAGCCATACCGATCCGTTCAGCGGCTCGAATGTGCTGGCCCGGGGGATTACCGGGGATATCAGCGGCGAGCCGGTGGTGGCGTCGCCGTTGTACAAGCAGCATTTCAGTTTGCGCACCGGGCGCTGCCTGGAGGACGAGCGCGTATCGGTCCAAGTTTATCCGGTTTTACTGGACGGGGATCAGATCCGGCTGGAAGTGCCGGTGGCTCAGGCGGCGTCGGTGGCCGCCTGAGATCTGAGAGACGCTTACGTCAGCTGATGAATTCGACGTTTTCTTCCAGCGGTGCCCTTGGGCTGGTGATCTGGTTCACCGGGCTGTCGGGGTTGGCGTAGCCGATGGCCATGCCGGCGAAGACTTTTCGGTGTTCGGGCAGGCCCAGGAATTCGCTGATGGTTTTCGGGTACACCGACCAGGATTCCTGGGCGCAGCTGTCGAGGCCTTCGGCGCGCAGCAACAGCATGATGGTTTGCAAGATCATGCCCAGGTCTGACCACTGGGGCGGGCCCATGTTGTCGTCGACGGTGCAGAACAGGCCGACCGGGGCGCCGAAGAACTCGAAGTTGCGTTTGAACCACTCGAAGCGGGCGGCTTTGTCTTCCCTGGGGATGTCGAGCTGTCGGTACATGAGTTCACCAATCTCGAAGCGGCGGTCACGGTAGGGTGACTGCAGTTTCGGCGGGTAGATTTCGTATTCCGGCACTTCGTTGAAGCCTTTGCTGACTTTCGCCTGCATCAGGGTTTTCAGGCGGGCCAGGGCATCGCCGGTAACCACGTGCAGGTGCCACGGTTGCAGGTTGCCGCCGGACGGGGCCCGGGTGGCGGTTTCGATCACTTTGCGAAGGGTAGCCTCGGAGACCGGGGTGTCCAGGAAATCCCGGACCGACCTGCGGGACTGGACGGCTTGTTGTACATCCATTGAAGACAGCTCCCAAAAACGTCGTTGTTGTTTGAACAGGCTCAGACTGTGGCCCAGTATGGAGGCCGTTTCATAGCTTGACCACCCTCACCGGCGGGTTTAGTCTCCGGCAACATTACAAGGCCAATCGAGGGTGTTCGGGTCATGGAAGATCAAAGTCAGTTTCGCCTGCTGTCAGAGCGGCGGTTCCTGCCGTTTTTTGTGACCCAGTTCGCCGGGGCATTCAACGACAACCTGTTCAAGAACGCCTTGCTTTTGCTGGTCACCTACACTGCCGGGGGCCTGTTCGGGTTGTCGGCGGATGTGGTGGTCAACCTCGCCGCCATGCTGTTTATCCTGCCGTTCTTTCTGTTCTCCGCCATTGCCGGCCAGGTGGCGGACCGGTTCGAGAAGTCTGCGGTGATCCGCTGGATCAAGTTTGCCGAAGTGGTGATCATGGGCGTCGCCGCCGTCGGGCTCTGGTTCGGCTGGTACGAGATGTTGTTCCTGCTTTTGTTCCTCACCGGGGTGCAATCCGCCTTTTTCGGGCCGGTAAAGTACGCCATTCTGCCCCAGGCCCTGAAGGATTCTGAGCTGGTGGGTGGCAACGCGCTGGTGGAGATGGGCACCTTTGTAGCCATTCTGGTGGGCACGCTGATGGCCGGCGTGATGATGAAAGCCCCGGTGCCGGGCCCGGTGATTGCGGTAGCCGTGGCTTTACTGGCCATCACAGGCCTGATCGCCGCGCTGCGTATTCCCAAGGCAGAGGCCGCCGCGCCGAATCTGAAGATCCGGTTCCGCCCGCTACAGGAAACCTGGAAGCTGATGGCCATCGCCCGGGATAATCACAATGTGTTCCTGAGCATTCTGGCCATTTCCTGGTTCTGGTTTCTCGGCGCCGCCTACCTGACCCAGTTCCCCAACTTTGCCAAAACCCATCTGCTGGGTGACGAAACCGTGGTCACCATCCTGCTGGCCATTTTCACCATTGGCATTGCCGCCGGCTCCATTGCCTGTGAGCGGCTGTCCGGCCACAAGATTGAGCTGGGCATTGTGCCCATTGGTTCCCTCGGGCTCAGTTTCTTCGGCATTGACCTGTACTTCAACATGCCCGAGCAGCCCATCCCCTCAGACTGGTGGATGATCATCACCGATCCCCATTACCGCCAGGTAGCCATCGACTTGCTGGCCATCGGCATCTTTGGCGGGCTGTTTATTGTGCCGCTGTATGCCTATGTTCAGCGAGAAGCCTCGCCAGACACCCGGGCACGGGTAATCGCCGCCCTCAACATTTTTAACGCCTTGTTCATGGTGATCAGTGCTTTGCTGGCGATGCTGATGCTGGGCGTGATCGGGCTGAGCATTCCCGAGTTTTTCCTGGTGCTGTCGATCATGAACCTGATCGTGGCCGGCTTTGTTTATCAGCAGGTGCCGGATTTTGCCCTGCGCTTTGTGATCTGGGTGCTGTCCCACACCGTTTACCGGGTCAGCCATCATCACCTGGACAGGATCCCCGAAGAAGGGCCAGCGCTGCTGGTGTGTAACCACGTGTCCTACATGGACGCCCTGGTGATTGCCGGTGCCGTGCGCAGGCCGGTTCGCTTTGTGATGGACCACAACATCTTCGCAACCCCCATCATGGGCAGCTTCTTCCGGCTGGCCAAGACCATCCCGATTGGTCCGAAATCCAGGGTCCCGGAAATCTACGAAGCGGCCTTCGACCGCATTGACGAGGAGCTGGCCGCCGGCCATCTGGTGTGCATCTTCCCGGAAGGCAAACTGACCAAGGACGGCGAGGTGGATACCTTCAAGCCCGGTGTGGACATGATTCTGCAGCGCCGGCCGGTCACCGTCGTGCCCATGGCCCTGAGAGGCCTGTGGGGCAGTTTCTTCAGCCACTGCGGCGGCCCGGCATTCAGTCACCTGCCGAAGCGCTTCTGGTCCCGGATACACCTTCTGGCGGACCACCCCGTTGGCCCGGAGCAGGCCTCCGCATCGTTTCTGGAGGAAAAAGTCAAAGCCTTGCGGGGTGACCACCGCTGATCCCAACTACCGCGCAGTCGCCTGGGTAACACAGAACCGGGTTAATAAAGTCAATAAAGCCTGGGCCGACTTGCGCTAGTATCGGCCCATAGATCAATAACAAGGATTGCGCTGTGAAACCTCTGAGCCCCACCGACCAATTGTTTCTCTGGCTGGAAAAACGCCAGCAACCCATGCATGTGGGAGGCCTGCAGTTATTCTCGTTTCCCGAGGGCGCGCCGGATGATTATGTGGCACAGCTAGCGGAGGAGTTGAGGCAGAAATTTGAGGTGACGCCGCCGTTTAACCAGCGGCTGAGCTACAAGCTGGGTCAGCCAATGTGGGTGGAAGACGAACACCTGGACCTGGAACACCATTTCCGTTTCGAGGCCTTGCCAACCCCCGGCCGTATCCGGGAGTTACTGGCATTTGTGTCGGCGGAGCATTCCCATTTGATGGACCGAGAACGGCCCATGTGGGAAGTACACCTGATTGAAGGGCTTAAGGATCGGCAGTTTGCCATCTACACCAAGATTCACCATTCCCTGGTGGATGGCGTATCCGCCATGCGCATGGCCACCCGGATGCTCAGCGACAACCCGCAGGACACCGGTCTCCCCCCCATCTGGGACCTGCCCCGCAAAGCCCGGCCAGACCGGGACGACCCGGGCAGCTCCCTATGGCACAGCATCACCCACCTGCTGGGGATGTCTGGCAAGCAGCTGGGCACCATTCCCACGGTGGCCAAAGAGCTGCTGAAAACCATCAACCAGGCCCGTAAAGACCCGGCGTACGACTCCATCTTCCACGCGCCACGCAGCGTGTTGAACCAGAAAATCACTGGCTCCCGCCGTTTCGCCGCCCAGTCCTATTGCCTCACCCGCATCAAGTCGGTGTGCGAAGCCTACGGCACCACCATCAACGATGTGGTCACCGCCATGTGCGCCTCGGCTCTGCGCACGTATCTGATGAATCAGGATGCCCTGCCGGAGAAACCGCTGATTGCCTTCGTGCCGGTGTCCCTGCACCGGGACGACAGCACCGAGGGCAATCAGGTGGGGGTGATTCTCGCCAACCTGCATACCGACGAGACCAACGCCGGCCAGCGCTTGCTGAAGATCCATCATGGTATGCAGGAGGCAAAGGACCGGTACCGGCACATGTCGCCGGAAGAGATCATCAACTACACCGCGCTTACCCTGGCCCCTGCGGCATTCCACCTGCTCACCGGCATGGCGCCCAAGTGGCAGACCTTCAACGTGGTGATTTCCAACGTGCCGGGGCCGTCCTCACCCCGCTACTGGAACGGCGCCAAGCTGGAGGGTATGTACCCGGTGTCCATTGCCATGGATCGCATGGCCCTGAACATGACCCTGATCAGCTACAACGGCCAGGTGGAGTTCGGGCTGATAGGCTGCCGAAGAACCCTGCCCAGCCTGCAGCGGATGCTGGATTACCTGGAAGACGGCCTCGCAGAACTGGAGATCGCCGCAGGCCTTTGATCAGCCGATCTGGTCGGCGTGGTTACGCTCGGAGATCTGGCTGTTCAGGGTCCAGAAGTCGTACAGCACACCAATCAGGAACAGGCCGCCGGTGAGCAGGTAGATGATGCCGGTGATCCACTTGCCCATGTACATGCGGTGTACGCCGAACACGCCCAGGAAGGTGAGCAGTATCCAGCTGATGTTGTAGCTGATATTGCCTTCCTGGAAGCGCTTGTCGGCCTGGCGATCCATGCTGGGGATCAGGAACAGGTCGATGATCCATCCAATGAGGAACAGCCCGAAGGTGAAGAACCAGATGGTGCCGGTGATGGGTTTGCCGTAGTAAAAGCGGTGGGAGCCCAGGAATCCGAAGATCCAGAGCAGGTAGCCGATGATTTTGCTGTGGGTGTCTGGTTGTCCGTTCATCTTGGTTCCTTTTTTTGGCTTTAACTCCGGCCCTAGCCTGTGGGTTTTGGGGGCGGGACTGGGGAGGTGGGATTATTTTTCCCTTGGAAAAAACAACTCGCTTCGCTCAGACATCTTTTTTCTGGCGGGAAAAATAATCCCACCTCCCCGTCCGTCACAATATCGGGGCATAGGCGGAGAAAGACAACTGCGAAAACGAATAAAGAACACTGAAAAAAACGTTCAAAAACGGCGATCTATCAATAGGTACGCCTTCTAACAGGCTAACAGGCTAACAGGGCGCGGGGTGGTCAGAGAATTTTTCCTGTGAAAAAGATGTCTGAGCGAAGCGAGTTGTTTTTCGCAGGAAAAATTCTCTGACCACCCTGCGACCACGCTCCCAAACCAGAGGCGCAACAAATCAGGGCCCCACCTCCGGAGCCGGATCAACCCCACCTTCCCGAAACTCGGACGCCGACTTCCCGGTCCACTTGCGAAAGGCCCGGCTGAAATTCGACAGGTCGGCGTAGCCCAGTTCATAGGCGATCTCGCTGACTGACTGATTGGTATAACGCAACAGCTGGATGGCCCGGTCTTTCAGTACCGCCTCGACGATTTCGCGGTAGCTGGTGTCTTTCTCCGCCAGTCGGCGCTTGAGCGTTCGGGACGACACACAGAACCGCTCCGCCATCGCTTCCAGGGAGGGCAAGGGCCCGGGCGTCATGCGCAGCATGTTCCGAATCGCGAGCACGATATCACCCTGTTCCTTCAGCGCCTTTTGCAGTTCAAACTCACACTGGTCCCGGGCCATGCGGGAGGCCTCGGCGTCGGCCAGGCGCATGCGCACATCAAGTAGTTTGCGGGGAAACACCAGCATTTCCTCCGGCTGGCCGTACTCAAAGCGCACCGGCAGTTGGCTCGCAAACCCAGAATAGTAGGCCGGCTCCGGGCCAGACAGGCGCACCGAGACCCCCGGCAACTTGCCGTCTTCCAGGGCAAAGCCGCGGCTTTCGGCATCGGCGCGGTCCAGGAGCTGTTCGGTTAACAGAATCAGGGTGGCGCTGACGGTTTCCGCCAGAAAACCGTAGAGCCCCGGCACATCGAATTCGGTGCACAGCTGCACCAGCACCTGATCACCGGCCAGGGATTGTTTCATACTCAGGAACGGGGCCCGCAACTGCAGATAGCGGCGGACCGAATCCAGTGCCCCTTCAAAGGTCGGGCTGGTCAGGGCAGCAAAACCGAGGGTGCCGTGAATGGTCAACCGCAGTTCCTTGGCCAGGTGGAAGCTGAGGCCATCCTTTCCGGCCAGCTCCAGGGCGCGCTGGGCCATCAGGATGGCATCGGTTACGAAGATGCGGCTGTCGTTGGCCTTGAGGTCGTCGGCCGTGAAATCCAGGCCCTGGTAAAGGGCCCGGTCGTTGTGGCCGAGCTGGCGAACCGTTTCACCCAGTACCCGCAGGTAAACGCCGGGTACCAGGAACAGCCCCAGCATTTGTCGTTCTTTGTCTGCACTGGTTGATGCCATGCGGTGTCCCTGATTGATATTTATCGTGTTTCTGACTCTATCAGAAGCCACCGCCACTGGCAGTGGGGCGGCTCGCACCGATTTACCTGTCTCCCGGGCCAATTGTGCGGCGCTTTTTGTCCCAATGTGAACGGTAGCCGTCCCAACCTCGCATTCTGAAACGCCGTTGACTCCTCCACACTGGACCCATGACATCAGCCAAAGCGTTCAATCGCAGAGGAGTACAGACATGCTGACAACAACTCAAACAGACAAGCAAAACAAGGTTTCACATACACCGGACAATGTCTCGATCAAGCCGCAGCGCATGGGCTTTGAATTTGGAGAACAGGTACCCCGGTACTGGTTGGATAACAATTACCTGATCAGCCATACCATGAATGCGCTGTCGGTGCTGTTCCCCGAGGGCGAGCAGTTCTTTGTGGATTCGGTACGGGCGTTCCGGGGCCAGATTCAGGACCCCAAGCTGAAAGAGGAAGTTCGCGGCTTTATTGGCCAGGAAGCCATGCATTCGCTGGAACACATTGCCATGAACCAGCACGTGCGGGACCAGGGCATGCCGGTGGAGGAAATGGAGCGTGACCTGAAGGTGATTCTGGACGTGGCCCGCAAACTGCCCAAGCGCCACCAGCTGGCCATTACCTGCGCCCTGGAGCACATCACCGCCATGATGGCCGACATGCTGCTGGAGCGGGATGACGTGCGCGAGGATATGCACGAGAGCATGCGCCCGCTTTGGGTATGGCACGCCATCGAGGAGACCGAACACAAGGCGGTTGCCTACGATGTCTTCCAGCAGGCTGGCGGCACCTACGCCGAGCGGGCGTTCTATCAGGTGTTCAGTACTGTCGCACTGGGCATTGTGGGTACCTGGTACACCGGCCGTATGATCATGCACGATCGCAAGCATTTCTCGTTGAAGGATGCCGCCAAGGGCATGTGGCGCATGTGGGGCAAGGACGGTGCGTTTTCCAGCCTGATTCCGACCTGGCTGGAGTACTTCAAGCCTGGTTTCCACCCCTGGGACAAGGACAACAGTGAGGTGATCGGTCGGTTCAAGGCGGAGATCGAGGGTTACATTGCGCCGCAGTATAAGAATGGGAATCGGCGGACCTTGCAGTAAGGTCTGCCGCTCAGCGTGACTCCGGGGGCTCTGGGTTACGCTGAGGGCTCTGGAGTTACGCTGGCGAGTGGGTGGGGTAAGCTTTTCTTCCGGAAAAAACAACTCGCTTTGCTCAGACATCTTTTTTCCTGCAGAAAAGCTTACCCCACCCACTCTCCTGCTTGACTGGACTTTGTACTTTGGGCTCTTTCGGCCCAGAGTCTTACTTTCCTCCTGATGCTATCACTTCTCCCTTTTTCCACAGCCGCCACTCGCCTGGCTGGTAGACATCCCATTGTTCATCACTGGTCAGAGGTTCGGTGACGATCACACTGACAATGTCGTTGGGGGTGGTTTCGGATTCGAAATCGACGGTCACGTCGGCATCTTTTAGGCGGGCCGGGCCGAAGGGGGCTCGGCGGGTGATGCTGGCCATTTTGGTGGTGCAGTAAGTGAACAGCCAGTCGCCGTTACTGAGCAGCAGGTTGAACACGCCTTCGCGGGCGTAGGCCTGTGACAGGCGCACCAGCCTCTCTACCACTTCCTTCAGGGGCGTTTTGCGGTCACAGTGACTGCGCAGGTGGTTGAGGATATCGCAGAACAGGGCTTCGCTGTCGGTGTCGCCCACCGGCTCGTAGAATCCCACTGCGGCCCGAAAGTGGGAGAGCTGGCCGTTGTGGGCGAAGACCCAGTAGCGGCCCCAGAGTTCGCGGATAAACGGGTGGGTGTTGGCCAGGCAGATTTCGCCAACGTTGGCCTGGCGGATGTGGCAGATGGCCACTTCGCTTTTGATCGGGTGGGTCTGGACCACTTCGGCCAGGCGGGAGCTGGCACTGGCGTCGGAATCGTGGAAGCTGCGAACGCCCTTGCCTTCATAGAAGGATACGCCCCAGCCGTCTTTGTGGGGTCCGGTTTCGCCACCACGGCGGGTCAGACCGGTGAAGCTGAAACACAGGTCGGTGGGGGTGTTGGCGCTCATGGCCAGCAGTTCGCACATGGTGAATTCGGTCCTTGGCTGTCGATGCTGTCCGCCTTAGGATACCCGATTCAGACCGTACCTCCAGCCACGGTTTTTTCGCTCCGGTCACGGTGCACCGGCCCCGCAGGGGCCACCCGATTCCGACCGGCGCGTTTGCCGGTATAAAGGCAGCGGTCGGCGACACAGAACAGGGTTTCGGCATCCTGGCCATGGTCAGGCCACTGGGCAATGCCGAAGGACGCCGTCACCCGGATACCGGCCTCACCGTAGTGTAACTCCCGGCCGGCAATGCGCTCTCGCAGTTCGTCCATCAGTTCAAAGGCGTCTGCAGGTTTTACGTCCCGCAGGATCAAACCGAACTCTTCACCACCGAGCCGGCCCACGGAGTCGGTGGTGCGCAGGCGTTCGGTCAGGCACTGGCCGATGTTGCGCAGCACGTGATCACCGGCATCATGGCCAAGGGTGTCGTTCACCAGCTTGAAGTGGTCGATGTCCATCACCACCAGCGCAAAGCCGCTGCCGTTGCGTTCGCATTCGGCAATGGTGCGGGCCAGGGTGGACTGGAAATTAGCCCGGTTAGCCAGGCCGGTCAGGGCATCGGTCTGGGCCATGTCCACCAGCCGTTGCTCGGCCTCCTCCCGGCGCTCCTCGTACATATGCATGAACACTTGCATAAGCACGCCGCACAACACCATGTTCAGCAGATCAATCATGCCGTGGGCGGTGCCAACGGTTTCCAGGAAGAAGTAGTAGACAACAAGGCCAACAACCATGAACGGCACGCTCAGGATCATCCCTTCGCATTTTCCCAGCAGCAAATAGGCCAACACCGGCATCATCAACACCCAGACAAACGCCGCGATGGAGGCATCCGGCAACAACATGATGACAATAAAGAATGAGAAGAGGGCCACCAGATAGGCGTAGATCCACTGCTGCAGGTGGGGCGTGGTCTTCAGCCGTTGCGCGCCGAAGAACAGAAGGCCGCTGGCAAGCAGTTCAATGGCAGACACCCAGGGGAATCCGTTGAAAAACTGAAGCACAGCAAACACCACCAGTGCAGAACCGGTGACAAAGAACAGTAATCTTGCGAGTGTACGGCGGTGATTGTCCCGCAAACCGGAGCGGCTGTGTTCCAGCGCCGCGCCCAGATCGGGATGCTTTGGCGTATTCATGCTGACTCTTCCCTGGATCAGCCTCAGAGTATAGCCCTTGAATACTGGTTGTAAAATAAGCAATCGGTATTCAAGGGCCGGGGGTTAGAACCGATCAGACGTACAGGTTCTTTCTGGAGAAACGCTCCACCAGTGGCTGATAGGCAGAGCCCAACAGGCGGTTGATGGCATCAATACCCCAGGCATCCGGGCCCACCAGGATGCGGGATTCGTTCTTCAGAATGCCTTTGACGATGATTTCGGCCGCCTTGTCCGGGGTGGTCATGGCCAGCTTATCGAAGCCCTTACGCTGGGCGTCGGCGTTTTCGGACTTGCCCATACGAGCGGCGTTGGCAATGTTGGTACGAATGCCACCCGGGTGCACACAGCTGACATGCACTGGCTGGTTCTCCAGCTTCATTTCCTGGCGCAGGGATTCGGTGAAGCCACGAACGGCAAACTTGGCGGCGTTATAGGCGCTTTGCTTGGGCACACCAATCAGGCCGAATACGCTGGAGATGTTCACCACGTGGCCGTCGCCGGAGGCGATCAGGTGCGGCAAAAAGGCCCGTGTGCCGTGGGCAACGCCCCAGAAATCGATGTCCATGACCCACTTGAAGTCGTCGTCAGTCATTTCCCGCACCGTGGCAGACAGCGCTACACCCGCGTTGTTGATCACCAGGTTTACCTGGCCGAAATCTGCCTTCACCTGTTCGGCGTGGGCGTAAATCTCATCACGGTCAGACACGTCCAGGCGGTAGGTTTTCACACGGTTCTTGTCGAGGGTGGCGACGGTTTCCGCCAGGCCAGCTTCGTTGACATCCGACAGCGCCAGGCGGCAGCCCCGGGCTGCCAGGGCGTGG
Organism: Marinobacter excellens LAMA 842; assembly: GCF_001574445.1. Lineage (NCBI taxonomy): Bacteria > Pseudomonadati > Pseudomonadota > Gammaproteobacteria > Pseudomonadales > Marinobacteraceae > Marinobacter > Marinobacter excellens. The sequence continues at coordinate 135,531 of NZ_LOCO01000005.1, forward strand.
GCCAGGGCACGGCCAATGCCGGAACCAGCACCGGTTACCACGGCAACTTTGTTTTTCAGATCTTTCATGGCGGGAGCCTCTTGTTGTGGTCTTTCCAATTAAAGCAGCGTCTAGGTACTTCGCCACTTTAGAGAGCCACCCGGGCCAAACCTATGGCAGCGGACTCCGCCTGGTGCCGGCAGCGGGGCCAGTCAACCGGCTATTCCAGCAGATTATCCAGGGGCTGGTCGTAACCCGGTGCAAAGACCTCCAGAAAGTAGCGCACCTCCAGCAATCCGTCTGCGTCCAGCCGGGCGCGGATCTGGGCTTCGGCGGGCACGAATTCCGGGTTGCCGGCACGGATTTCCGCCCGGCACTTGAGCCAGGCCGAGAGCCGGTCAGCCGCCTTGATCAATTCCTTTTCCTGCTCAGCCAGCCGGGACTCCCGAACATAGGGCGAGAAGTCATCCCGGAGATCGGCCGGTAACAAGGCCAGTAACTCCGCTTCTGCCTTGTGTTCGATATCACCGAAGGCTTCCCGCATCACTTTCGAGTGATATTTCACCGGTGTCGGCATGTCGCCGGTGATCACCTCGGTGGCATCGTGGTAAAGCGCGGCAGCCGCGATGCGGTCCGCGTTGACCTGACCGTCAAAATGCCGGTTGCGGATCAGCGCCAGGGCGTGGGCGATGGTCGCCACTTCCCAGGAATGGGTGGCGACGTTTTCTTCGATGGCGTTGCGCATCAAGCCCCAGCGCTTGATCCAGCGCAGGCGGGAAACATAGGCAAAAAAGTGGCTGGCAGTGCGCTGTGTCAGACTGGCCATAGAACTACCTGATTCGATTAGGATTAACGAACGTCCAGCGTGAACTGCACGGTGACAAGCCCCTGTTCATCGGTGATGGCCTGGCGGGACGGCTCCAGGGTGAACAACTGGGCGGGGTCTACTTCGTGGGTTTCCTGCAGCAGGCGGCGAACCGCCAGACCCCGGTTGGTAGCCAGTTGCCCCAGGGCCTCTGGCGGCAGCGGGCGCTCACCCTCGCGCCAGGCTTGTTGTGCCTGGGCCCAGGCTTCGTCGGTCAGTTCCTCGCCCCGGGCTTCCATCCGGGCGCGCAGTAGCGCCAGGGCGTCAGCTTCCGGGTTTACGCCGCCGCGAACGTTCAGCACCAGCTCAGGGCGCTCCCTCAAAGCCTGTGCCAGGGCCGACAGTTTGGCGGCCTCACCCTCCGCCAACTCAACGCTACCCGGCACAAAACTGACCTCGCCCAGGTCTTCATTACTGAAGCCCGCCAGATCAGCCAGGGAGCCCAACATGCTGAAGGGGGATGCCGCGGCTTTCACCAGCAGGTTCACAAACGCGCGCATGACGATCTGGCCGACCCGAAACTCCGGATCGGCGATATCACCCTGCACCGGCAAGTCGACCTCAATGAGGCCACGGCGGTCTGTCAGCAGCGCGAGGCCGAGCTTGACCGGCGCGCTGATGGCCTCATCACTCGGAACGGCCTGACCCAGCTCCATACGGTCCAGCACTACCCGGTTTGAGGCTTTCAGGCGGGTGCCGGTGAACGCATAGTCCAGATTCATTTTGAGCTTGCCCGAGTCGACGGCGTAGCCCAGGTATCGGCCGAAGTAGGGTGACAATACCGGCAATGCCAGATCCTCCATGGCCAGGCGAATGTCGCTGGTATCCTCGGTGCCCAATGCGCCCAGCGTGCCTTCAAAGGTGACGGGGGCAACGCCTGCGAGCCGGCCCTTGAGGTTCACCCGTCCTTGCTGTGGCGGCACATTACTGATGCCGCTGACCGCACCGGTGAGATGATCAAAGTTGGTACTGAACGGCGGCTCCAGTGTGCGATCGGAATAACCGACGGCTCCGTCTTCAACCACCAGTTGATTGATCCGGAAAACAAACTCCGTTTCTCCGGAGCTGGCTTCGGGGCCTGTCGATTGCGCTGATGCAGGCTCACTGCCGGTATCTGGCTGCCCGCGAACGATCCGGGCCAGATTGTGCACGCCATCAAATGAGCGAACGACGTTCAGCGAGGGCCGTGCCAGGGTTACCGTGCCGATTTCCAGCCTTGGCGGGTAAACATTGAATTCGATTGGCGCCAGGCGCAGGGTACGCCAGCCCAACATGGAGGCATCGCCATCAGGCAGCCTTAAATCCAGGTTTGCGACCTCGCCGGTGCCGCTGAACGTGCCGGTCATCGGATCGTCCTGGCTGTCCAGGTCCAGGTTGCCATCAAAACTCAACTCACCGCTGGCCAACGCCAGGTTGGCCGCTTGCTGCAGGTATGGCTCAATCACCGCAAGCACAAGATCGGAACCGGATACTGCCGCCTCCAGCGTGAACGGCGCCGGTGTCAACTGGCCGTTGGCGGCGACACGGCCACCACTGGCAAGCGCTGAACTCAGCCGGTAGCTGACGGGTTCATCCAGGCGATCCGATAAACCGCCCAGGGTTATGTCCAGATCCACCAGTTCCAGCTCCGCCGCTTGCTGTGGCACCTGATCCCGCCAGCGCACCCGCCCGTCAGCCAGCTCAAAACCCTGAACCGACCAGCGAAACGCCGGTACGCCGGTGTCCGGTGGCTCGCCCTGGCCTTCATCGGCAGTGGCTTCTGGCATAGTTGCCAGCCAGTCAATTTGACCCTCGTTGTTGCGGACCGCGGCAACAAAGGGTTGATCGAGTGTGATCATACCTACGCGGACTTCTCTGGCTGTCAGATCAAAGCCGATACCATCAACCTGGATACCGGAAGTGGTCAAGCCCGGTTCCTCATCCCCGGCATCCAGGGCCAGGGCCAGGTTCTGCACAGTCAGCTTGCCCTGGGACGTGATCAGCTCAAACGGCTCGCCACCCGCCAACTGGTAATAGGACTCTATGGCCACGGTGCCATCCCGTAACTGCCATGGCAAAAACGGCGACAGAAAATGCGCCAGGGTGTCATGGCGCAAATCAGCCACCTTCAGGCGGCCTTCGGAGTAAAGTGGCGCTATGCTCAGCTCACCGTCCCACTCAATGGTCTGGTCACCCAGGGCAGCGATCACTGAATACTGACTGCCACCGGTCTCCCTTGGCCAGGTGGCCAGCTCGTTGATGGACAGGTCGAGCGGGGTAATACGGAACTCTGCCGGCTCCGCCTGGCTGAAATCCCGGAACAGCAACTCGCCGCCATCGATCGCCAGGTGCTGGAAGTACAGCTTGGGTATCGCGCCTGCCTCATCCCCGGCTTCGGCTTCGGCTGCGGCTACGGGTTCCTGTGCGAGCTCATCTGGCCGGGAGGCCTGCCAATCGCGGGCAAAGTTGATCCTGTAGTCATCCAACAGATCCAGCCGGATGTGCGGTTCCTGCAGGCGAATGTCCTGGAAATGGACGATCCCCCGGAACAGGGGAAAGAAACCCAGATTTACAAACAGGCGATCAAACCCGACCACTTTTTCGCCGGCACGGTCGTCCGCAGACAACCCCGTTATATCCAGGGTCAGGGTGAAGGGGTTTACCTGAACTTCCGACAACTCAGCCTGCCAGCCCATCTGCTGATTCAGCTGTTCCGGCAAAGTCTTTTCGAGCCACCAGGGCAAAGCCAAAAAGCCTGCGAGGGCGTACAAGCCAAACAGAACGACCGCTACAATAGCCAGGTTTCTGGGCAAACGACTGGGGGAATGACTCCGGGCCACGAAACTCTCCTTGATCGAGGGCGAACACACGGGGCTGCCTGCACCCCCTGCCTGACACTAGGATAGTCCGCCCGGTAGTCCTTTGTCAGCCGCTGACACGCCAACGTGAACCCGTTATGCTTGAGTGCCGTACCTGTAGACACTTAGCGGGTTACGCAGCAAGACGAGGAGAGGTGAATGGACATCGGCGATATGCGTCGGGATTTTGAAAGTAAGGGGCTGGACAGGGAACACCTGAATGACGACCCAGTAGCCCAGTTCCAGGCCTGGTTTAACGATGCCCGTAGTGCCGGGATTCTGGAACCCAACGCCATGTCACTTGCCACCACCGGCTCTGACCAGATGCCGGACTTGCGCACCGTGCTACTGAAATACTTTGATAGCCAAGGCTTTGTTTTCTACACCAACTACGGCAGCCGCAAGGCCAGAGAACTGGACGAAAACCCAAGGGCTGCGCTGCTGTTCCCCTGGATCGGTCTGAACCGCCAGGTACGTATTCAGGGAAAGGTAGAGAAAGTCAGTAAGGCGGAATCCCTCAGGTACTTCGCCTCCAGACCCCGTGGCAGCCAGCTCGGAGCCTGGGTTTCTGAACAGAGCAAGGCGATTACCTCAAGGGGGCTACTGGAACAAAAGGTGGCGGAGATGAAACGCAAGTTCAGCTCCGGTGAAATACCCTTACCCAGCTTCTGGGGCGGTTATCGGGTGGTACCGGAACGCATCGAGTTCTGGCAGGGACGGCCAAGCCGACTTCACGACCGTTTTGAATACGTGAGAGAGGCCGATGGCTGGACCATCCAACGACTCCAACCCTGATCGTCCCAGTATCTGGCTGTGCCACCAGATCAACCGGGATGTTCCCGAAGCTCCTGCCTGGATGACCGGTTTCGAGGCTGAAACACTGGCTCGGCTGGCGGGTACTCGCCGTCAGGAGTTCCTGACCAGCCGCTGGCTGCTCCGGCAAAGCCTTGCGCAAACCAGTGACCAGGCACCAGAGTGCTGTCTTCCCGTGGATGGGCGACCAAACAGTGCCGTTAATCCGGAAGGCCGATTTCTGTCCTTGAGCCATAGCCGGGGGCTTTGCGCCGTGGGCACAGACACCTATCAGCTGGGTATCGACATCGAGCCAAGCCAACGCAGGCCGGATTGGGTCGCCGTTGCCAGACGCTGGTTCTCCCCCATCGAACAGGAGTGGCTGTTTCGCGCTGATGATCCCTTCGATTTCCTTAAAGTATGGACCCTGAAAGAAGCCTGGCTCAAGGCAACCGGTCGTGGCATTGCCGGCAACCTGCAAACCCTTGAAGTTCGCAACCAGTTTGAGCTCTATGGCGATCAGCCCGACCAGACCTGGCTGGCCAGTTGCTTCTACGTGGAGGGTTTTCTGGTAACGTTGGTCTATCGAAACAGGGATCAGGGCGGCCCGAGCAGTTGGCCCGGCATCACCCTGCTGGAACCACCTCCGGATGACTATAACCTGGCACTGGCGGGTACCCAGGAAGCAAGTTGGGAGCCCATGTTCCACAGGGTCATCCGGTCAAAGCGATAACCGGGATTCACTGTTATGACCCAATACACCGAGCGCTGCCCCTGGTGCGGCACCGACCCACTCTACGTGCATTACCACGACACCGTCTGGGGCCGCCCGGAGTACGATGACCAGGCGCTGTTTGAAAAGCTGTGTCTGGACGGCCAGCAGGCAGGTTTGAGCTGGATCACCATCCTGCGAAAGCAACAGAGCTATCGCGACGCTTATGCCAACTTTGATCCGGAAACCGTCGCCCGCTTTACCGAGCAAGACCAGCAACGCCTGCTGCAGAACCCGGGCATCATCCGTAATCGACTGAAAGTACGTTCGGTGATCAACAATGCCCGACGCTACCTTGAACTGCAGGAACAGGGCATTGGCTTTTCCTCGTTTCTCTGGCAGTTCGTTGATCACCAGCCAATCCAGAACACCTGGCAACGTTTCGAGGAAGTTCCGGCGATCACCAAAGAATCCGAGGCCATGTCCAGGGCCCTGAAGAAAGCCGGCTTCACGTTCGTTGGCCCGACCATCGTCTACGCCTTCATGCAGGCTACAGGCATGGTGAATGATCATCTGGTTCAATGCCCGGCCTATCAGGCCTGCTTTGAGATGTCACAATGATCTTACCGGAGCGGTTGCACGTAAATCCCTGGGTAACACCATTTCGGGAGCCAATCCGTGCGCATCACCCTCAACCAACTCAGGAACCTCGAGCAGCCGGTTATTGAACTGCTGGAGATCATTTCACTGGAAGGCCAGCATTACATGGCCAGACTGCACGGGCCGGATGGCCTGATGCTGTTGTCTGACGACAAAGGGCAAACACGCCTGTTTCGCAGCGCCTGGCAACTGCAGGACACCCTGAGCGATCTGGACGTGCGTGAAACCCAGATTGTTCACCCGTCCGCCTACCATGAAATGGTGGGCATGGAGCCAACAGAATTCGAACCCATGCGGATACAGGTTCAGAGGCAACGGTCGTGATTGCAGTTGCCCGTCTCGCCATCCTGGTCGGCATAGCCGGCCTGATACCGTTTCTTGCAGGAACCGCCGGCCTGTTTGCAATGCCGGGGAAAAGCATCATCATCCTGAGCTGGTTCTACGCGTACAGTGCGGGCATTCTCGCGTTCATGGCCGGCATTTACTGGACCATCGCACTGCAACTGGAGAACCGCTCCTACCCCCAGTCACCACTGGTGTCGATGTTACTCAGCCAGCTGTTTTTCGTCGCCGCCGGAGTAGGGCTGCTATTACAAACGCCCCACAAGATTGCCCTGTACACCACCGCCTACCTGCTGCTGTACATCGTCGACGCTCGCTGGATGCGGCCCTACTGGCCGGCATGGTATCTGCGACTGCGCCTGGTGCTGACCACCGTGGTACTGGCGTGCCAGGTGACCGTCGGCGTGTGGTTCTATCTTAGTCACGGTGCCTGAGGTCAGGCACCGTTGTTCGGCTCCGAAAACCACTGTTGCAGCTTCTTTAACGCGGTCTTCTCTATCTGGCGTACCCGCTCACGGCTGATTCCCAACTGATCCGACAGGGTTTGCAGCGTCTCCGGTTCGGATACGCCCAGTCCGTAACGTCGGGACAGAATATCCCTCTCCCGCTCAGTCAACTCACCCATCATGGCCTGCAAGGTAATCTGCCGGTCCCGCTGCCGCAGAGGATGGTCTGGAGACATGGTTTCGCCACTGGCCAGGCTGTCGCCCAGGGTAATGGTACCGTCTTCAAGCAAAGGCACATCGGTGGACACTTCCCGGGCGGCCAGCGCTCTCAGTTCGCCGATGCGCGAGGGCGAGGCCTCCATGGCTTTGGCCAGCTCGGTCTGCGATGGCGTGCGCCCCAGGGCCTGGTGTAATCGCATGGAGGTTTTTTGGAGCTGACGTATTTCCTCGACGACGTTCTCCGGTGTGTGCACTACCCGCACGCCACGCTGCAGGCAACGGCGCACCTCCTCGCTGATCCACCAGTAGGCATAGGTTGAAAAACGAAAACCCTTAGCCGGGTCGTATCGTTCAACCGCCTTGATCAAACCCACATTGGCGTCCTGAATCAGGTCTGACATGGGGATACCGTGCTGGTTGTAACGGCGGGCAATGTGCACCGCCAACCTCAGGTTGCACTGAATCAGCCGGCGCCGGCAGGCCATGGCTAGGTGATAGGCCCGGCGACAGCGGCTGGAGAAGGCACAGGCATCACCCAGGCTACCAACCACTTCCCGAAGGGTTTGTGGGGTGTCATCGGGCAAACAGAGTTCCTGGCTGATCACTCTTAAGCTGCGAATCAGCTGCCGCGCCAGACGGCGCTCCGCATCATCGCTGAGAAGTTCATGTCGGGACGCATCCCTGAAGTACAACCCTACCAGGGAATCCCTTTCACCATCGTGGGGAAGAGTCGGAGACGGTCCCTGCCGATCATGTATCTGCATTGGCTAAGGTACCCGTTGAAACTTTGTCGAATATACGGTGAGGTCGGGCGGGCAGATTGCCCTGGAAGGCGTGGAAAACCGAGACAAACGAGCGGGGAGGTGAGGAGATCGGTCACGCCCGGCCATGTTACTTACCCGGTGAAAACACCGGGCAAAACGGCCGACCGGGCGCCCGATCAGGAGGCAAGACGTCCTCCATTACCCACCGGCAAAGCGACCGGTTTTGCCGGTGGGTAATTCTTCAGGTGGTTGAAGCCGCTACAATGGCGTACTCGTGATTGTGGGGTTCAATCAGAGCACCGTGCAGGGCCACAATCGCCTGGTTGTAGTGGTCTTCTTCAATCACAAACTGGATATCCACCTGACGCATGCACTGGTGGATGGCCAACACGCTGATGTCCTGGTCTGCCAATGATTTCACCGAACGGGCCAGGATGCCTGGCACCTTCATATCACTGCCAATGGCAGACACCAGGGCCACTTTGCGGGTACTGATCTCGGCATTGGGGAATTCTTCCTCCAGCGCCTTGACCACACGCTTCACGTGCTTGAGCGTGGTGTCCACATAATGGGTAATGGTGTTGGCGTTGGTGTCCTTGGACATGAAGCGCACCTTGAAGCGGCTGAGCACTTCCAGGATTCGGCGGTCTGAGCCCGGCTCACCCTGCATGTCCTGGTCAAACACCTCAATGGCGAACACGCCCTTGGCACCGGCCACGATTTCCACCTGCGGCTTCTCGCTGACGTAATCGCCAGTGATCAGCGTGCCGGTGTGCTCCGGTTCAAAGGTGTTCATCACCCGCAACGGAATCTCGTTTTGGCGCAGGCCCTTACCGGCACGGGGGTGAATGGCTTCCATACCGAGGTTGGCGAGCTGGTCGGCCACGTCGTAGTTGGTTCGGCCCAGGGGCACCACCTTCTCTTCACCCACAATATTGGGGTCAGCAGAACTCAGGTGGTATTCCTTGTGAATGATCGCTTCACGGGCATTGGTGATTACCGCCACCCGGCTGAAGGTCATTTCACTGTATCCCCGGTCAAAGGTTCGCATCAGGCCTTCCTTGCACTGAGCGTAGCCGGTGACAATCGGCAGTTCGCGAGTCAGGTCAACGCTGTCGAACGCCTGCTTGAGCTTCTGGTCGAGAGGCAGCAGTTCGCTGTCGCGCCAGCCGGTCAGGTCGACAAAGCGCGCATTGATGCCTTCCTGCTGCAATTTCAGGGCGGTGTTGAACGCACTGTGGGCTTCACCGATTCCGGCGAGCATTTCCCGAACGGTCAGCAGATGCTCTTCCAGCTGGAACTGGCCATAGGAACACAGACGCTGGAGGTCGATCAGACAACCCCGCACCCCTTCAATTCGGTCGGTAATGAACTGGTCAGCCTGCTGTTTGAGCATGGGGTCTTCAAACAGTTCGCCGTTGATGTCGGTCAGGAACTGGATCAGTTTGGTGAGGTCGTCGCCCCAGGCCCAGTCTGATTCAGCGTCTGCGAACAGGGCGTATACGCCCGGCTCGCCGGTTTTCTTGTGCTCCAGCAGTTCGTTGGTGACACCACCGTAGGCTGACACCACGAAAATCCGCTGGTAGAGGTCGCTCTTCTTGCGTTTACCAATAATGATATTGTCGCGAACGGCCTCATAATTACTCATTGAGGTACCGCCGATCTTCTCGACGGTATGCTGTGCCGTAGTCATATTTTTGCCTTCGCTATCCTGCGGAATGAATGGTCTGGATGACGGGCGCCTTACGACGCCTCGCTGACACCTTCCTGCATGATTTCATCAACCGACTCGGCCAGCAGGCTGGCTCCCAGGCGCAAGTCCTCCTCGCTGGTGGTCAGCGGCATCAGGCACTTGATGACTTCGTCGTTCGGACCACTGGTCTCGATGATCAGGCCCTTCTGGAAAGCACGCTTGGTAATGGCACCGGTGATGTCCGCATGGGTCGCTTCAATGCCACGCATCAGGCCCCGGCCCTTCATCTTGAACTCACTCGGGTACTTGTCGCAGATCGCTTGCAGGGCGTCGCCCAGCACCTTGGTCTTGGCCTTCACTTCGTTAGCGAAACTGTCGTCTTTCCAGTAGGTTTCTACCGCGGCACGGGCCGTGACAAACGCCATGTTGTTACCACGGAAGGTACCGTTGTGCTCACCGGATTCCCAAACATCCAGCTCCGGCTTGAACAGCACCAGCGCCATCGGCAGACCGTAACCGGACAGCGACTTGGACACGGTCACAATGTCCGGCTTGATGCCAGCAAATTCAAAGCTGAAGAATTCACCGGTACGGCCGTTGCCCGCCTGGATATCATCCAGAATCAGCAGGATATCGTGCTTCTTACACAGGTCAGAAAGGCCTTTGAGCCATTCGGCACGGGCTGCGTTAAGACCGCCCTCGCCTTGAACCGCCTCAACAATCACTGCCGCCGGCAATTCAACACCGGAAGAGCTGTCGGACAGCACCTTGTCCATGATCATCAGGGTGTCGATGTCTTCACCGAGGTAACCATCGTAAAACTGGAAATCAACGCTGCCCAGCGGTGTGCCGACACCACCACGGTGGTGCTTGTTACCGGTTGCAGCAACCGCACCCATGGTGACACCGTGGAAACCGTTGGTGAACGAGATAATACCGGTGCGGCCTTTGACCTTACGGGCCAGCTTCATGGCCGCTTCCACACAGTTGGTGCCGGTGGGGCCAGTGAACTGCATCTTGTAGTCCAGGCCGCGGGGATCCAGGATGTACTTCTTATAGGCTTCCATGAAGTCATGCTTGGCGGTGGTAAACATATCCAGGCCCTGGCTCACGCCGTCCGCTTCGATGTACTCAAGCAGCGCTTTTTTCAGAATATCGTTGTTGTGGCCGTAGTTCAGGGAACCGGCACCGGCCAGGAAGTCCAGGTACTGTTTGCCGTCTTCGGTGTACAGGTGCGCGTTCTTGGCACGGTTAAAAATCACCGGGAAGGCACGGGAATAAACGCGTACTTCAGATTCAGTGGACTTAAAAATTTCCATTGTCTTGCCTCTTAGCATGTCAGGTTCGAGGTAATTGCGCGGGGAGCCTGCTGGTAATACGTGTCGGTCGCAACAAGCCCGCCGTGCGTTGATGTCAGCCCTTTGGCAGGCCCACCTCGGGTAGCCCGCCGGCTGTTTCTAGTCGCTATCGGCGATTCACATTGGTGAATCAGGGCACTCAGACAGGCTTCGTGAAGGGCCCGATGCGCAGCAGGAACTCGGAGTCGTGCTTGCCGCCAAAGTGGGTCTCTTTCTCGAAGTGCTCGTGATAGGTGAGCTCGGCTCCCAGATCACGTGCAAAAGAGCGGAACAGCGCCCAGGAGGCTTCATTGTCTTCGGTAATCGTGGTTTCCAGATGCGTGACATTCTTGCACGCTTCGCGACCCACAATTTCCTTCAGCATCCGCTTGGCGAGGCCCTGTCCACGACCTTTCTCGTGAACCGCCACCTGCCAGACAAACACGGTCTCGGGCTGTTGGGGAGGGATGTATCCGGAGATAAAGCCGACCAGATCGCCGTCCTTCTCCGCCGCCACGCCGGTCTCGGCAAAGTGGCTGCACTGCAACAGGTTGCAGTAAATCGAGTTGGGGTCCAGCGGCGGACATTCCGCAACCAGCTGGTGGAGCCTGAAGCCATCATCCTTGGTAGGTTTGCGCAAGGTGATGGCGGTGGTATTCGATCCTTCTGATGTCATAACGTGATCAATTCGCTTCAAAAGTTAGAGTTGAATTATATAGACCACAAAATATATTTCAAGTCGCCCCCAACAGCCACCAAGAACTACCGGGGTTCGATTCTTTCAGAATAGACCGAATTGAAGCATTCGCCAGTGACAGACTGGTTACGGAATGGAAGGAAAAACCACATTGCCAGGATCCAGACTGGTTCCACCCACCAGGCGGCTCCGATAAGACACTGCCGCAGGCGAGCCTTCCGGCCACAGCCGGTCAAACTGTGACAGCCAGGCATTCACATCGTAAGCCACAGGCATCAGGGAAACGTGCAAACCGGGCCGCGCCAAGCCCGCCACAGGCTCAGAGAAGGGGCTCGTAAAGCCAAGACGGGTAATCAAACCGCGTGGGTCAGAGCGCAGGTTACCCATCCCCGCCGCGCCGTTATTGGTCACCAGGCAAGGGCGCCCATCCACTTCTCCAGACCAGAGAACCGGCAGGCAGGTGTGAGTGCACGCGATCACATCGGCACCGGTGGTGCGAAACCAACTGACCAACTGCCGGTCGTTACCGGCGGTGAATGCTTCATGGGACAACCCCCAGCCCGCCAGCGACTCAGGGTCACCATGCAACACCAAAATCTTTAGGCCTCCAAAGATCAGGCAGCGGTATCTTGGTAATAGCGAGAGTTTCTTTTGGATATCGGGGTGTTGGTCCGCCAGCGCCTGCAGGCGTTCCATCATCTGGTTCGAACGCGCCACCACACCTTGATCCACGTACTCCGGGTAGGCACAACCACAGCCCGCTCCGGCATTGGGAAGCGATAGCTCATAATCCACATTGCCGAGAACCGCGGTATGGTCCAGAACCCGGCTGTTGATCTCCCGGAACAAGGTGTCGTCGGCGTTGAACCAGTTAAAATCGCCATTGAACACCAGTTTGACCCGGTGACCATGGCGCTCCTCCGCCTGCGCCATGGCTTCGATTTCGTCCAGGGCAAAGGGGTTGCCGTACAGCCCGCCGACGATATACAGCACACTCTCGGAGGCATGGGAGGGCTCCCCGCAAAGCGCTTCCGGCCGGTAGCGGTAAGCCAGCGGGCAGCTGCGCCCTTCTGTGTCAGCCATTGCCTGATCCCTCCCGTTTTATCACGCGCCCTCAGCAACCACAGACTTTCCGGCCAGGCGCCGCAGCAGCAAAGGCAGGAAGAAACACGCCGTACAGATCAGAAAGCCGTAGGCATTCACACCCAGCAACATGGCGTAGGCACCATCACCAATCGCCCAGCTGGAGGGAATGAGGCCCGCCGCCAGCAGAACACCCAACCCGAGCCCGGTCCAGAAACTGAGGTGAAAGCTCCAGGGCGACCACTGGGTAAAGCCATAAAACAGGAACACCGGCGCCAGGCCCATCACCATGGTGCCCGAAATAGTTGTGGCCTTGAGGATGTCAGTGCCTGCGAACATCGGTAGATTGCCGAGCAAGGCAAACACAACCATGACCACAGCTCCCATGCGAACACTCGGCAACTTATCCTGAGCACGACGGGCCAGGCGGGGCAGATCCACCGCCAGGGATTTCGCCAGCGAACTGAAGGTGGAATCCAGCGTTGAACCGGCCGAAGTCATCATGATGACGCTCATAAAGAACAACGCCGCCAACCCGAGCGATTGCCCGACGGCGGCCGGCGCATTACCCATGGCTTCAATGCCATTGAGACGCGCATGCACGCCCACCAGACTGAAGATAAACACTGCCACAAAGCCAAGAAGACCCGCGACCACGAAGCTCTTGAGCATGGTCTTTTCCTTGTTCACAAAGCCCCGGTCGGTCAGCACCGGGTCATGGAACGGGTAACTGAACAGCTGCAACAAAGCCACCAGCAGCAGATCGAAGCCGGCGTTCAGGCGGAACTCGCCGTTGGTCAGCAGCGCGCTGGTATCGTTGGCCGGAATAATCAGGAACAACACCGCCCCGACGAAGAACACGAACACAAAGGCCTGAATCACATCGGTAAAGATCGAAGACCGAAGCCCGCCTTTAAGGCTGTACGCCAGGGTAAAAACGGTAAACAGCATCGCCGCAGCGTAGTATTCCCACTCACCAGGCAGGCCGAAATACCCACCGACCACGGCGGTGTTACTCCAGACTTCGTTATACAACCGGATGAGGATCGCCGCCGCAAACGCCAGCGCTGCGAACCGTCCAAACCGGGAGGTCAGGAAATCCTGCAGGCTCCTGGCCCCGGTCTGGGTACGGATCAGGTAGATAACGTAACCCGCCACCGGAATCGACAACCAGTAACTGGCGTAGGCCAGGCCACCGACCACGCCATAAGCGGCGCCGAGGTTGGCGGCGTTGGTCACCGATTTGGCAAAGATCCAGCTGATAAAGATACTCGCCGTGAGCGACCACTGGCCCACCGGGTTGCCGTGGTCATCTGCGCCTTTGTAAAACGAATTGGCGTTCTTGCTCTTGGGCGACAGCACGTACATAACCACGCCGTAGACCAACAGAAATCCCCAGAACAGGGAGGCTTCAGTAAAGTTCATTTTTTTATTCCATTGTTTTGGTGCAGGTCATTGAGCGGTGGAGGGGGTTCCAAAACGAAAATCGTGGATTTTCTAATGGTTTTGGAACCCCCTCCACCGCTCAACGCCCCCGACATCGATAACAGCTTTCCGGTACACCACCGGTATTCAACAAGGCTGTTGGGGTTGGGGGATGCCCTCCAAAACCATTAAAAAATCCACGATTTTTGTTTTGGAGGGCATCCCCCAACCCCAACAGCCGTAACTCCAAAGCTCCAGAACCCCAGAACTCCGAAACAAGACATCAACCGGGCGCCGAACAACTAGCCCCAAACCGGTAACAGGAAAAACACCGGTGATGCCGCAACATAATCCGCTCGTCCATGCTCTCAGCCAGCGTGCCGCCCAAGTCGTACTGCGGGTCATCATCCACCAGCGTGCAGGCATACACCCGAACCTGATCGCCCTTCTTCACCAGCATCCGCGTGTAGGTGCACATGAAGTGGGAACGGGCCTCTTTGGTCGGGTACTTCTCCATGCAAGTCTCGGTAATCTCCGGGCTGCCGTCTTCAGATCCCGGCGTGCCCAGGTCCGGAAACGCGGTAAACGCCAGGTTCTCCGGAATGTTCCACTGACGGAAAATCTCACGGAACGCGGCTTCCACCTCCACCGGGTTTTCGCCGGGGTCGGTCTGCCGGGCGATGGACACCTTGAAACCTTGTTCGATCAGCCATTGGATACCGTCCAGTGCCTGGGCAAAGCTGCCTTCGCCGCGATCTTTGTCGTGCCGTGCGCGATCCGGAAAATCCAGGCTGACCCGGAAGTGAATCGGGTAGGGGTTGTCCAGTAACGGCAACACCTGGTGTTGCCGTTTATGCAGCGGCTCGGTGGCGTTGGTCAGCACAAAACAGGGCCGGTGCTGGCTGGCGTAATCCAGGATATTCACGAAATCCCGGATCACGAACGGCTCTCCGCCGGTGAAGGAGAACTGCTCCACGCCCATGTCGATGGCTTCGTGGATAAACGGTTTCACATCGCTGAGCTTCATGCCCGGAATGCGACCATCGCCGGGGTGTGAACCTTCCAGGCAGAAGGGGCAGGCCAGGTTGCAGGCGGTGCCCGTGTGAATCCACAGCTCCTTGAGCTTGTCCGCGTCGATGTATCCCCGGGGGTCGCCGTTGCGGGTGTGGGTCCAGCTGTCGAATGCCCGGGGTTCCAGCACTTCCACGGCCGGAATGCGTTTACTGCGTGCCGGTCGGGTTTCAGTCAGGGGCATAGGTGCTCCTCAATGCTTTTGTATTTTTGCCACCACGGCGCCAGCCGTGGAGCTTCTCCAGCAGCCTCAGAATGCCTTCGGGCGCATGGGCCCGCTTCCATTCACCCGCCGCGTACTTGGCTGACTCGTTCCAGGTGGGGTACGGGTGAATGGTGCCCAGAATCTTGTTCAGCCCCAGGCCATGTTTCATCGCCAGCGTGAACTCGGCAAGAATTTCTCCTGCATGGGCACCCACCACCACGGCCCCCAGAATCTTGTCTTTGCCCGGCGGCGTGAGCACCTTGATGAAGCCGTGGTCTTCGCTCTCGGCGATGGCTCTGTCCAGATCGTCCAGGGCATAGCGAGTCACCTCGTAGGCAACCCCTTGCTGCTGAGCCTCCGCTTCACTCAAACCAACCCGGGCCACTTCCGGAGAGGTAAACGTCACCCAGGGCATTACCCGGTAATCCACCTTGAAGCGCTTGAACTGGCCAAACAGACCGTTCACCGCCGCGTACCAGGCCTGATGGGCGGCCGCATGGGTGAACTGGTACGGGCCGGCCACGTCGCCGCAAGCAAACACGTTGGGATAACGCAAGCTCATGTCGTCTTCCACCGGCACAGTTCCGTTCGGCAAGGTGTCCACGCCAATCGCTTCCAGGTTCAGGCCGGAGGTATTCGCCGCGCGCCCCACCGCCACCAAAACTTGATCAAAGGGAAGCCGTATTGTCTCGCCTTCATAATCGCAATAGGCGACCTTCTCTCCATCCTCTATACGAAACTCGGCAGCGGAATGTTTCAACCGGACGTCAATTCCGTCGGATTCAAACTGTTTGAGTACCAGCTCCGAGACATCAGCATCTTCTTTTGCCAGCAATCGCTCGCCTTTTTCCACCTGGGTCACATGGCAGCCAAGCCGGGCGAACGCGTGCGCCAGTTCCGAGCCAATGGGGCCACCACCGAGCACGAGCAGGCGTTGCGGTTGCTCCTCCAGTTCCCACAAATTATCGGAGGTCAGCGGCTGCATGTCGTTCAGGCCGGGAATGGGTGGCACGGCAGGTTTGCCACCGGTGGCGACGATGATGCTGCGGGCAGTGAGGCGTTCGGTGCGGCCATCATTGTGTTTCACCTCCAGCTCCCAGGGCGACACGAAACTCGCCTCGCCGGAAATGCAGTCCACACCCAGCTTCCGATAGCGTTCCGGGGAATCGTGGGGCTCCACTTTTGCGATGACATCCTTGACCCGATTCATGATGTTCTTGAACGAGCCTTTTACCGGCACCGACTCCAGCCCGTAACGATTGGCATGGCGCAGGGTATCCGCCGCCTTGGCACTGCGGATCAAAGCCTTGGAAGGCACGCAGCCGGTGTTCAGGCAGTCGCCGCCCATTTTGTGCTTTTCAATCAGCGCCACTTTGGCCTTCACCGCGGCCGCAATGTAGGCCGACACCAGCCCGGCCGAACCACCGCCGATCACTAGCAGGTTGTAGTCGAAATGATCCGGCTTCTGCCAGCCGGCATAGACCTTGCGGCGGCGGATAAAGCCCACCACAAACTTGGCGATCAGCGGGAACAGCCCCAACAGGGCAAAGGACAGCAGCAGGTTGGCCGACACAATGTCACCGGTGGACTGGATCTGACCCAACTGGGTGCCGGCATTCACATAAACAAAAGTGCCCGGCAACATGGCAATCCAACTCACCAGAGCATAGGTGCGCAGCTTCATCGCGGTCAGGCCCATGGCCAGGTTGATCAGGAAGAAGGGGAACACCGGCACCAGGCGCAGGGTGGCCAGATAAAAGGCGCCGTCTTTCTCGATGCCACGGTCCATTTTGGATACGGTTTCCGCGTAGCGCTTACGCAGGGTATCCCGCATCAGGAATCGGGCAACCAGAAAGGCCAGGGATGCGCCCACGGTCGACGCAATGGAGACCGCCGCCAAACCGTAAAGGTTGCCGAAGAAGGCTCCGCCGGCCAGAGTCATGATGGTGGCTCCGGGCAGAGACAGGGCAGTCACAACCACATAGATAACCGCGTAACCTGTGACGGCCAATACCAGATTCTGGTCAATCCACTGCCCGATGGCACTCTGGTGCGACTGCAGGTTTTCCAGAGTCAGAAGTTTGTGACCGTCGAGTCCGAGAAAGCCCCCCACGATGACGGCGATAATCAGAAGAAGTAAAAGCTTGCTGCGATTCATATCCATGCCTGTAAGAATTGAATAAACCAATACGCTGTTATAGCCAAGACACGATCACCGGCTGGATGTTACACCGCCCCTGAACTATTATTTTTGAGCATTCGCTACAGAATACCGGAACTTTTACCGATTCCGAAACACTATACAAAGACAAACAGCCATACTGACAGCAACAAGGGACGGAAACCCATGGACACAGCGGCACGCCCTGAAGTTGAAACATCACTGATCGACGACCTCAAGCAGGGCGAGCCCAGCGCCTATCGCCGGGCAGTACGTGAATACTCACCGGGCATGCTCGCCGTGGCCCGGTTTTACCTGGACCACTCCAGCGCGGAAGAGGTTGTCCAGGACTGCTGGGTAACCGTGATAGACGCTATCCAGAAGTTTGAGGGCCGTTCTGGCCTGAGAACCTGGCTGCACCGCATCGTTGCCAATCGGTGCAAAAACAAACTGCGCTCAAGCAATCGGGAAGTGGCCACGGATTTCTCGGAAAGCCTGGAACCGGAACTGGCCGACCGTTTCAACGCCAAAGGTCGTTGGGACCTGCCCCCAAAGCTTCAGTTCCATGACTCAGCCGACAATCTGATGGAAAATGGTGCCCTCAGCGATTGCCTGGACAAACATTTGTCCGCCCTGCCGGAAACCCAGCGTTCAGCGCTTATGCTCTATGAAGCCCACCAGCACAAATCGGATGATGTCTGTAACATTCTGGATGTCAGTGCCTCTAACCTGCGTGTGCTGATACACCGAGCGAGGCAGAAGATCTTTCTCATGGTGGAGACTTTCCAGGAGACCGGCGAATGTTAATGTGCAGGGGCCTGGCCGAAATCGCCAGTGATTACATCGATGGCGAACTCAGCGGCCGCCAGAATCTGACGGTGAAAATGCACCTGATGATGTGCAAGGACTGCCGGACGTTTATTGGCAATTTGAGGGCCAGTAACAACCTGCTGAGGGCGCACTCCTCGGGGCGCGCAGACGAGGAATTCCTTCGCCGGATTGATGAGCGGGTTTCCGAGGCTCTGAAGACTCAAGCCACAGGCCCAAACGACTCGAACGACACGCCTCAGTCATAGTGATATCCTAGGTTTCACTGATACGACACGCTCTTGCTTGAGTAATAAGCCCCGTTATCCCAGAGCTAACCCGCCACTTCCTTGAAGGTTGTTCAATGACTCTCAGAATCACAATTCTGGTCGTGGTTCTTGTTGCGCTGACAGCATCCTGGTGGTTGTTACAGAACCTGGGTATGCCAACGAACCTTTCTCCGGATGTACTGTCCGCCTGGCTTGGTAGCCAAGGCGCAATCGGTCCTCTCCTGCTGATGATGTTGATGATCATCGCGGTGGTGGTGGGCCCCATCCCAACCCTACCTGTCAGCGCAACCGCCGGACTTGCCTTCGGCGTTGTGTGGGGCACAGCGATCGCGGCGACCGGCGCGCTGGTCGGCGCCATGGCGGCCTTCTGGATTGCCCGAAGCCTTGGCCGCGATGCCATCTGCAAACGGTTCCCCGACAACCCCGTGCTGGCTCAGGATGGGTCTCAGCGTTTTCTGACCATCGCAATTCTGCTGACCCGGCTGATTCCTGTATTTTCCTTTGCTTTGATCAGCTATGCCGCCGGCGTTACTGCCATTAAAGCCTGGCGTTTTGCCATCGCGACTCTGCTCGGCATGCTCCCGATGACAGTGGTCTTCGCCGGGCTGGGGAACACCTTTAGGCTAAATCCCATACTGACCGTGCTGGCCGGCGCTGCAATTCTGGCCGCCATGGTATGGTTACCCTGGTCGATCAGCCGACGCCCCGGCTCAAGGCTGGCCCGTTGGCTGCAACTAAATCAATAACAACAAAAGGGTGGGCCCAGCCTCACCATCCCTGACTTCTGGCTGGACTCTCCAGTCTGCGGGCGTAATCAAGGTAGTTCAATTGAAACGGCCATCTACCGGCTTGTTGGCGATGTGATTGATGTAGTTACTCATGATTTTCTGGGACAACGTCATGACCACTTTCAGTACGTGCCGGTTACGGTAGCTCAGCTGTTTTTGATCAGTCACTCAAGCTATAATTGAGTGAACATTCAAAGCTCACACGAAGGCGGTGTTGTTATGCCAAGACCTCCAAGCTATGACCGGGATACAGCCCTGGCCAAGGCCGTCAGTCTGTTCTGGCACAAGGGCTATCACGGCAGTTCAATGAAGCAGATTGAGCAGGCGCTGGATATGCGCCCGGGCAGCATCTACGCCACGTTTGGCAGTAAAGATGGCCTGTTTTCTGAAGCCCTGGCCAGTTACGCCCAACAGGGCGGGGTTGATCTTTCAGAGCACATGGCCGGCTATGACAGCATTGTCGAAGGGTTGCAGGCGTATCTTCGGAAAATCGCGAGCAGCTGCACAGACGTTGACTGCGCCCCCGCACGCGCCTGCCTGATCGTGAAAACCCTGCTGGAGGCCAGCAGCACCAACCCGGCACTGTATTCACAGGCCCAGAGTGTGCTGGCCGCTATTGAAACGTCCTTTGCCGAGCTGCTGGAAAGTGCGAGGACTCAGGGAGAAATTGCCGCCAAAACCGATTGCCGGCGGCTGGCGAGGCTGCTTCAGAGCCAGATTATGGGGCTGCGCTCCATGGCTGAGCGCAACCTGTCGGCCACCGAGCTGGAGCAGCTCGGCGACGACATGGCGGCGATTCTGGAAGCTTATAAAGCACAGAACTGAACAACAGCCTGGCGTCTGGCAGCGAACGTTGTTGAGGAAATCCAGCAGGTAGTCGGCCTGGCAATCGGCCGTTCCCAGATGAACGTCGGAAATGAATACGCTGCGATACGCTCGCATGTTGCCTCCCGTGGTGTCAGGCCTGCCTTCGGTTTCCTGTAACAACCTTGGCAAGCTCCGGTGACACCCGGGTGACAATGGCAAGTCAGTTTTATGAAGCCGGGCGCTAAACCATCAGCCCGGCAACCAACGGCATTAACGCAGGTCCGGATTCAGGGTGTAAGTGCCGGTCACCCGCGCACTGGCCAGCACGTGCCCGGCCATGGCCTGGCGTACATCGTTGCCGTCAAATTCACCCTCCAGCCCCAGGCTTTCGACATCCAGCGCGTGCACTTCAAAATGGTAGTGGTGGATGATCTCGTCGTTCCAGGGCGGGCAGGGGCCGTCATATCCGGCATAGGTGCCCGCCATGTCCGGGTTGCCGGCAAGGAACTGGGTGTAATTATTCACGCCCCGAACGCCAATCGGACCCGGCCCATGGTCCTTGCCCTTGGGCAACACGCCGTCACTGTCCTCGCCTTCCGGGATGCGGCCGATATTGGCTGGAATGTCTGTCAGCAACCAGTGGAAGAAATCCACCCGGGGCAGGTCGGCGGGCACCGTTTTGCCTTCCTGATTCACATCATCGGCTACGCTGGGCACGTCCGGGTCAAACATCATCACCACAAAACTCTTCGTACCCTCCGGTGCCCCAGACCAGACCAACTCGGGGTTTCGGTTGGGGCCAAAGCTCATGTGGTCCTGCTCGCTGAAAACCCCAAAGGCAAACTTCTCTGGAATGGGTTGTCCCTCTTCTACACCACGAACCTCTAGTTTCACGATCGTCTCTCCTGTCGAGCGGCTTTTGATTAATTCAGCCATCGCCGAATGATACGGGACCGGCCGGTGTTCCGGTTTTATCAACCACGTCAGGTCTTTGTCCAGATTAGCAAACTAGCGGCGGAAAACACGGCTTCTGCGCTCAGGTGTAACCCAAAGCACCCGCCAGGCAACACTTCTGTCCAATTGTCATCCCGGGCCGTCAACGTTAGTATAACGGAGTTAGCAGCCTACCTTTTGTGTTCACAGGTCAGACTGATCAGAGCAGACAGCCAAGCGTTTTCCCGCGAGAGCGCTTGGCTCTCATCTTCTGAAGGTCTGACTGTTATGGAAAACCTGCATCACATTGTCGTCGTCGGCGGTGGCGCCGGAGGCCTGGAACTGGTCACCAGCCTCGGCAACAAACTCGGCAAGAAGAACAAGGCTCGCATCTCCCTGGTCGACGCCGGCTTGACCCACGTCTGGAAACCTCTGCTGCACGAAGTGGCCTCCGGCTCACTGGACGCCAGTGCCAACGAAATTAATTACCGGGCCCACGCACGGAAACATCACTATGAATTTCAGCTGGGGCGCATGAACGGCCTTGATCGGGCGGCCAAGGAAATCATCATCGCGCCGTTCCTGGACGAAGAGGGCCACGAGGTGGTGCCCGAGCGTCGGATTCAATACGACACCCTGGTGATCGCCGTGGGCAGTACAGCCAACGATTTTGGCACACCCGGCGCCCAGGAACACTGCCTGTTTCTCGACAGCCTCAGGCAAGCAAGGCGATTCCATAACCTGATGCTCAACGCCTTCCTGCGCAAGAACCACGAGGCCAATCAGGGCAAACCCCATACTCTGAACATCAGCATCATCGGCGCTGGCGCCACGGGTGTGGAGCTGGCTGCCGAGCTGCGACTGGCATCCAGGGAATTGCCGGTCTACGGCATGAACCACCTGCAGTCCTCGGATGTTTCCATCAGCGTGATCGAAGCGGCAGACCGGATTTTGCCGGCCCTGCCCGGGCGCCTGTCAGCGGCAGCCACCCGTGAACTGGAACGCCAGAAGGTGAAAGTACTGACCGGGCAGCCAGTCAGCGAAGTGCGCGAAAACAGCCTGGTCATGAAAGACGGCACCGAATTGCCATCCGAAATGACCATCTGGGCCGCGGGCATCAAGGCCCCCCCGTTTCTGGCGGAACTCGGCGGCCTGGAAACCAATCGCAGCAATCAGCTGTTGGTGAAGCAAACCCTCGAAACCACACGGGATACCGACATCTTTGCCTTCGGTGATTGCGCAGCCTGCCCGCAGCCCGATTCCGACCATCCCGTGCCACCACGGGCCCAGGCCGCCCATCAGCAGGCCGATGCCCTGTTCAAGACGCTGTGCAACCGCCTGGAAGGCAAAGACCCAGTGGCCTTTGTCTACAATGACCATGGCTCACTGATCAATTTCAGCCGTTACACCACTGTCGGTAACCTGATGGGCAACTTGTCAGGCCGAAGTATGTATATCGAGGGCAAGGTCGCACGGCTATTCTACGTATCGCTGTATCGAATGCACCAGGTCGCCCTGCACGGGTTTGTGCGCACGGGCATTATCTGGCTGATGGACAAGATCAGCCGAGCGATGCATCCTCGCCTGAAGTTGCATTGAGCGAACCACTGCTTAGCGTGTGAGGCTGGAGCGGGCGATGGGAATCGAACCCACGTCGTAGGCTTGGGAAGCCTCTGCTCTACCATTGAGCTACGCCCGCCTGCATAATGATTGCCACAGCAATATAGGCCCGGACCAGCGTCCGGGCAAGTCCCTTTGGTCAGGAGTCTGATGGATCCCACGTTTACTCTGATTGGCGCCTTGATGCTTGTGTTCAGCATCGTTCTCAGCCCGCTTTCAAGCAGGGTCGGCATGCCGGTGCTGCTGGTTTTTCTGGCTGTTGGCATGATGATGGGCGAAGACGGACCGGGCGGCATCCAGTTCAATAACTTTGAGCTGGCTTTTCTTATCGCCAATCTTTCACTGGCCGTTATCCTGCTGGATGGCGGCATGCGCACCCGGGTAGAGACCTTCCGGGTAGGTCTGCGGCCAGCCCTGGTACTTGCCACCCTTGGCGTTGCCCTGACCGCGGGTGGCGCGGCCATCGTGGCATGGTGGGTATTCGATTTGCATTGGATGATGGCTTTGTTGATCGGGGCCATTATTTCCTCAACCGATGCCGCCGCTGTCTTTTCTCTGCTGCAGGGCCGGGGCCTGCACCTGAACGAGCGGGTCAGTGCCACCCTTGAGATCGAATCTGGCAGTAACGACCCGATGGCCATTTTCCTCACCCTGATGCTGGTGACCTTGATTGGCCAACATGAGCAGGGGTCCATTCTCTCGGGCCTGATCATGCTGGTACAACAGTTCGGCATCGGCGCCGCAGCCGGCGTTCTGGGTGGCTTTCTGGTGGTGGAACTGGCCAATCGGATGCGCCTGACCCCCGCGCTGTACCCCCTGCTGGTGGGTGCGGCCGGCATTTCGGTGTTTTCAGCCACCAACGCTGTCGGAGGCAGCGGATTCCTCGCCATTTACCTGTGCGGTGTGGTCATTGGAAACCGTCATGTCCGGATGATGCCGATGATTCTTCAGGTGCACGACGGCATGGCCTGGCTGGCACAGCTGTGCCTGTTCCTGATGCTCGGCCTGCTGGTGAGCCCATCAGACCTGATCCCCCTGGCAGGCGCCGGTTTGGTGCTGGCTCTGGCGCTTATCTTTGTTATTCGGCCATTAACCGTGCTGATCACGCTCTGGCCATTCGGCTTCAACCGGCGGGAGCTGGGCTTTATCAGCTGGGTGGGCCTGCGAGGCGCGGTGCCCATTGTTTTGGCGCTGTTCCCGATCATTGCCGACCTGCCGGATGCGCAACTGGTGTTCCATGCGGCGTTCTTTATCGTTCTGGTGTCGCTGATTGTGCAGGGCACCACCATGGCACCTCTCGCCCGCAAGTTGCGGCTTGAAGTTCCCGCTGGCGAAGATCCCTACCGTCGGCTACCACTGGATGCACCTGCCGCTGGCGACCATGAGCTGATGCTGTTTCCGCTCCGGGGAAAGGGTTGGGACAAGCCCAGAGCCCTTGGCCAGCTGCGCCTGCCGGAAAACACCGCCGTGGCCGGGGTGTTTCGCGACCGCAAGTGCCTTCAGCCCACAAAGGACCTCGAAGTGACCGCCGGCGATATGTTGGCCATGTTCGCCACGCCGTCGGTTCTACCCGATCTCGGCAAGGCATTGAGCGGGCGGCAAGCTCCGAAACACCTGGCAGAGCGAGCCTTCTTCGGCGACTTCGTGCTGAACGGAGATGCCCTGCTCGGCGATGTGGAACAGGTCTATGGTATCGAGTTCGACGAGTTGCCTCCCGAGTTGTCGCTGGCCGAGTGTTTCGCCAAACGCACCAAGGGGCATCCAGTTGTTGGCGACACCGTCATATTGGGGCCAGTAACGCTCGTGGCCCGGGCCACCGAAGCCGACCGGGTAACCAAGGTTGGCCTGAAAATGGATGCGTGACGCCCGTCCGGTTTGTGCAGGAAAACCAAAAACCGTAACAAAACCCCTTATCAATCCCCTTGCTGGCTATGTTATAAACACACGTGAACAAAGTTTAACCATCCAGCGACCTGTGCCAGCATCATGATCTTCAGAGTTTTTCTATCACTGTTAGTTGTCTTATTGCCTGCCATGGCCAGTAGCTCGGAGTTGCTGGCCCGGGCTGATACACGCATGGCCATGCCTGGCAGCGAACCAACGCTGGAAGACCACCTGAACATCACCAAGGTTCTGGTGCGCAAAAGTGAGCGCAGGCTTTATCTGTTGAGCGGTGAGCACAAGGTGCGCAGCTATCGGATTTCACTGGGAGGCAATCCGGTAGGACACAAGCTGTATGAGGGTGACAAGCGAACGCCAGAAGGGGATTACATTCTCGATTGGCGCAACGCGAACAGCGATTTCTACAAGTCCATCCATATATCCTACCCGAACGCCCGTGACCGGGAGCTGGCCGAAGCCTGGGGGCTCAATCCCGGCGGCAGCATCATGATCCACGGACTGCCCAACGAAGCGGGCGACCTTGCCTTCGCGTATACCGGCCTGGACTGGACCGAAGGCTGTATTGCGGTCACCAATGAAGAGATGGATGAGATCTGGGCACTGGTCGATAACGGCACCCCCATTCGGATTCTTCCCTGATCGCAGAACCCACCCCGTTCATGACGGGAGTATTAAGTTGTTGTCATAGCCTAAGAAAATTTACGTATCCTTAGTTAACATTTTGTCTCTGAGTGTTTTACACTGTTTGACGACTCCGGTAGTCAACGCCTATCGGGCTTAGCTGACAGGAAGTCGTCTTAATGACTTCTGGATCACAGGAAATAAAACGACCAATAAGGGGATTTACCATGCGTAAACTGACGATCGCCGGGTTTGCAATGGCCGCTGCTCTGACTGCAGGCTGTGCCACCACTGAGCAGGGCGCTATCGACGAGGCCAATGCGACTGCAAGCTCCGCCGAGCAAACTGCTAACAACGCTCTGAACACTGCTAACAGCGCTGCAAGCTCCGCTCGCACTGCTCAGCAGACTGCTGAAGAAGCCCTGGCTGCTGCCCGTGCTGCTCAGAAGTCCGCTGACGAAGCGAACGAGCGCGCCAAGCGCATGCTCGAGCGTGCCAGCCAGAAGTAAGGCTGCCGTTTAGCAAAAAAGGCCGGTTCAACCGGCCTTTTTTGTGCTCGCTCAAAATGTTTTGTCTTACCCCTCCGGGTTGCCGGAAGCCTTCTGTTGCTGGTTTTGCATAAAGGTTTTCATCATGTCCATCGGTAGCGGGAACACAATCGTGGAGGAGTTGTTGTTGCTCATGTCTGACAGGGTCTGCAGATAACGCAACTGCATGGCGCCGGAATTCACAGACATCACCTCTGCGGCCTCGACCAGCTTTTTGGAAGCCTGCAATTCGCCCTCTGCGTGAATGATCTTGGCGCGACGCTCGCGCTCTGCCTCTGCCTGGCGGGCAATCGCACGAATCATCGACTCATTCAGGTCAACGTGTTTGATTTCCACATTGGCCACCTTGATACCCCAATCCTCGGTCTGGGAATCAATGATTTCCTGAATATCCGAATTCAGCTTGTCTCGCTCAGACAGCATTTCATCGAGATCGTGTTTGCCGAGCACAGAGCGCAAGGTTGTTTGCGCCAACTGGCTGGTAGCAGCGCCATAGTCTTCGACCCGGATAATCGCCTTCTCGGGGTCAACCACGCGGAAGTACAGCACTGCATTTACTCTGACCGTCACGTTGTCTTTGGAAATAACATCCTGGCTTGGGACATCCAGGGTGATCACCCGCAGATCCACCCGGACAATTTGCTGAATTCCGGGGATGACGATGATCAGGCCGGGGCCTTTGACACCCTGAAAGCGGCCCAGGAAAAACACCACACCGCGCTCGTATTCCGGCAGGATCTTGATGGCGGAACCGAGAATCAGAAGCAGCACCACAGTCGGTGCAATATAGGGAATAATGTCACCCAGGTTCATACGGCCTCCTTGATTTGCCGTTGGTTAGTACGAATTGCTCGTTCAATGACCTTGATCAGAATCAGGCCTGGCTTCAACCAGAAGGGTCAGCCCCTCCATACCGTTTACCTGCACCTGCGTGCCCTTGGTGATCTGATGCGGACAACGGGCATTCCAACGCTCCCCACTGACTCGGACATGGCCCTTGTAGCCGTCATAAGAAGATTCAAAGTCGTCCAGTGCCACGCCTTTTTCCTCAGCCATGTGTTCGCTGCCACTGACCGGCGTACGGCGTCGCAAACCGATGAAGCGGGTAACCGTCCAGAGAATAAACCCGCCCGCCACAACAGCCGTGCCGCCAACGGTGGGCAATGAGATATCCGAGTGGCTGCCATCCATCAGAATCACCGATCCCGTGACAAAGGCGACTATGCCACCGACACCAAGAATGCCGAAACTAGGCATGAAGGCTTCCCCCACGATGAACGCCAGCCCCAATAGGATCAAGGCAAGGCCGGCGTAATTCACCGACAACACCTGAAATGCAAACAACGCGAGTATCAGACAGATAGCACCGATCACCCCGGGGAACACGGCACCGGGATTCGACAGTTCAAAGATAATGCCGTAGAAACCGATGATCATCAGGAAATAGGCGACGTTCGGATCGGTGATCACCGACAGTAACCGGGTTCGCCAATCCGGTTCTGAACGGACCAGTTCCAGGTCCGCCGTGACCAGCTCCCGCTCGCCGGTGGCCATCTGCACGGTGCGACCATCAATGGCCTCCAGCAATTCGCGGAGGTTAGGCGCCACGACATCGATAACATTCAGTTCCAGCGCCTCGGTTGCGCCGAGGTTGACGGCTTCGCGGACGGCCTCTTCCGCCCAGTCGGCATTCCGACCATGGCGCTCGGCCAAGCCACGGATATAACTGACGGCATCCTCCAGAACCTTACGCTCCATCGCCGTGTCGCCCCGGCGTTTCTGTGGTTCGGCGGCCGAGTCGTCGGCACTGGTCTCTGAAGCTTCGTCGTCCCCGGCGGGCTGCTCCGGTTCTTGCTCTGGCGAGCCTGGCAGGCCGCCCATCTGAACCGGCGTTGCCGAACCGAGGTTGGTGGCGGGCGCCATAGCCGCAATATGACTGCCGTAGAGGATGAAGGTACCGGCACTGGCGGCGCGGGCGCCCTGGGGTGACACGTAGGTTGCCACCGGCACCTCGGAGGCGAGGATGGTTTTGATGATTTCCCGCATGGAATCCATCAGGCCACCCGGCGTATCCATTTCCAGAATGACCAGGCCAGCATTCTCCTGCTCGGCCCGTCTGATGCCACGGGTGACATAATCCATTGTGGCCGGGCCGATAGCACCCTCGACCGTCAATACCAGTGCCGTTCTCGGCGTGTCCTGCTGGGCAATTGCCTGCCAGGAAGCCCCGATCAGTCCCAGCAGCCCTCCCAGGAAAAAAATCAGGGACCAGAGGGGCAAGCGGAGGTTCTGACGTTGCATCGGGTTTGGCGTCATGGCGATCTCCCAGGCAGAGTGATCAGAATATTCGGGCCAGTACGGACTCCGGCAGTCGCCTCAGTATGAAACCAATGGGCGTCCAGGGCCAACCTGGCACAAAACGTTCGGCCTTGCCGGACTCAATGGCACGGACCATGGCCCGGCATCCGGTCTTGGCGTCCACAATGAAAGGTGTGTTCTTGACCTTTTCGTTGATCTCAGTCCGGATATACCCCGGATAGAGCGTGGTCACGCGAATGGGAGACCGGCGCTTTTTCAGTTCGACACGCAAACCCTCGCAAAGTGCCGCCAATCCGGCCTTGATCGCCGCATAGGTGGTGACGTTGCCCGGCATCCCCCGAACAGCCGTTACCGATGATACGGCAACCAGGTGACCATGGTTCTGTGCCCGGAAAATCTCCATGGCGGCTTCTATCTGGGCCAGGGCGGAAACAAAATTGGTTTCTGCGGTCTGCCGGTTGGCATCAAAGCGCCCGGTGCCCAGCGGCTGCCCCTTGCCAATCCCGGCATTGACGATGATCCTGTCGAGCTGACCAAACTCCTCCCGGAAAGCCTGAAAAACCTCGGCCACTTGTGCGTGATCATTCACATCCAGGGCCCGCACACTGATCTTCACTCCCGGATAGGTGCCCTCCAGCTCGGCCCGGAGCTGGTCCAGCCGCTCGGTACGACGGGCACACAGGGCAAGGTGATCACCCCGGGCAGCAAACTCCCGGGCCATGCCTTCACCCAGTCCGGAACTGGCTCCGGTAATCAGTATAGTACGACTCATGAGTACTCCTGCCGTTTGGTTTTTGTTGGTTGCGGCGCCGGGGTCAAAAGTACAGCTTTTGCTCCGGCTCTGCAGGCTCTGCCGGGTTGCTTTCCGTCTGCCCCTTATCAGAAGCCACCCGGGTCAGCCGCTCACCGACCATAGTGGGAATGCCATCGGCCTGATCCACCACCAGCTCGATGGACCGGCGCTGGACTTCCACGTCCGGGTGTTGCTGGCGGAAGGCTTCCAGTTTTTCCAGTGTTACACGCCATAGCTGTTCGCGATCCTCGGGCGAGTAATCTTCATGGGGCCGGTGTACTTCAAGCCAAACCTCGCCGCCAGACAAGCCAAGCTTGACAGGTTCGCGAATAATCTGGACCGACGTGCCCTTCTGAACCTGATAGACAAACCGGGAAATGTCTTCGTTGTACATACGGAAACAGCCGGCACTGACCGGCAAGCCGATACCGAAACGCTTATTGGTTCCGTGGATCAGATAGCCTTTCTCGCTTAACATCAGGGCATGAGTGCCAAGCGGATTATCCGGGCCGGGCGGGATCATACGCGGCAGATACTCTCCGCGGGCCTCATAGGATGCCCGGATACTGGCCGGCGGATACCACGCAGGCGATTCCAGTGGCATGGTTACCTCGGCGTCGGTTAGCGGTGACGGATTCTCTTCACGCCCAATGCCCACCGGATACACCTGAACGCCATCGTTGGTGAAATAATAGAGCCGATACTCGGCCAAGTTAATCACGATGCCTTCCCGGCGCGCATCGGGCAGAACATACATACGCGGCAGGGTAATGGTCGTGCCGTCTCCCGGTAACCAGGGGTCAACACCCGGATTGGCCTTCACCAACTCCAGGTAACCCAGAGCCTCATCATGGCCAATAGCAGCAAAGGTATCCTCATAGCGGGTCGTGAAAACCTGCAGCTCCCCCGCCAGATCGCCGTTAAGAGCGAAAGTTGGTACCCGGGGCGAACGATCGTTTTCCACCGTTGCAGTGTCTGACGGCTTTTGGTTCTGCGCAGCATTGACAGCTGACGCCAGGAACATCAGGCACACCAGAACGGCGACACATTTTTTCAACCACATATCAACCAGTTCCCATAAACATTCATTCCGGGCCTCTGCTCTGAAAGACACGGTTCCGTGTCAGGAGTTCACCAGGGTGGTCCAGACCGTTACCACCGCCAGCACCACAAACAATACGCTGGCACTGATCCTGGCCGTCGCCAGCGGCATTCGCTCCATTAGCCAGCGCCCTGCCAGGATCACCGGAATATTGGCCAGGAGCATGCCTACCGTCGTGCCGATGATAACCCATAACGTTTCCGTATACCTTGCCGCCAGGACCACCGTAGCCACTTGGGTTTTATCACCTATCTCCGCCAGGAAGAACATTACCGTAGTAGCCCAGAAGGCGCCCATGCCGAGAAACCGAGATTCGGCACTGTCGTCTTTATCCGGTATCAGCAACCACAGGGCGATGGCGACAAAGCTCACTGCGAGAATCCAGGGCAGCCACTGGGACGGAATCCAGCTGGCCACCCAGGCCCCCAGCCACGCTGAGAGCGCGTGATTGAGCACGGTCGCAACCAGAATACCAAGAATGATAGGGGTACGCTTTGCGTATCGGGCAACCAGGAAAAGAGACAGGAGCTGGGTTTTGTCGCCAATTTCGGCAACGGCCACGGCAAGGGTTGAAGCGAGAAACGCATCCATTCGAAGAGACCTCAGGGCGGAAATCGTCAGACATGAGACAGCTCACCTTCCGCCCAGTGGAGGTGATCTGCCTCAGGTCTTGCCAATTCCGCGATCAATCACGGAACACGGTAGCCATGGAGAATGAGCTCCAAGTATGTTGACTACCGTCCGCTCCTGTTACCCAGAAGCGAAGGCTACTCCCCCGAAGTTGGCCACATGCTAATGAATCCCGCCGGAAATGGCAACTGGCCACCTTACACCCGCATTTTCCAGACCGGCACGGCAGCCAACGCCACAAACACCGCTACCAGCCACCAGGCTGCCTCGAACGCAGCCACAGTAGGCACACTGCCCTGGTGTTCACCGAACTCGATGGTCAGTGCCACCACATTTACCCCCAGGGCACCCCCGAGTTGGCGGGCGAAATTGATGGTGCTGGACCCGGCGCCCAGCTGTTCCTTGGGCAGTGGATTCAGCGCACCGGTGGACAGGGCCGGCAGCATAAAGCCAATCCCAATCCGGCCCAGCACTGCCCAGAGTACCAGCCAGCCAAACCCAGCGTACTGGCCGGTCAGAGCAAACAGGACCGCAGACAGGGCGAACACCGCGATTCCAAACAGCACCAGGCTGCGGGCGCTGCGCTTGTCTGCCAGCCGGCCCGACAGTGGAAAAACAATGCCCAGCACCACCCCGGCGGGCAGCATCAGCAGACCCGCCTCCGTCGCGGAGAAGCCCAGCGTGGTCTGCACAAACAGAGGAATCAGGTAGGTTGAGCCAAACAGCGCCAGCCCAAGCGCCATGGCGCCCAGCGTGGCGAACAGAAACACCGGTTGGCGCAACAGTAGCAGGTTAACCAGGGGATGCTTCGCCGTGCGTTCCCGAAAGACAAAGGCGAACAGAAGGCCAAGGGCCAACGCCCATTGCATCACGATTCGCAGTTCCTGGCCTGGCCAGGCCTGCATTCGGGTCAGGGTATCGAGGGTCAGGGCGATGGTTGCCCCAAGCAGTAACAAACCGGGCAGATCAAAGGGATAAGGCGCAGGGCGGGAGCGGGGCAGCGGCAGGAACCGCCAGGCCATCCAGACACCCAGAAGGGTGACCGGTGCCGGCGCAAACATCACATAGCGCCAGTTGAACTGGTCCACCAGAAAGCCACCCAGCACAGGGCCCAATGCCGGTGCCAGAATCACCCCCATGCCATAAATGCCCATGGCTTGACCACGCCTGTCTGCCGGAAATATCCGGAACACCAGGTACATGCCCATGGGTTGCATCAACCCGGCCATGGCGCCCTGGCCTATTCTGGCGGCAATCAGCTGTTCAGGAGACTCGGCAAAGCCGCCGACAAGGGATATGACGGTGAACACCGCCATGGCAACACCCAGGGTCAGGCGCACACCAAAACGGTCCAGCAGCCAGGCGGACGCCAGCATGGTGGTGGTCATGGCGGCGATGAATCCGGTGGCCAGCCAGTGCACCTGGCCCTGGCGAATGCCGAACTCCATCATGATGTCATGGAGCGCAACATTCACCACCGTGGCGCTGAGCACCGTGGCCATGGTGCCAAGGACAACCGTAGCAACGGCCAGCCAGCGCCAGCGTTCGCCGTAACGGGCGGTCAGGCCCTCGACAGAATTATCGATCAAGCGTTACTTCTGCTTCTCGGCATTATCCATAATTTTGTGGAACACCTTGAGCGCGCATTCGATTTCCTTGTCAGTCACGCCCTCCAGCATCTCTTCACGCAACACAGCGGCACGCTCGGACAGCTCATCCATGAACTCGGCACCGGCCTTGGTCAGATGCAACCGGCGGGCGCGTCGATCGTTCGGGCAGGGGCGTCGCTCAATCAACTCCTGCTGCTCCAGGCTATCAAGCAACCTGACCAGGGTGGGATTTTCAATGGCCATCAGACTGGCCAGTTCGCGCTGGGTAAGGCCTTCACCACCCTGCTGCAGATACACCATGGTGCTCCAGCGAGCCTGCGTGACTCCCAAGTCTTTCAACCGCTCATCCAGCATCTTGCGCCAGCGGCGGGTAACCCGGGCAACGGCAAACGGGAATTGATCTCTCATGGTTAAACACTCCTGATGGTGATCCGGCATGGGACAAGCAAACGCCACCCCGAAAACCGAGAAAACACTTACCTTATTGGAAATTCACCAATAGTAAGCTAACCATTGAAATAAAAACAGATATCAGGGTGAAAATATAATTGGGGAAAACCGAAAGGCGCGTCAGCCAGCCTGACGCAACTCTTCCTGCATTTCCTCCACTTCCGGAGATTCGTGGAACTCGGTGTTACGCGGGTCCAGCTCGGAAAGCACCGGAGACGCCTCCGGCATGGCCGGGACAAAGTGCTCCTGCTCCTCCACCGGCACGTCGTCGGTGTGGCTGATCCGGTAGCTAGTGATCACTGCCAGCAACACCAGGAAGCCGGCGTTGCCATAGAACAAGCCGGAGGGCCCCATGATGTTGATTAACTCCGCCATGGTGATCGGCCCGATCACACTGCCAATACCGTAGCTCAGCAAAAGCGTGGCACTGGCGGCGACAATCCGGTTGCTGTCCATGCGGTCGTTGGTGATGGCCACCGCGATTGGGTACAGAGTGGCCGACAGACCGGTAAAAAGTCCTACCAGCAGGGTGAGCAACGCCAGGCTTGCCGCCCCGAAAACGCCAACCCCAACGGCCGAAGCGGAAGCAATCAGTGCCACCCAGAACATCACCCGGCGTCGGTCAAATCGATCGCACACCCGGCCCAATGGCCAGGCCAACAACATGGCAGCAATGATGGCGCTGGCCATGAAGGTCGAAGTTCTGGCCACGTCCAGCCCCACTAACGTGGCGTATACCGGCCCCAGTGCATAGAAGCCGCCAATCATGACGCCGCTGATCAGCGCGCCAGCGACACCGGAAAATGATTCCCGCCCGAGTTTGAAGATCGACATCCGGTGCACCTGCTCAATCGCCGGCGCTTCCATTCGAGTGAGAGCCAGAGGAATCAGGGCGAGAGTCAGCAGGATGGCCGCCAGCGAAAACGGCAGGAAACTGCCCGGGTCACCCACGTTGACAATCAACTGGCCGCCGGCGGCCGACAAGTAGAAAACAATCTGGTAAACGGCAAACAGCGCACCCCGGTTGGCGTTAGTGGCACGGCTGGAGAACCAGCTTTCAATCACCACCAACACACCGGCGATGGTGAAGCCAGACAGTACCCGAAGGACCGCCCAGAAAATCATCGACACCGCCATCGGATACATCAGCGACACCACGGCAGCCATAGCAGCAAATGCCGCAAAGGCGCGGATATGGCCTACCCTGCCAATAATCTTGTGGACATACAGGGTGCCAAGGACAAAACCGATGGAATAGCACACCAGCACCCAGCCAATGACATTGGGTGAGACTTCTTCGATACTCAGGCGAATACCCAGCAGCGTCATCAGAAACGCATTGCCGCTGACCAGCAACACAATGCTGAGGATCAGCGCCGAAAGGGAGGTGACCATTCGGGTCATGAGTGGCTCCGAGTATTGGGTTACATCAGGGTGACAGTAAAGAAAAGATAGCAACGTTATGGGTTGTCTGCTGGTGAGTATTTAACCAGCCATCGCCAGACGACTCCATTAAGCAGTTGCCGAGACCTCGAACCCAGTAGTGGCGCGGTATTTGACAATGTTTTACATTAATGGGCCGTAACAGAACCTGATAGCCGTAGCGGGTAACATAAACATCAAGCTACTTACTCGGACCGTGAGCGCCTGGTTATGAAGAAAACGGACTGGCCCATTCGCTGGGATTTACTGCTTCGCTATCGACTGATTGAAATCATCGCCTTGTGGGAAGGACGCCTGACCACCAACCACATCTGCCACAGTTTCGGCATTGGTCGCCAGCAGGCATCAAAGGATATCAACACCTACTTGCGGGAACTGGCTCCCGGCAACCTGGTTTACGACCGGCACCTGAAAGGTTATGTGCCGGCAGCCGGTTTCAAACCGGTGGTAACACGGGGCCAGGTTAGCGAATATCAAGACCTGCTTGCGCGGCAACAGAGCCTGAGCGACACGTTTTCTGACCTGGAGCTTGGACTGCCGGGCAATGCCGTCATCCCGGAACCGTCCCGGCGCATCGCCCCGGAAACCATGCGGGCTGTGGTTAACGCTACCCGTTATCACCGCCAACTCAAGGCCAGTTACGTGTCCCTGAGCCGACCGGAAGCCGCCGACAGCCTGCTGGAGCCGCATTCACTGGTATGCACGGGTAACAGCTGGCATGTGCGGGCCTGGTGCAATGCCAACCGGGAATTCCGGGATTTCGCCCTGAGCCGTTTTCAGGGCCAGCCGGAGGCACTCCGGCAGAAATCCAGGCACACCGCGCAGCAGGATGAAGACTGGCAACGCCTGGTCACCCTGGAGATCGCACCTGATCAGCGCCTGACCGAGGCGCAACAACAGATCATTGCCAACGACTACGGTATGGAACAGGGCTGCCTCAGCATCGAAACCCGTGCAGCGTTGGCGCCCTATGTCCTGTCCCGGCTCGGAATTACCTTTGACAATAGCCACCCGGACCCACTGGTGCAGCAGCTGGAACTGGCCAACCCGGACCAGCTTGGCTTTGGCAGCAAGCGCGAACGGGCACTCAAAGCGGTGGCCGGTCTCTGCTAGACTGGCCCGGTGACGACACTTTCCAGACTTCTGCTCAACGCCGCCCTCGGCCTGGCTACCACGATCTGCGTCCCGACGCAGGCAGTGGCCGAGGCGTGCGGCGCGCCGGCCACTGCCATCCACGCCATTCAGGGCAGCGGCCCTGCTTCGCCCCTGGTCGGGCAAACCGTCACCGTCGAAGGCATCCTCACCCAGGACAGTCGCCACAAAGGTGGTTTTGGTGGTTTCTACCTGCAACAGGCTGATGCTGAAACGGACCAGAACCCGGCCACCTCCGAAGCCCTGTTCATCTACACACGCCAGGCAGCGGGCAAGCTCGGCCAGCGCCTGCGACTGACAGGGACCGTCAAGGAATATCATGGTCTGACGGAACTGGTGGATGTCGGCAAGCTGACAGTCTGCGGCGAGGGCAAAATGCCCAGGCCCATCGAGGTGTCACTGCCCTGGTCACAACCACCGGAAAGTCTTGAGAACATGCGGGTTCGCTTTGCCGCCCCGCTGACGGTTATTGACCACTACAACCTTGCCCTTTACGGCGAGCTTACTCTGGCCGCCGAGGATCAAGTCATCCCGACGGAATACCTGGCACCGGGGCCAGCAGCCGTCACGCAGGCCCACAACAACCATCAACACCGTGTGTTTCTGGACGATGGCCTGGCCGTGCGCAATCCCGATCCCGTGCCTTGGCCACCGGGCGGGCTTGATGGGCGGAACACGGTACGCGCCGGCGATACCGTCTCGCAACTGCAGGGTGTTCTCGATTTCCGCTTTGGCCAGTGGCGTGTCCAGCCAGACAGGCAACCGGTCTTCAAAGCCAGCAACGAGCGCCCGCAACCACCCGGAAAGCCCGATGACGTCGACCTGCGGATCGTCACCCTGAACCTGGAGAACTACTTCAACGGTAACCGCCAGGGTGCAGGCTTTCCCACTGCCCGGGGGGCAGAGAGCGTGGCAGCCTTCCGGGAACAGAACCAGCGGCTGGTGGCGGCTCTCACCCTGCCAGACCCAGACATACTGGCCGTCACCGAACTTGAAAACGACGGCTATGGCCCAGACAGTGCCGTTGCCGAACTGGCCGCGCGACTTGGCGCCGAGTGGCGTTTTGTGGCGACACCCGGCGATGACGGCTCCGACGCCATTCGCAGCGCCCTGTTATACCGGACAGACCGGGCAACCCCTGTTGGCGATGCCAGCCGGCAGCCGTCAGAGCCCATGGGCAGGCCTCCCCTGGCCCAGATGTTCCAGGCCCGGCATGGCGACCAGGTTGTTCGCATCGTAGTGACGCACCTGAAATCGAAGTCCTGTCGGAACGCCAGCGGCAAAGATTCCGATCAGAAAGACGGCCAGGGCTGTTTCAATTATCGGCGCAGCCAGGCTACCGAAACCATGCTCGACTGGCTTGGCTCACTTCCGGCACCGGACACACTCGCCGGCACCCTGATCACCGGCGACCTCAACAGCTACGCTCAGGAAGACCCGGTGCAGGTGCTTTATCGCCAGGGCTTTACCAGCCTGGTGCACCACTTCCATCCCTGCCAACAGGACCACTGCCCACACCACAGTTACCGATACCGGGGAGAAAAAGGCAGCCTCGACTATGCCCTGGCTTCGGCCAGCCTGCTGCCCCATGTCATCCACGCCCAGGCCTGGAACATCAACGCCGATGAACCCCGGGCCCTGGGCTACGACCAGCCACCTCGGATACCGGTCAGCGGCCCCTGGCGCTCTTCGGATCACAACCCGGTGATCACGGATATCCGGCTGCCATCGCCTTGAACCCGGTTGCCGCACCGACGCCAGATCGGGGCGGGCAGGCAATAGCACCCAACCACAGGGGCGGTAAACTGGAATTCGGATTTACCATCAAGAGGTTGTCGTATCCATGAAAGTCCCGACCCCGAACCTATGGCCGGTCGCCCGCACCGGCCAACGCTGGCTGCTGCGCGCACAACGGCAGGAAGCCATTGTCGACGGCCATCGCATGGTGTTTCTGGAACGTGGCAAACCGGCACCCGGGCGACCAACCCTGGTGTTGATACATGGCTTTGCCGCCATGAAGGAAAACTGGGCCTTCTGGATGCAGAAACTCCCTGCAGACTGGCACCTGCTGGTTCCGGACGTACCCGGACTGGGTGAGAGCCAGTACCATGCTGACGCCTGCTACCGCTATGAAAGCCAGGCCCGACGGCTGAGTGACTGGCTATCCGGCTACGCGACAGACAACCTGCACATTGCCGGCAGCTCCATGGGAGGCGCCATTGCGTCGATTCTGGCCCATAAGCTGGAGCAACCTCCCCGGTCACTGACACTGCTTAACAGTGCCGGTATCCCGGAACATGCGGATGTGGATATTGACGCTCCCTTTGAGTCTGATCGCGATGCCATCCTGATTCCCCAGGACTGGGCCGGGGTCTACCGGATGTTCAACAGTGTGGGCACCGGCAAACCAACGTTACCCGGGCTGGCCATGGCCGGATTACTGGGCCCGGACCTTCTGAACCGCCGACAAGCACTGAGACACATTTTCAACGACATGCTCGCTGACGCCCTGGCTCCGGCCCGGTATCTCGGCCCGGGCACACCACCGCTGCAGGTGCAGTGGGGCGAGAAAGACGTTATCACCCCGACCCGTTGCGTAAACTGGTTCAGAACCGCCACACCAGACGCCGATGTGCATGTATTCCGGGGCGTCGGCCACCTGCCCATGCTGGAAAATCCTGGCCGTTCCGCCAAGGTTCTGGAAACCTTCATCCGGCGCCATAGCCATTGAAATGACTGAACGGAGAGGTGCCGAATTGGCCTCTCTGGCCCATTGACCCGTCAATCAAGTCATGGGGCTGGCCCGGGCAAACGGTCATAATCAGCAATACTGAACACCCTTACATAACAAGAACAGTCGCTGACGAGGAAACCCATGCGCGTCTCAGTTTCTACTGCACAGGATCTGGGCATGCCGGCCATCTACCTGCATACCCTGGCCGAATTGCTGCATACCATTGGAGTGGACGAAAGGGATCTCATTCTTCGGGTCGGTCTTGACCCCACCCGCCTGAACTCAACGGAAGTAAGAGTCAGCCAGGCCCAGGCCAGCGAGTTTGTCACCCGCGCCATTATTGAGAGTGGCGAGCCGGGCCTTGGCATCATGCTCGCCCGGGAGCTCAAGCTCCCCCTGCACGGCGCCCTGGGAACGGCGGTCATGAGCAGCCGAACCCTGGAAGAGGCGCTGGAGCTGATGACCCGCTACCTGACGCTGCGAGCGCCCCACCTGAAAGTTCAGAAACGGGTATCCGGGCAGAACGCCTGGTATAACGTGACCTGCGACATCGAGCTGGGGCCACTGCAGGGTTTTGTGCTGGATGCGGTTCTGTTTGGCTGCGTCACCATGGGCGCCCAACTGACCGGCACCCTGGTGCCCGGCACACGGGTGCTTCGGCGCGGGCCAGAGCCCAACCACTTCCACCGCTTTCGCAATCGTATCGGGGTGCCGGTGGAATACGGCGCGACCGAGAACGCGCTTATCGTGCCCGTCAGCCAGCTTTGCCTGCCAGTGCGATTCAGCGACGACCAGCTTGCTGCCAGTTCACGGGCGCAGTGCGAGGAAGCCCTGAAGCAGTTAAAGGAGGATGCCGGCTTTGCCTGCCGGGTTCGACGGGTCATCGAGACCAGTCATCCGTTTCCTCCAAAACTGGCGCGGGTAGCCGCTACCCTGTTTGTGTCCGAGCGCACCCTGAAACGCCGCCTCCAGGAAGAAGAGGCCAGCTTCCAGCAACTGGTGGATCAGGTTCGCCTTGAGCGGGCCAAGGAACTTCTGGAAAACACGGGCATGAACCTGAGCCAGATTGCCGATGCCCTTGGCTATGCCGATGCGGCCAACTTTACCCGGGCCTTCAAGCGTTGGACCGGTCTGAGCCCCAGCCATTTCCGCACCCGGGAAACGGCCCTGCGCCGAACGGCCTGAAGCATGACCGGAGAGTGCCTGCGGGGCTCACCCGGGCATTCGGTCAGTCAATGCCCAGGATCTTGTGCATTTGCAGGGTCAGGCGCCATTGCGGATGCGCCAGGCAATACTCGGTCGCTTTGCGGGTGTTGCTGCGTTTGACCGGGTCATCATTCTGATCCGGCACAGACGGCGAGGCCATCGGTGACAGGAAATAGTGCCTGGCCCGAATACCCAGAAACCGTTCCGGCTGGGCCAAGGGCTGGGGATACACCAGTTTCAGCTCATCACATTCGGTAATCACCACCTCGGCGTCGGCCTTTGGGCTGACACACAACCAGTCAATTCCCTCCGGTGCCGGCAGGGTACCGTTGGTTTCCACCCCTACTTCGAAACCCGAAGCGTGGAAGGCATCAATCAACGGCTTGTCCAGCTGCAACAGGGGTTCCCCACCGGTGCAAACCACGTAGGGTCGGCCCGGGGCGTCGGGCCAAAGCTTACGAATATGTTCGGCCAGCTCCACAGCAGTCTCGAAACGACCGCCATTCTGGCCGTCAGTACCGACAAAATCGGTATCGCAGAAGTTGCAGACAGCCCCCGCCCGATCCTTCTCCCGTCCGGTCCACAGATTGCATTTGCTAAACCGGCAGAATACCGCTGCCCGGCCCGCCTGGGCACCTTCACCCTGCAGGGTGTAAAACGCTTCCTTTACCCGGTACATCAGGCGCGACTCTCGTAAGCCAGGGGATCTTTCAGGCCATGAGCCGCAAACGCCTCCAGGCGTTCAACGCAGGAGCCGCAGCGACCACAGGCCAGTTCCCGGCCGTTGTAGCAGGTCCAGGTCTGGCTGTAGTCCAGGCCCAGCTTCAGCCCCTCACCCAGGATCTCACCCTTGTCGAGTGCCATGAAAGGCGCCTCAACCGCCACCGGCTGGTAATTCGCCACCCGACACACGGCATCCATTTTCTCGATAAATTCCGGCCGGCAATCCGGGTAGATGGCGTGATCACCGCCATGGGCGCCAAACCAGACCGCTTGTGCACCGGCCGTGACCGCATAGCCGGTGGCCAGCGACAGCAGGATCATGTTGCGGTTGGGCACCACCGTCGACTTCATGCTGTCTTCCTGATAGTGCCCCTCCGGCACCGCAATGTCTGAGGTCAGTGAGGACCCCGCCATCACCTCACTCATGGCGCGGATATCAATCACCTTGTGGGGAATCGCCTCCGCCTGACACACCGCAGCTGCCGCCTCCAACTCCCTTACATGACGCTGCCCATAGTTAAACGACAGGGCATGCACCTTATGGCCACGGGCCCGGGCAAGATGGAGCAGGGTAAAGGAGTCCATGCCCCCGGAATAGATAACGACAACGGTGTCAGTCATGGGGTATTCACCAGGAATAGAAGGGGATTTGTCATTGGGCTTTTACAAACCATGGCTATATTGTAACAGCGCCAGAGCCGCTTGGGTTCGCGTCACGGAAAGATCAGGGGTAAACTCGATGGAAAACGACAAACAGCCAGCAACGATTCAATGAACTCAGACAGCAGCCCGGCATTCATCGACTTTGAAGCATCCAGTCTCGATCTGATCGCAAGCTATCCGATCGAGGTTGGCGTGTGCATGCCCGATGGCAGCCTGCACAGCTGGCTGATTCAGCCGCACGTACTTTGGCAGGACTGGTCAGAGAGCGCGGAAACCATCCACGGTATATCCCGGGCACGGCTGGAGCAGGAGGGCACACAGGTATCGGAGGTGGCCCGTGCCCTGAACCGCCTCCTGCCAGAGCAGATCTTCTGCGACGCCTGGACCTTTGACAGCTTCTGGCTGCACCGGCTGTTCCGGGCCGCCGGCGAAACCCCGGAGTTCCAGCTGGAATCGGTGTCCATGCTGCTGAACCCGGCCCAGGTGCGGCAGTGGTCGGGCACCCGCCAACAAGTCATTGCCGACCTGGGACTACCGGTTCACCGGGCCGCCAACGACGCGCTGATCCTGCACAAAACCTGGGAGCGGGTTACTTGCCTGGGCGAAGCCGCAGTGCGATAACTTCCAGGCCGTCACGAACGGTGTGCAGCGTCCAGTAAGTGGCCAGGGCCATCAGGGCTGCACCCACCACGGTAAACGACAGATTTTCTCCAACTGCCTGCCCCTGGGCCATCATCAGATATACGGCCACAGCGACAATCAACGCAAGCTCAACCATGAAATCGGAACGGAATTTGTTACGGGCAGATCCGGGTTCGTCGGGCATTTTCTTCGGTTTCAACCTCTGGGTTTCGGATAATTCAATGCATTAAGTTAGTGTACGAATTATCGCAAAAACGCCCCCAAGAGGCTGTACGGACTAGTGGCTACGAACTAACCGAAACCACCCTGGCCTGCCAATATCCGGGCAAAAAAAACGCAGCCAATTCGGCTGCGTAGAAAGGAGAGATCCATTCGATACCTGATACGGAGGTACCGCGGATTGCACAACGTAAAAACACGTGACGCTGGGAATTATCCCGATCGACCTTCGCCACGTCTGTACGGGTTTGCCGAATCACCGGGGCTATTGCAAACCGGCCAATTGCCTATACACTGGTAAGTGAACCGAATCCAAAGAGCTGATATGACCAGGATGATTACCAAGACCACCGCTTACTCCGCCACCGGTTGCCGTCACGGGCAGTCTGTGCGCGCCATGGTGAAAGACATCTAACGGCTTTCGGTCAGTCCCGGGAGCCATTGCGGCGACCGGGGCAGCTTCTCTGCCAAACCCCGGTTGCCTCAGGCCCCGGGGTTTTTTGTTTTTGCAGCCGCAAAACGACAAGGAGAACATCATGAGAAGACATCCGACAACCCGTGCAGCCAATCAGCCGATCAGCAATCGTCAGGCTCCGATCAAGCGCCCGGAAAAGCTGCCGCTGCTGGATGCGATTTGCAAGAAACTGAATCAGCGTGTCAACCTGGATGACGAACAGCGGGTGCTGGGCCTGTATGAACGAGGCTGGATTTTCAAAGGGGTTCTGGGCAATCTGGATGGATCCGAAGCGCGTTACGTGCGTGCCCTGGCCACCCGTTATAACTCCTGGATTGCACGCCAGGTCGCCTGATTGCATTGACGATGCGCTGAACCGGTCAGTGGCGCCGGTTCAGCCCCTGCATCATCGCCATATCGCCGCCATGCACGATGGCGTAGTTATTCACCACATCGTGAATTTTTTCCTGGGAGTAGGGCTTGACCACATAACCATTGGCACCGGCACTGATTGCCCGCTGAATGCTTTCAATGGAGTCATCGGCGGTGACCAGCACGATATGCTGATCCTCCCGAATCTGCTTGAAGCGCGTCATTAACTCATGGCCATCTCCATCCGGCAAACCCAGATCCAGCAGAACAATATGGTACTCGCTGGCATCGAAAGCCGCCCGGGCCGAGGCCGCATCCGGGCATTCAGCCACCTGCGTCGCCCCCGCCTTGTAGAGCATTTCAACCAACCGCTCCCGCATCACGGGCTCATCTTCCACTACCAGTATTCTCAGATCCGTCATCCATTGTCTCCTGTATTATCCGCTCCGATCAGTAGCCATCGTTGCCGGTTCGTCTGGGCAAATCCAGGGGCGCGGGCCGGGGACGACCATCTTTCGACGGCGACGTGGCTTCAGACACCTCCGCCCCTGACGGCCCCTGGTTGGTACGCACCAGAATATTGGCGATGCTCACCGCCGTGGTGTAGAGCGAAATGGCCACAATCAACAAGACCGGCTGCACAAACGCCACAAATCCCGGGACCTGTGCGTTGGCTGTGATACTCAGTATCAGGATAATCGCCGGGCCGAGCACCACGAACAACGTCAAGGCAATAAAGAACACAATACGCTCTTTGTAACGCCCAAGCTCTCGATTGGTCACCAGGCCAAGCACAAATTTGCCAATGGCCAGACCCGCCAGTATCGCCGCCGCGATGCTCAGGTCCGGGCGCATCAGCGTCTGGTACAGGTTGCCATCCCACAACCGCTGCATGGCAATCACCAGAAACGGAAACAGCACGAACAGAACGTCGGCGTAGGTACCATACATCATGCTGAGGGAATACTGTTCCTGTTGTTGTCGGTTTTCACTCATTGGCCTGTTCCTGTGTTGTAGCCCATTCACCCGGCGCTCCATGCAGAGCCCGTTCAATCATCTCATCCAGTGTTCTCAGTGCTTTGCCGATTCGCGCCCAATCTGGTGGATCTTCCCGCAGCCGGCTTTCCAGACTGCTCGCCTGGCGCGTCATCAAGGGGTAACCCATGGCCCCGGCGGTGCCTTTGATCTGGTGGCTTTCCATCTGTAATGCGCTCGCATCCCTGGCCCGGAAAGCCACTCGCATACGCTCCCGCCGATCCCCGAGCCCACTGAGAAACCGGGGCACCAAATGCGCCATATCATCGGAGGTGACCGCTGAGGCTGGTGACGCCACCAGGTATCGTTCGAGAATGGCCTGCAAATGCGACTGGTCGATCGGTTTGTTCAGCACCCCATCACAGCCCGCCGCCAGCAGAGCATCGTTCTCGGTCTGATCCCCGGCCGTGAAAGCTATGATCGGCCTGCGGAAACCGGCCTGGCGCAGCAGGCGGGTGGCGGCTACACCGTCCATTTCCGGCATGTGCCGATCCATCAGGACCAGATGCACAGTGTCAGCCAGCGCAAGCCGGACCGCGAGATCACCACTGGCGACCGGAACCGGCTCAACACCAAAGCGCCGTAACATCCGCTCAACCAGCAAACGATTGTCGTCGTTGTCTTCGGCAACCAGCACCTTGCCCGAGTACTGGCGCGTATCGCCCTGATAGTCCTCGGGGCAAACCGTCAGGTACCGGGCCAGCACCTCGTAGAAGCGTTGTTTGTCGATGGGCTTGGCCAGATGCTCATTACAGCCTGCCAACCGGTACTCGGAAATGTCTTCCGTCATTACGTTGGCTGTCAGGGCGATGATTGGGGTATTTACCCCGGCTTCTCTCAAAGCCTGGGTGGCATCCCGGCCGTTCATCACCGGCATCTGGATGTCCATCAGAATCAGATCAAATCGCTCCCGGCTGGCCAATTCCAGCGCTTCGGCTCCGTTACTGACGTGCACCAGCTCGGCACCGGTTCTGTCCACCAGCATGGATACCAGGCGTCGATTCACGTCATTATCTTCAGCACACAGAATCCGGCCTTTGAGCCTGGGGGCCAACACCATGGCAATACCCCGCCGGCGCTGGTTCAACTCCGAGGCGTCACGCAGGAAATGAACGTCGGCAAGGCCCCCGGTACGAATGCAGACGTCAAATTCACTGCCCTCACCGTAGGTGCTGGATACCCGGATGCTCCCGCCAAGCAGCTCGGCCAACCGGCGGGAAATGCTGAGTCCCAAAC
The DNA here is from genome assembly GCF_001574445.1 of Marinobacter excellens LAMA 842. Taxonomy (NCBI): domain Bacteria; kingdom Pseudomonadati; phylum Pseudomonadota; class Gammaproteobacteria; order Pseudomonadales; family Marinobacteraceae; genus Marinobacter; species Marinobacter excellens. Next base: position 179,918 of record NZ_LOCO01000005.1, read on the forward strand.
CTGTCCCGCCGTATTGCCGGGAGATAGCCGTACTGCCCTGGGCGAAGGGATCAAACAGCCGCTCCAGTTGCTCCGGCTTCATGCCAATGCCGGTGTCCACAACCCGGGCACAGAGGATTTCAGCTTCTCGGTCACAGCGCAAAATCAGAGAAATAGTGCCTTTTTCGGTAAATTTAAGTGCATTTCCACACAGATTAATGATGATCTGCCGAAACCGGGTTGGGTCGGTCAGGATCTGCTCGGGCAGGGGAAAGTCACAGATAATGTTAAAGTCCAGGCCCTTTTCCCGGGCCCGGGGTTCGAAAAAGGCGCGAATCTCATCCAGCAAATCCGGCAGCATGACCGGAACCACATCGACATCCAGCTTGTTGGCATCGATCTTCGAGTGGTCGAGGATGTCGTTGACCAGCTCCAGCAGATGCCGGCCACTGCGCACGACGGTCTCGGCGCTGCTGCGTTTTTCCCGTTCATCAAGGTCTGGGTCCAGCAGGGTTTCGCCATACCCGATAATGGCCGCCAGCGGTGTCCGGATTTCATGGCTCATGTTGGCCAAAAACTGACTCTTGGCCTCGGCTGAGTGTCGGGCCAGCTCTTTCTCCAGGCGCTCCTGCTCACGCTCACGCTCGATTCGCTGGCGCTGGTGACTTTCAGTTGCATCAATGCAGGTACCCTCAAGGTGCAGCGGCTCGCCATCCAGATCGTAGGCCGTGTGCAACGAGATGGTGGCCCAGCGTTCAACACCACTACGGGTGAAATAGCGGGCTTCAATACCCTTGACCATGCCCCGGACCTCCAGCTGTTCCACCACCAGGCGCCGCAACCGGTCATCGGCTATACAGGTTTCCAGCACATCCGGGTTGTCCTGCAGTAACTCGCGGCTGCTGCTGTAGCCCAACAACTCGGCCATCGCCGGATTGGCGGTGACAAAGCGCCGGTCTGGCGACATCTGGAAGACCCCTTCAATGGCGTTATCAAACAGTGACTGGTAGCGCTGGAGATTGGCCAGTGCCCTTTGGTTCCAGGCCAGCGCTTCGCCCTGAACCTGCTTGATGCGATCGGCAAGGGCGAAGGAAAACAGAATGATCTGAGCCACTAACCCAAACTGGGGAGCATAGGTGGTGAAGGTGTTCAGGGGCAGATACCCCATGACCGTCAGGGCATAGATCCCAAAACCGATCAGCGCCATGGTCCAGGCAAAGAAGTAGGACCGGGCCGCCGGGTTGTAATAGCGCCATGACAGGTAACTGACCACAATCAGGATCAGGCTCAACAGAATGGACCCCACCACAATCCATTCCATCGCCACCGAGTAGGGCATGAAGAACGACAACACGAAGGTGGCCGTCACCGAATACAGGCACAGGCGGATCACATGGTCCAGGTCCGGGGAACGCTGTTGGGTCTCGAGCAGAGAACGGGCCATCAGCAACCCGAAGAACCAGGTCAGGATGATCTGAAAATGCAGGTAGGCCTTGTCCAGAATCGGTGGCCGGTTGTCCAGCAACTGAACCCCGTGCACCTGTTCGGTGCCGATAAACACCGCCGCGCAGACCAGGTACAGCACATAATAGATGTTGCTGCGTTCCCGGACTGACACAGCAACAAACAGGTTATAGGCGAGGATGGCCAGGATGGCCCCCAACAGCACGCCCCTGACCGCTTCATCGATGGAGACTTTCTCAATGTAACTGTCCGGGTGCCAGAGTGTTACCGGCAACCTGAAGGTATTGGTGGTGGTGGTTCGCAGATACACGGTGGTGGTGGCATCGGGCAACAACTGCAGACGGAAGGTCGGGTTGGGCACGGCCAGATCCCGGTCGTCCCAGTTGTCGAGGTAGCCCGCACGGCGCTGTTCAACCACCCGACCGTCACGCACCACATACAGCCAGACTTCATCCACCAGTGGCAACGCCAGTTCCAGGATCCAGTTGCTGGCAACCTGGCTGCCGCGGGTGGTCAGATCAAAACGGGTCCAGTAGGCCGAGTCGGTATAACCGAAATTGAGCACGCCTCCCCGGTGCAGGCTGAACTGCTCCTCCGGCATAGCCAGGATGTCGTCAATGGCCAGCTCATGGCCGGCGTCTTCCAGATACCAGATACAGCCATCGAGATTACGCACACTGCTGGTCGTACTATCCAGCACCACCGACCCGGCAGGACAGGCGTTTTTCGCCTGCACCAGCGATGGCAGGGAAACAACAACCAGCATCAACAGGGCGACGAGCACCCGGTTGAGCGTTTCGGAAAACCGTTGCTGCAAAATGTGATCTCCGCGCGGGTAGCTGCGTGCTTTATCGTTTATTGTCAGCACAAGTCACTTTAGCCTTTCACCCGTTTTTTCGCACCCCGGGGCCACCTGAAATGAGACATTCCTGCCTTTTTGTTGCCGTTTCCCTGTCCGTCCTCACCCTGTCGGGGTGCCGGATGGAAAGTACCGGTTCCTCCGCGTTCAACCCGGCAACCAATGTTGACCTGGTGTTCTCAACCTTTGACCTGACCAACACCGAGCAGGCGCCGGATACCCTCAGCTTCACCCGGTTCAGCGATTTCTACCAAAGCATACAACCCACTGGCGACGACGCCGACAACGAGGACCACCTGGCTACGGTGGAAGAAATCCGGCGGCATATCGATATCTTCATCGGTGCACAGCCAGACGACACCGGCCAGGACTATACCCGGGTGCGTAACCCGCTGGACCTGATGAACCAGGTGATCAGCGTGGGCGGTATTACCAACTTTGATGAAGGCCGGCGTTATATCCGGGATCGCATCGCGCTGTCCCAGGCCGGCAACTACAACACCCGCAGTGCCGGCGCCCGTATTCGCTTTACCGACCAGGCGGCGTCCTTCAGTCTCCAGCCCCTGAACGACTACGAATGGAACTACCAGACCCTCGATTGGCGATATCTGCCGGAGGGTCCCGAAGGCAGTGACCTTACCGAAAAGGTCTATCGGACCATTCAGTATGTGGCCCGAAGCGTCAACGATGATGTCAGGGAAGAGCAGCCGGAGCTGCTGAGTGTGCTGGCCGGTTCCCGCTTTGACGCCTTGCAGTTTGTTGCCAGTGGCTACAACCAGCCGGAGTATGCCACCGCCGATTACGTCAGCCGGAATCACGGGGGCATTGAACTACGCCAAACCTTTGTAACCGACGCCCAGCTCGACACGCTGTTTATCAAGAATACCGATCAGACGGTACTTAACCTGGACCGATATGAAGAAGACAACACCACCCCTGACTGCTTGCGGGTGGAGATCAACTACGCCATGGATACCGTGCATATCTACACCTCGGATGGCAAGCCTGCCCGTGTACCGGACGACGGGGCGGAAGACGACGATGCAACAAAGCAGAATCCCGATAACTGCGTCTACCAGAGCGAAGATCTCGCCATCGCCACCTGGAACGCAGCGTCGGCCTCAACCCGCAAATAGGCTCACAGGTCCCAGTTCTGCAGAAAGCCTTTCTTCCGGCTGATCATACGCTCGTAGGTGGAGATCATGATGGCCGCATGGGGGGCTTTGGTCAGGCGCAGTGTTTCGATACGGCACTCAAGGCGCTGGACCTCGTCGCAGACCTGCTGTTGCACATGGCTGCGTACGCTGTCGTGCTGGTCCAGCTTGACGCGCTGAAGTTCAGGCGGGGGAAGTTCCGGTTTGTCCATGGTGCCTCATCCTTTGAGTCTGGTGAATAATCCGTTTCAGAATGCCTGATTTTGCAGAACTGTCAGACAAAGTGCAATTAGAATGAAAAAGGTTTCACTTTTACTGACTCAGGCAGCCACCAGCCTTCGCTTGTTTTCCGGCAACACCGGGAACTGCCTGCACACAGTATAGACAAATCTGGCCAGTGCAGGTAAGTGATGACCCACGATCGGAAACCCGGTGTTGAGCAGGCTCACGGAAATATCCCGGGCCGGGTCGGCCCAACACAACTTGTTGATCAGACCGACATGGCCAAAGGCATAACGGCTCTGCTGCCCCCAGAGTCCTACCGGGTTGCCGCCCAGCATCATGCCAGCACTGAAGCGCATGGGGATCATCATGGTACGGTCTATCTGCAATGAACCGAACTGGTGGATGGCACGGCGGATGGTTAATTCACTGCAAATTCGCTGACCATTCCAGACCCCGCCATTGAGCATCATCTGGAAGAACCGGCCCATTTCCTCCGCGGTGCCACAGAGATTACCGGCGGGTATGACCGCCTCCTGGAAGCGCGGGTCGTTGGTGACTTTCTCCACCGTGCGAATGTCTCCGCCCAGGGCCCGGCTGACGATCCACGACAGCGGAAACATCGGGGTCGGGCCGGTGGCATAATTGGTAGCCAGTTCGTGCAGCTTCTCCGGGGCGATTCCGTAAGTGAACCACTTCATACCCATAGGTTTGCGCAGGTACCGGTCCAGATAATTCTCGATGGTATCGCCCGTGACCTTCTCCAAGACCCGCTGCAACACAAAGCCACCGGTAATGGCATGGTAAGCCACCTTCGCGCCATCCACCTCGACCGGTTTGGCAGCGCACAGCAGGCGCCAGATTTCATCACGCTCCCAGAGCACGTCTATGGGGGTCTCACGGGGAATCGCCGGAATACCGCCCCGGTGTGAGAGAATCTGGTGCACGGTGATGGTGCGCTTTCCGTTCTTGGCAAACTCCGGGCAGTAGTAGGAAACCGGGTCCATCAGATTCACCAGGCCCTGCTCTGCGAGCATGTGCATCAGCAGCGCCGTCACCGCCTTGGAGGCGGAGAAATAGCAGATCGGGGTTTCCGTGGTCATCGGCAGCCTGGGCAGAGCGGCGGGATCATGGGGGCCGTTGCCCCGGGTATGGCCCATGGCGCCATGCAGCACCTGCTCGCCCCGGTAACGGAGCGACAGCTGGATTCCCGGGTGCACACCGGTCCGGTACAAGCCCTCCACACTACGCCATACGGATTCCACTACGTCCTGCGGTAAACCAACCCGATCCGGGTGTTCGGTGTCACGATTGCGGAAAGTGACAGAGGTCAGGTCTTCCGGAATATCGCAGGTGTGCAGGGCACGGCGGGCGAGTGAATGCATAACGGACGCCTTTTATCGTTATTGAGAACTGGCCCCTCCCGGGACACTTGCTGAGGCCGACATTTCAGCCTTTATCAGATTTCATTATGAACCGGCTCGATCGGCTGCGCCATGGCCACACAGTTGCGACCCTGCATTTTGGCCTGATACATCGCCTTGTCCGCTGCGCTGCAAAGTGTTTCCACTGTGTGACCATGAACAGGATAAACCGCGACACCCACGCTGATGGTTAATGGCACCGAGTGGCCAGACTCCAGCGGTATCGGCGCGTTACCTACCCGCTGGCGCAAACGCTCGGCGGTATCCCGGGCACCCTCCACATCCATTTCCGGCAGCACAATAACGAATTCCTCGCCACCAAACCGGCCGACGGAATCGACACTTCTTACCCGGTCGGTCAGGATCTCGCTCACCGCACAGAGCACGGTATCACCAGCAGCGTGGCCCCAGCTGTCATTGATGTCCTTGAAGTGATCAAAATCAATCCATAGCAGCGCCATCGGACGTTCATAGCGGCGGGCGCGCTCCAACTCTTCCTCCAGGACTCTGGAGAACTCCCGCCGGTTGAGCAGGCCGGTCAAAGGATCTCGGGTGGCCATCTCCTCCAACTCGGTTTCCAGCTGTTTGCGGTCGGAGATATCCAGCACTATCCCCTCCAGGAAAACACTGCCGTCATCGTGCTCGACACCGCAGCCACGCTCCCAGACCCACACCTTACGGCCGTCTTTGCGGGTAATAGCGTACTCCAGGGAAAAAGACCGGCCTTTGCGCACCGCAATGGCGACCTCTTCGGACACCTGTTCGATTGCATCCGGATCCATCAGGCTGGCATAGCTGACGAGCTTGTTGTTGATCAGGTCGTCGGGCAGATAGCCGGTCAGCTGCTCACAGCCACCAGAAACGAACATCATGGTCCAGCTGTCGTCGTTCCGGCATCGATAGGCCATGCCCGGGAGGTTATCCATCAATACCCGCAGTTGCTGCTCCCTCTGGCGCAGCGCCCGCCGCTGGTCCAGCTGAAGCGACAGCAACAAACGATCCTTGCTGAGCAAGCGCAGCATAACGGTGAATAACACCAGCGCTGTGACCGCGACAAACAAAAACCCTTTCCAGGTTTGCATGGCTGACAGGGACCGGGGGTCCGCAAACCAGATCTCCACCATCCGGTCAGAAAACGTAATCCAGATGATACCTGCCACCAGGTACACCAGGGTGGCCGACAGGGCACGGCGCAAAGGGCTTTGACTGTTACTCCAGCCGGTTTCTTTCCCTTGCTCTGGTTGTTCAGGCTGCATAGTCTTCCTTTTGCCTTGGGGAGCTGTCCTATAGGAAAAGTAGACAGTTTCACACGTTCAGTCGAGGCAAGGTTGCATTTTCCCGGCATTTCCACAAAACTAAACGTGACACATAGTTTTGTTTTGGGCAAAAACAATGATTCAACACCCTCTGCACCATACTCACGCCAGGCTGCTGGTCATTACCAGCCTTGCCTTGATCATTGGCGGTTGTTCACCCTCCGGCCCTTCTGAACAGGCCATCCGGGACTATGCCGAAACAGCCCGTCCTCAAGACCCTGAACTTTCCGGTATCTATCAGCGCTCCTGCATGGCCTGTCACAGCCGGGGCACTTCGGATGCCCCCCTGACCGGTGACAGCGAAGCCTGGAACAGGCGCCTGGAGAAAGGCATGCGCCGCCTGGTGGACAACGTGGTGTCGGGCATGGGTGGTATGCCGCCCTACGGCTTGTGCATGGACTGCGACACCGCAGAATTTCAGGCGCTCATCGAATTCATGGCGCGGCCGGCAGAAACCTGAGGTAGATTCATATGGAACGACGGCATTTTCTGCAATTGCTGGTCAGTACCGCCATCGTCGGGCACACCCGGTCGCTGCAGGCAGCACAGCAAGCGCCGGCACAGGCACAAAGCAACGCCGGGGGCAGCAAGTCCCCTTTGCCTTGGCGTAACTGGTCTGGCTCCCAGCAGTCGGTCCCTGCCATGCGTGTTGCCCCCCGGAGCGTCACCGAGCTGCAGGAACTCCTTGCCGCCCCAAACCATCGACACCTGCCCGTTCGCCCCGTTGGCTCTGGCCATTCATTCTCCGCCCTGGTACCCACCGACGGCATTCTGGTATCCATGGCTCGCCTGAGCGGCGTTCTGGGGCATGATGACAGCCGGTGCCAGGCCAAGGTGGCCGCCGGCACCCTGCTCGGGCAACTGGGCCAACCCCTGGAAGCGATTGACCAGGCCCTGTTCAACATGCCCGATATAGACCAACAATCCCTGGCGGGCCTTCTGGCCACTGCAACCCATGGCACTGGCAGCAAGTTGATGTGCTTGTCTGGCTACGTAACGGCGATGACACTGGTCACCGCCAATGGCGAGCGTATCGAGTGTAGCCAGACCCAGCATCCGGACCTGTTCCAGGCAGCGAGGGTGGGGCTAGGCTGCCTGGGCATTGTGACTGACGTCACCCTGCAAAATACCCGCCCATATCGGCTCCGGAAAACCACCGAATGGCTGCCCATCGAGGACATTCTGGCAACGGCGGACACCCTGGCAGACCAGCATCGCAATTTTGAGTTCTATTACATTCCGTTCTCCGGCATGGGCTTCACCAGCACCCACGACATCACCGATGACCCCCTATCGGCAACCCCAGAACTGGATCAAAACGACGGCGCCCGGGATTTGCAGAAAGCCCGCGACTACCTGGCCTGGTCCCCCAAGCTGCGGCGCTTGATTCTCGGGGGTTATATGCGCACCCTGGCCCGGGAGCAGAAGGTGGCGCCTTCCTGGCAGAACTACACCAGTGACCGCAATGTGCGCTTCAATGAGATGGAGTACCACCTGCCCAGAGAAAACTGGCAAAAGGCCTTCCGGGAGGTGGTGGATATGGTTGAAAACCGTTTCCCGGAGGTGTTCTTTCCCTTCGAGGTGCGCTTTGTGCAAGCCGATGATGCCTGGCTCAGCCCATTCTATCGGCGGGATTCAGTATCCATCGCCGTCCACCGGTTTTTCGAGGATGACTACCAGCCGCTCTTTGCCGCAGTGGAGCCGATATTCCGCCGGTATGGTGGCAGGCCTCACTGGGGCAAGCTGAACACGCTTACCGCCGCTGAACTCCGGGCGCTGTACCCGAAATGGCAGGCATTCTGTGAAGTAAGGAAAAGTCTCGACCCGAACGGCCGTTTCCTGAACCCTTACCTGGCCGGCCTTTTCAGCGACAATACCTCCCACGGATAACCCACCATGGCTCACAGCGAAGCGTTCCGTCAGCAAAGGCGCAAACTCATTCTGGCCGGGATGGCGGCCGGCGGCCTGGGTACAGCCGCATGGCTCCGGCCCCCGGCTATTCGCGATGGCCACTCACACTACTTCCGCGCCCTGTCCCGGGCGCTGGATGCCAGCGGGCTGGCCACACCCACTCTGGTGATTGACCAGCAACGCCTGGACCACAACATTCAGGTGTTGCTACAACACCTTGGCCACGACTTCGACTACCGGATTGTGGTGAAATCCCTGCCTTCGGTGCCCTTACTGGAGCACGTGATGGCCAAGACCGGCACCCGGCGGCTGATGCTGTTTCACCAGCCTTTCCTCAACCAGATTGCCAGCTCCATCCCTGACGCCGACATTCTGCTGGGCAAACCGTTACCGGTCGCGGCGGCTGCCCGTTTCTATGGTCGGCACCAGGCTGACCAGAACGACTTCCAGCCCCGACAGCAACTGCAATGGCTGATCGACTCTCCACGCCGGTTGGCGCAATACGAGCAACTGGCCCGTCAACGGAGCGAGCCTATGCGGGTGAACCTGGAACTGGATATCGGCCTGCACCGGGGCGGGTTCAACTATGATCAGCTGCTATCCCGGGCGCTGTTGGACATAGAGCAATCCCGCTGGCTGAGCTTCAGCGGTTTTATGGGTTATGAACCCCATATCGTGAAAGCACCGGGGCCAACCGACTGGTTGTGGCAAAAGGCCATGGCCCGTTACAACCGGTATGTTTCACTGGCCCGGAACACCCTGGGGCGTGATCTGGCAGGGCTCACCTTCAACACCGGAGGCTCCACCACGTACCAGTTATATAAGGGCCGGGCCAACACCATTACCGCCAACGAACTGGCGGCCGGCTCCGGCCTGGTGATGCCCACGGATTTCGACCTGGCCACCCTGGCGGGCCACCAGCCTGCGGCTTTCATTGCCACTCCGGTGCTGAAACTGCAGGAAGCCAACCGGATTCCCGGCACACCGGGCATTGGCCGACTGCAGCGATTGTGGAACCCCAACCGGGCCAGGGCGGTCTTCATTTACGGGGGCAACTGGAAGGCTCGGCCGGTGTCACCGGCGGGGCTGACAACCAACCCGGTGTTCGGACGGTCCAGTAATCAGGAGATGCTTAACCTGGCCGCCGGGGTGCCACTGCAGGAAGACGACTGGGTATTCCTGAGGCCGCATCAGAGCGAGTCTGTGTTTTTGCAGTTCGGCGATCTCGCCGTTTTCGATGCCAGACTGGGGGAAATTTCCCGTTACTGGCCGGTGGTGCCAGAGGGATGACGTCGCCGGCAGTGCATGCTTTAATTCCGTCCACCATCGATCAATACGGGACCCTGCATGACCCCTGGAATTCTTGCGGCCAAGAGGGCCAAAGTGAACTACACCATACATGAGTACGACCACGATCCGGCGGCCGAGAGTTACGGTGGTGAAGCAGCGGCGAAAATGGGTGTGGCGCCGGAGCAAGTATTCAAGACGCTTGTGGTGAGCCTGGATGACAAGGAACTGGCGGTCGGCATTGTACCGGTCACCGCCATGCTGGGCCTCAAGCAGATCGCAAGGGCCGCCGGGGCAAAGAAAGCCACGATGGCGGACAAACAGCTGGTCCAGAAAACCACCGGTTATGTGCTGGGTGGTGTCAGCCCTCTGGGCCAGAAAAAACGGCTCCGAACGTTTATCGACAGCACCGCCCACCACTTCCCGACGGTGTTCGTCAGCGCCGGCAAACGTGGACTCGAGATAGAGCTGACGCCGGACGATCTGGCACGCCTGACCAATGGCCTGTTAGTGCCTCTGCAGCAGGATTGACCGCAGGAGCAAGCACAAAAAAACCGGGCGACCATGGGCAACCCGGTTTTTGTCAATCACGGCCGGAGCAGGCTCCGGCCGGCTGAACCGCTGGCCTTACTTCACGGAGTCCCGTGCATCGGCCAGGATCTTGTTGAAGGTCGCGCTTGGCTGCATCACCTCACACACCTTCTCCATGGGCGGGTGGTAGTAACCACCGATATCGGCCGGGTGGCCCTGCACCACGGTCATTTCCTCCAGGATCTTGTCCTTGTTCTCTTCCAGCTGTTTCGACAACTTGGCAAAGAACTCTTTCAGCTCCTTGTCATCATCCTGCTTTGACAGCTCTTCCGCCCAGTAACGAGCCAGGTGGAAGTGGGAACCCCGGTTATCCAGCTCACCGGTGACGCGAGACGGAGACTGGTTATTTTCCAGCAGGCGCTCGGTGGCTTTGTCCAGGGTCTGGCCCAGCAGACGGGCACGCTGGTTGTTCTGTTTCTCACCCAGCTCATCCAGAGACACCGCCGTGGCCAGGAATTCACCCAGGGAATCCCAACGCAGGTGGTTTTCCTGGATCAGCTGCTGTACGTGCTTGGGCGCAGAACCGCCAGCACCGGTCTCGTACAGGCCACCGCCGTTCAGCAACGGAACGATGGACAGCATCTTGGCACTGGTGCCCAGTTCCAGAATCGGGAACAGGTCGGTCAGGTAGTCCCGCAGCACGTTGCCGGTGACAGAAATGGTGTCCAGACCACGAATCAGGCGCTCCATGGTCCAGCGGATGGCGCGAACCGGAGACTTGATGTGGATTTCCAGACCGTCGGTGTCCAGCTCGGCCAGGTACTTTTCAACCTTCTTGATCAGCTGGGCATCGTGGGCGCGCTCATCGTCCAGCCAGAACACCGCAGGCGTGCCGCTGGAGCGGGCCCGGTTAACCGCCAGCTTGACCCAGTCACGGATCGGCAGGTCTTTGGTCTGGCAGGCGCGCCAGATGTCGCCTTCTTCAACCTTGTGCTCGGTCAGTACGGTGCCGTCTTCGGCCACCACACGCACAATGCCGTCTTCCTTCATTTCGAAGGTCTTATCGTGGGAGCCATACTCTTCGGCTTTCTGCGCCATCAGGCCCACATTCGGTACGGTACCCATGGTGGTGGGGTCAAACGCGCCGTGGGTTTTACAGAAGTTGATCACTTCCTGGTAGATGGTGGCGTAGGTGGACTCCGGCATAACCGCCTTGGTGTCCTTGAGCTTGCCGTCACGGGCCCACATCTTGCCGGAGTTGCGGATCATCGCCGGCATGGAGGCATCGACAATCACGTCGCTCGGTACGTGCAGGTTGGTGATGCCTTTAACGGAATCCACCATGGCAATTTCCGGGCGGTGCTCATAGCACGCGTGCAGGTCTTCCTGAATCTGCTCCTGCTTGGACTCCGGCAGCTGCTTGATCTTCTCAATGACGGAAGACAAGCCGTTGTTCGGGTTAACACCGATTTCCTTGAACAGGTCGCCGTATTTGTCGAACAGCTCCTTGTAGAAAACCTTCACCGCGTGACCGAACACGATCGGGTGGGAGATTTTCATCATGGTGGCTTTAACGTGCAGGGAGAACATCACGCCGGTTTTCTCGCAGTCGGCAATGGCGTCTTCGAAAAACTTCACCAGAGCCTTCTTGCTCATGAACATGCCGTCCAGCACTTCGCCTTCCTGCAGCGGCAGGTCGGGCTTCAGTACCGTCTGTTTGCCCTGCTTGTTCTCAAACACGATGTGGGCGTTGGTGGCCTTGTCCAGGGTGACCGATTGCTCACTGGAGTAGAAGTCACCACCGCGCATGTGCGCTACGTGTGTACGGGACGCCGGGCTCCACTCACCCATGCTGTGGGGGAACTTGCGGGCAAAGGCTTTTACCGCAGCCGGCGCACGGCGATCGGAGTTACCTTCACGCAGTACCGGGTTAACAGCACTGCCCAGTACTTTGGAGTAACGGGCGTGGATTTCTTTCTCTTCGTCGGTTTCCGGGTGCTCTTTATATTCCGGAACCTTGTAGCCCTGTTCGTTCAGCTCTTTGATGGCGGCACGGAGCTGGGGAATGGACGCGGAGATGTTCGGAAGCTTGATGATGTTGGCGTCCGGATCCTTGGTGTACTCACCCAATTCAGCCAGGGCATCCGGAACGCGCTGGTTTTCTTCGAGGTAGTCCGGGAAGCCTGCCAGAATACGCGCCGCAAGAGAGATGTCGCTGGTTTCAAAGTCGATACCAGCCGGCTTGGCGAAGGTTTCCAGGATGGGAAGCAGTGACCGGGTGGCGAGGGCGGGGGCCTCATCGGTCAGTGTGTAGACAATCTTGGCTTTGGATGTTGTCATTTTCGTCCTCAGGCAAATGGGTGGGTTCAGGACGGTCATGGCACGGTCAGGCGTCTTGTGAACGGCTGGTTATGCCGATGACTGATTCGGAACTTTTGATAGACCTACTAAGATAGCATTTTTTACCAAACTTTGGTTACGATCTTAGTATAAGAACGGACTAAAAATGCCTGATCTTCGGTTACAGGACGATGAAATGGCGGGAATTTACGAAACTTTCTAACATTTATCAGGTGTGGTGTCAGCGTGCCAGGGGGAGGGTTTTCCAAAACACGCTGTGAATACTTCCCTGTAAGCTCTGCTCCGCCATCCATGGCTCCGCAAGGTTTTGGAAAACCCTCCCCCTGTCACTCTCAAACGCTGTACGGGTAGTCCGATGACATCGTCTCAGGGTTCGCAGACACGGGCTGTTTTGTCAACAAAACAGCCCGTGTTGGTGCATCTCTCGCTCACATTTATCCTGATTCAGTCGGGTAATAACCCCACCTCCACCAACCGCTCACGTATCCGGTCCAAGGCTTCCGGATTGCCAAGGGCATCCCGGTTGTCCGCTTTACTTGAGCCATTGACCAGCCGGGCCACCGCGAGTTCCACCTTTTTGCCACTGCGGGTGTAGGGAATGTCGGGCACTTCCACGATGTGTTTGGGTACGTGCCGGGGGCTGGCGCCTTCGCGGATTCGGGTTTTCAGGGTTTTGATCAGGTCGTCGGTGACGGTCTGGCCGTCGGCCGGGACTACGAACAGGACCACTTCCACGTCGCCGTCGATCTGGCGGCCGACCACGAGGCTGTCTTTCACCTCGCTGATGGTTTCCACCTGGCGGTAGATTTCGGCGGTGCCGATTCTTACGCCGCCGGGGTTGAGGGTGGCATCGGAGCGACCGTAGATGATGGCGCCGCCGTGCTCGGTGAATTCGATGAAGTCGCCGTGGGCCCAGACGCCGGGGAAGGTGTTGAAGTAGGCGTCTTTGTAGCGTTCGCCGTCCGGATCCTGCCAGAAGCTGACGGGCATGGAGGGCAGCGGTTGGCGGCAAACGAGTTCGCCCCGGCCTTCGCTGACCGGCTGGCCGTCATCGCCGTAGGCGACGGCGTCCACGCCCAGGAAGCGGCACTGGATTTCGCCTCTTCGTACCGGCAGCAGTGGCGTTGATCCCACAAAGCAGCCGCAGATGTCGGTGCCGCCGGCGATGGAGCCGAGTAATACGTTGGGAGCGCCATCACTATAGACCCAGTCGTAGTCTTCCGGCAGCAGTGGGGAGCCGGTGGAGAAGACCACGCGCAGGTGGCTCTGGTCCAGGGTTTTGGCCGGTTGCAGTTCGGCTTTGCGGCAGCCGGCGATGAAGCGGGCGCTGGTGCCGTAGTGGGTCACCCGCTCTTTCGCTACGGTTTCCCACAGGAAATTAAGGCTCGGGTAACCCGGGGAACCGTCGACGGTAATGACGGCGGCGCCGGTCATCAGGGCGGAGGCCTGCCAGTTCCACATCATCCAGCCGCAGGTGGTGAAGTAGAGGAAGCGGTCGTCCGGACCCACGTCGCCGTGCAGCATAAGCTCTTTGGCGTGGTTGACCAACAGGCCGGCGGTGCCGTGAACGATGCACTTGGGTTTGCCGGTGGTGCCGGAGGAATAGAGGATGTAAACCGGGTGGTCCGGGTCCACTGGGGTGAATGAGGGGGCCTGGCCTTCGCCCGCCTTCAGGGCGTCGTCCCAGGTGGTGACCATCCCCCCTGGAATCGGGGTTTCATCTGGCAGTTGCGCAACGCTGACCACCACTTTCAGGGACGGCAGGCCAGCGATCAATTCGGCAAAGTCATCCTGGCGGGCAAACACCTTTCCGCCATAACCGTAGCCATTCACCACGATCAACGCGGAGGGTTCGATCTGGCCGAAGCGGTCGTTGATGGCACCAATGCCGAAGTCCGGCGACGCGGAGCTCCAGATGGCGCCCAAGCTGGTGGCGGCGAGCATGCCCACAAGGGCTTCGTAGCCGTTGGTGACCACGCCAGCCACGCGTTCGCCCTTCTGGATGCCTCTGCTGCGCAGGAAGGCTTCCAGGGCGCCGGCGTCGGCTTTCAGTTCGGCGTAGGTCTTGCGCAGTACCGGGCGGGTTTCGCAGTAGGCCACCACGGCTTCTTTGTCAGCATGATCGCCGTCCGCCAGCCGCAGCAGGTTGGCGGCAAAATTCAGTTTCATGCCGGGGAACCATTCGGCGCCGGGCATCTCACGGCGGCCCAGCACCCGCTTGGCGGGGGTGTCGCAGACCAGGCCACAATAATCCCAGACTTTCTGCCAGAAGGTGTCCAGTTCGGTGATCGACCACTGGTGCAGGGCGTGGTAATCGGCAAACGGGCCAAAGCCCTGTTGCTCAAGCCAGGCCTGGAACTGGCCCATTCGGGAACCGGTGAGGGTTTCCTGGCTCGGGGTCCAGACAACCGGTGATTGTTCTGTGTTGCTCATCCGTCTCTCCAGAAAATTACTGCATGTGCCAGCCGTGGCTGACCACGATCGACTGGCCAGTGAGGGCGGCGGACGGGAAGGCCGCCAGGTGCACCGCCAGCTCTGATACGTCTTCGAGGGTGGTGAACTTGCCGTCCACCGTGTTCTTGAGCATCACCTTGCTGATCACTTCTTCCTCGGAAATGCCCAGCTCTTTGGCCTGCTCTGGGATCTGCTTGTCCACCAGCGGGGTGCGTACAAAGCCGGGGCAGATGATGTTGCTACGTACCCCATGCTCGGCACCCTCTTTCGCCACCGCCCGGCACAGGCCCAGCATGCCGTGCTTGGCGGCTACATAGGGCGCTTTCAGCGGCGAGGCTTCCACCGAGTGTACCGAGCCCATATACAGCATAGTACCCCCACCTTGGGTGTACATCTGGCGCAAGGCGGCGCGGGTCACCAGGAAGGCGCCGTCCAGGTGCACGTTCATCACCTTGCTCCAGTCGGCAAAGGCCAGTTTATGCACCGGGTCAATGTGTTGGATGCCGGCGTTGGCCAGGGCCACATCGAGCCGGCCCCATTGCTCAATGATGGCGGCAACCCCCTGGTCCACCGCCTGCTCATCGGTGACATCCATGGCCAGGGCCATGGCCGTGCCGCCCGCCTGCTCGATGGCAGCGACGGTGTCGGCGGCACTTTCCAGCGTCAGGTCCGCGACCGCTACCCGGGCGCCTTCGCGGGCGTAATGTTCGGCAATGGCCCGGCCAATGCCCCGGCCGGCGCCGGTGATGAGTGCAACTTGGTTGTGAAGACGCATCACACTGTCTCCTTGTTGATGATCGGTTTGTTATTGGTCTTGTACAGGGCGGTCATATCAACGACCTCCGTAGACTTCGTTGGGCAGCCAGGTGGCCAGGGGTTCGAACCAGAAAACCAACGCCAGTCCGAGCACCTGCAGGGCAATAAACGGCAGCACCCCCAGGTAGATATGGCGTGTGGTGATCCCCGGTGGGCAAACACCCTTGATGTAAAACAGGGAGAAACCAACCGGCGGGGTCAGGAACGAGGTCTGCAGACAGATGGCGAACATCACCGCAAACCACACCGGCTCCACGCCAAGGGAGAACACCACAGGGGCAACCAGGGGCAGAATGATCAGGGTGATTTCCACCCAGTCCAGGAAGAAGCCCAGCAGGAAGGTAATGAACAGCACGGTGATCAGAATGCCAGTGGTGCCGAACGGCAAACCGGTAATGGCATCGCGAATCACATCATCGCCGCCCAGGCCGCGAAGGACGGCAGCAAATACCGTGGCGCCGATAAAGATGCCGAAGATAAAGGCCGTGGTGCGGCTGGTCTGGTACAGGGATTCCCGCAGTACCTTGACGTTAAGACGCCGGCTCAGAAGCGCCATCAGCAGGGCCCCGAACGCCCCCACGGCCGAGGCTTCGGTGGTGGTGGCAATGCCAAAGAAAATGGAACCCAGCACCGCAATGATCAGCGCCATGGGCGGCACCACTGCCAGGAATACATCGAGAAGCGCCCTGAGATCCAGCGGCTCCCGGTTTTTCGGCGCCGGGGCCAGGTCCTTTTTGATGAAGGAGGCAATCAGGATGTACAGGATATACATGGCGCCGAGCATCAGGCCCGGAATCAGCGCTCCCATGAACAGCTTACCGACAGACGCATCGGACGTGCCCAAACGATCCGCCATCAACACCAGCATGATGCTGGGGGGCACCAGAATACCCAGGGTGCCCACGGAACACGCCGTACCCACCGCCAGGGATTTGTTGTACTGGGCCTGCATCATCGGCCCCAGGGACAACATGCCCAACAACACCACCGAAGCCCCGACAATACCGGTAGAAGCCGCCAGCAGCACACCGACAATTACCACGGTAATGGCATAGCCACCGCGCAGCGGGCCGAGTACCCGCACCAGGCTGTGCATCAGCTTCTCGGCAATGCCGGAGCGGTCGAGCATGATGCCCATAAAGATAAACAGCGGTAGCGCCACCATCAGTTCATTGGCCACCACTCCATACAATCGGGCATCCAGGACGCCGATGGTGCCGTTCCAGGTGAACCAGAGGTCGGCATCAAAATGTTCAATCAGAAAGTTCGCCAGTACGGCAAACACCAGGCCTATGCCCGCCAATGACCAGGCCACTGGAAAACCCAGCAGCAACAGCACCATGAAGGCGGCGAACATGGCAATAACCAGAAGTGTTTCCAAGCCCATGATTCTTGTGCCTCGTTACGGATGCGGGTGTTCGCCGTTGCCATAGCCCTCGGGCGTGGCAATCTCGCGGGGAAATCGGAACAGCAGCGTGCAGCAACGCAGGGCCCGGGAAGCCAGGGCAATACCCACCAGGGTCATGCCGATGGGCAGCACGCTCTTGAAGATGAAGCGATAGGGCAGGCCGCTGGGGGCCTGGGAACGCTCGTTGTACACATAAGAGCTGTAGGCGTAGGGAATCAGGGTTTCCACCATCAGGTAGACGATGGGCAGCGCCAGTAACAAGATGGCCGCCAGCTCTATTCTCGCCTGCCATTTCAGGGAAAACCGTTCCCGCAACACGTCCACCCGAACGTGATCGTCTTTCACCACCGCAAAGCCCAGGGTGAGCATCATGGCGGCACCGAAGAAGTGCCAGGACAATTCCTCAAGCCAGATCGATCCGGCATTGAGAATGAAACGGCTGAACACGTTGGCCAGCACCACCACCAGCACGGCAATCCATAGCCAGGAACTGAGCTTGCCAACGCCAGCCACAAACCGGTCCAGCCACCAGGACAACCGGTTGTAGGGCAGGCCAGACCCCGCCTGAGCAGGCACGGGCGCCTTGGGGGATTCGTGCTCGTGAGTCACAATCACCTCGACATAATCAGGGAAAATTCGGGGTGGATGCCGGCAACGCCGGCATCCACAGGTTCAGGACTCGGTATCAGTCGTACTGATAGAAGTCCCGGGGCAGGTAGCCCTTGGAGTGCCAGATGGAGTGGTGTTCCATAAACTCACGCTGGCTGGTCAGAACGCGACGGAACATTTCGTCTCCGGCTGCGATCTCGTCCAGTACTTCGTTGGTGACTTTCTGCAGCTCACGCAGTACCGGCTCCGGCAGAGTCTGGGCGTTTACGCCTTCCTTCTCGTAATCCCGCAGGGCGGTGGGCTGGGCCCATTCACTTTCGGCGAAGCCTTTCAGGGTTGCCGATTCGCAGCCCATTTCGATCACGGCGCGGGTTTCAGGCTTGAGCTTGTTCCAGACGTCCTTGTTCACCAGCAGGTGAGAAGTGGTCAGAGTCTGGTGCCAACCCGGCATGATGTAGTTCTTGATGATCTGGTCCAGGCCCAGCATCTTGTCGATGGCTGGCTGGGAGAACTCGGTGGCATCGATGGTCTTGCGCTCCAGGGCCTGATACAGCTCACCGCCCGGAATCATGGTGACTGATGCACCCAGCTTTTCCAGTACCTTGCCACCGATGCCGGCAAAGCGGATTCTCAGGCCATCAATGTCATCCAGACTTTCGATCGGCTTGGCGAACCAGCCGGCTCCCTCGGGGCCGATGATGGAACACAGCATGGGATGGATGTTGCGTTTGGCGTAGATTTCTTCAAGTAACTCGCGGCCCTCACCCTGGTAATACCAGGCCAGGTAGGCAGGGGGTTCCATGTTGAAGGGGGCGCCAGAGTACAACGGCAACGCGGGAATAGTACCCTGATCGTAACCCACCCAGGTGTAACCGGCGGGGTACTTGCCTGTGCTGACGGATTCCATGATTTCAAACGGGGGTACCAGCTCGCCCGGCTCATAGTAACGAAGCTGGATATTGCCGCCAGAAACCGCTTTCAGGTTCTCAGTCAGGTGTTTGACCGGGGTAGTCAGGCCTATCAGATGCGACGGGAATGCCAGGGGCACCTGCCAACGGACTCGTTCCGATGCCAGGGCATCGCTGCTGATCAGGCTGCCGGAAATCACAGCCGCAGCGGTAATACCATAGGTAAGACGCGAGAGCTTTTGCTTGATCGACATGAAATGGATCCTTCTTGTTGTTGTCATCCACCTTTCGGTCTTGGTGCCGAAAGGCTGGTCTGAGTTGAATCAGACAACGCACGAAACCGCGACTGACCGGTTCGGGTCCAACGAATGTGCGCCAGTGTTGTTTTCGAGCGTTGTTCTGACGTCCTGCATTCAGGCTATAGCAGACACCGTGCCATCCAAACAAAGTCTTTATTTATCAATTAATTATGATCTTCCCCCATATTCCAGAAACATCGGAGCGTCTGGCTGACCGGACACTTCAAGACCTTGGTCGGAGTGAAGTGTCCTAAAAACAGGACATATGTCTTGGATTCAGGACAGCTTCGCCAGTTTTTCATAGAAAACCGACCGGGAAATGCCCAGCAGACGGGCGGCCTTGGTACGGTTACCCCGGCAGGCCAGCAGCGCCTGCTCGATGGCCTGTGCCTCCGCCTCGGCCAGGGTCTGGGCGAGCGGCCGCACCGGCCTGGGCGCCATGGCCGGCACAGTGCGCTGGCTCGCCCTCGGCAATACCTTGAAGATGGCATCGGCATCCAGCAGGTCGCCATCCTCACTCATGGTCAACGCCCGCTCCAGCACGTTGCGCAATTCCCGGATATTGCCCGGCCAGTCATAGCTGCCAAGAGCCGCCACCCCGGCATCGGTAATTTCCCCCCGCAGCCCCTGGCCCTCGCAGATTTCACCCAGCAGCGCCTCGCACAGCACCCCGAGATCCGCCAAGCGGTCCCGTAGCGGCGGTATGTTGATTTCCAGCACGTTCAGGCGGTAATAGAGGTCTGACCGAAAACTGCCCTCAGCAATCATCGATTCCAGATTCCGGCTGGTTGCCGCGATGACCCGAACATCCACATTGGCCACCTTGTTTGAACCCAGGGGTTCGATTTCCCCCTCCTGGAGGGCCCGCAGCAGTTTCGCCTGCAACGGCAGCGGCATGTCGCCCACTTCGTCCAGGAACAGGGTGCCCCCGTTGGCCAGTTGAAACTTGCCATCACGGGTACGCCGGTCAGCTCCGGTATAGGCACCCGGCGCCACACCAAAAAACTCCGCTTCCAGCAGATTTTCCGGAATGGCCGCCACGTTCACCCCAACGAAGGGTTTGTCGGCCCGGGGCGATACCGCGTGGATCGCCTGGGCCAGAACCTCCTTGCCGGTACCGGTTTCTCCCAGCAGCAGCACTGGCATGTCCCGGCCAGCGGCCAGACGGGCACGCCGTTTGACTTCCAGGGCAGCGGGACTGCCACCAACAAAGTCTCCAAGGCTGTAACGGGTGCCCCGGGCCTTCTTCGCCAGCGCCTTGCGGGCGGCGGCGAGATCACGGTGCAGGCGACGGTATTTTGATACCAGTGGCGTCAGCGGTTGCAGGTCATCATAAAGGACGAAGGCAACCGCCCCCTCGATCTCACCCTGCTGGTCGTAATAGGGCAGCCGGGTAACCACCAACTGCTGCTGGTTGTGTTCCATGATGTCCAACAGCAGGGGTTTGCCGGTTTCGACCACCTCCGGCATTCGGGTTTGGGGTATCACCTGGCGCACCGGTTTGCCGATTGCCTGGGCTGGGTCGCCAAGGCCCAGCAGGTGGGAATAGCTGCTGTTAATCCAGGTAATCCGGGTATGCCGGTCCACGGCAATGGCACCGGCACTGGCTTCCTCAAACATGGGAAACAGCGCTTCTATCAGGTCTCTTGTCAGACCACTCTTGTTTTTATCGGTAAACAGCTCGGTCATGTACCGCGTACTCACGGGCCGGAATTGGTTCATGGGGCAACCCTGGGCGTCCGGATTTCCGGACGTAGTCACGGAAGTATAGAAAGCCCCCGGTCCGGGGGCAAATCGAAAGTCGGCAGCTCGGCCTCGATCAGGGCCAGATCACTATGGGTTTCATGATCGTTCCTTGTTTGTTGTTTTTGGAAACGCCTCACGGGAGGCAAACATGCCCTTGCGGATCCTGTGCCAACACCCCAACCGACTGTTTTTATTGATTTAATCTCAAAAAGCAAAGAGTCAACAGGTGAAAGCTTCCGGATTTCCGGACATGCACAGGCTCAAATCACCTTCGATCCCCGGCAATGCGGCCTTCTCAGACGTGTCCGGCTTTTCAGACAGCGTCCTGCGAACCGGACACATACCCCATCAACATCCATCTTCAGCGGCAGCTCGTATCATCGGAATAATTGGTAAGCCTTAAGGAGGCAGGGGGGTGATCGTTCGTAATGTCAGGTATATCAGCGCCATCATGGCTATGTCCGCCCTGTTCCTGACAGGTTGCGCCAGCCACCAGCCAACGCCATCACACTCCGTTACCCTGCCGGAAACCGGGTTCACCGTTCATTCCTCACTCCAATATTCACCGGATACCTGGCCAGAGCCGCTGTACGCCGATCTCTACGTGCCTGAGCGCACTGATCCTGCCCCGGTAGTTCTGATGGTTCATGGTGGTGGTTGGGAGCGTCGCTCCCGAAGCGATATGACCTGGGTGGCGGAGTCCCTGGCCAGCCAGGGATTCGCCGTGCTCAACGTGGATTACCGGTTCGCCCCGGATTTCACGTTTCCGGCGCAGCTGCACGACCTGCAGATCGCCCGCCACTGGCTGAACCGGAATGCCGGCCGCTATGGCCTGGACACCTCCCGGGTCACTGGCTTCGGCTTCTCCTCGGGCGCTCACCTGGTGGCCCTGCTGGCCACCGTGGCCAGCACCGACAGTGATCTGAACAGGCCCCATGGCGGCCCGGAAACAGCTCTAAAGGCTGCGGTGGCCGGCGGGCTTCCAGCGGACTTGCCCGCCTTTGGCTCTGGCCGGCTATTGCGTCAGCTTCTGGGGGCTGAATTGGAAGAACAACCCGATCGTTACCAACGGGCGTCTCCGGTTACCCATGTGAGTGCAGCAACGCCGCCGTTTTTCCTGTTTCACGGCACCATGGATATGTTGGTTCCGTTCAGTCAGGCCGAGCGTTTTGCCGAGGCCCTGGATGCCCAGGGGGTGTATCACGAGATCTACCGGATGCGCCTGCGGGGCCATGTCACCAGCTTTCTGACCGCCGGCAATGCGGTCGATCAGGCGGCCCGGTTCCTGGCTCGCCAGGGCGCCGGGCCACAATCAGCCCAGGCGAATGAACGGTAACAGGCTCAACCCGAGAATAACGGCAATGGCGATGAGTGCCGCCAGGAAGGTGACCGGCCGGCGTCGAAACTGATACCAGAGCCCGGTTTCACCACGCTGGCAACGGGCCAGGTAGTCTTCGCGCTGGGCCTGAAGGCGGCGTGCCTGGTAGTCATCTAACAGCGCCCGGGCGCGCTCCGCCTCGTCATCGTCATGCACCCAGAAACCGCCCATGCTGATGCCCCAGCGGCTGGGTGGTGTTTCGTAATAGCGCACCTCATGCTCTTCGAACAGGGCGCGGATATCGTCGGCCTCGTCGTCGGGTACGTTACGCAGGTTCATCAGGTGGTGGGGCATAGGGCGTTCCGGCTGGCTTAACGGGCGTTGTTGGCTATATCCTAGCAGGAAAGCATAACCGACCGAATGCAACAGGATTCTGCATGAGCCACCACCCCCTTCGTCTGCTGCTGGAATTTGATGACCGCATCCAGCGCGACAGGGAGCAAGCCCCCGCCTTTCTGCACCGCCGGGACCGGCGTTTTGCACTGGACTGCGAACAGCAGGGCATTCGGCCCAACGCAGCGGCCTGGCTGGCACACATGCAGCGACTCAGCGGCCCCGGCAGGGCAAGCCAGGCGAACCACAAGCTCGAGTTGCAGTGGCAACGGATTCAGCATGGTTTTATCGCAGCCGGGGCACTGTTTGGGGTGATTACCATGGCCGGACTGCTGTTCTACGACGGCGGCCAGCGCATCAACATCACGGTGTTCCTGGCATTTGTACTTCTGCAGCTGTTGCTGGCTGTCGCAACCACCCTCCAGGCGGTCGCCGGCTGGCAGCCCTGGGGTTGGTTGCAACGGCGGTTGCAGCCGCAGCTGCCGGGGCAAACCCTGGCACAATTGCAACCGCTGTTGATGGCCCGTGCCGCCCACGCCGGCGGCACCGCGTTCGCCACCACAGGGCTTCTGACCTTGCTGGTGCTGCTTGTTATTCAAGACCTGGCCTTCGGCTGGAGCACCACACTCGACACGGCCGCCGGCGGGTATCACACACTGGTGCAGGCGCTTGCCACCCCTTGGGGCTGGCTGTTGCCGGCAGCTGTGCCGTCCCAGGAACTGGTCGAGGCCACGCGGTTTTTCCGGGCGGCGCCGGACAGCCCCGGCACAGCTCCGGCGCAATGGGGCCAATGGTGGCCGTTTGTCGTCATGCTGTGGCTAACCTGGGTGCTCTTGCCCCGTCTGCTGCTGCTCGCGGCCAGCCACTGGCTGACCATTCACAAGGCCGGCCAGCTTCTGCAACAGCACCCCGGCATGCAGGCGCTGGCCTGGCGCATGGAAACCCCGACCCTGGACACCGGCAATCAGCATAACGATGCCGACGATCTCCCCGACACCACCACCCGGGCCCAGACCGTCGAACTATCAGACACGGACCATATTGTCTGTTGGGCCGGTGCCGGTGAGCCGGAGTTACCGCAACAACTGCTTGGTAACCAGACCCAGATCCTAAAGGCCGGGGGGCGCGCCTCCCTGGAAGAGGATGACCGGGTGCTGGCAACCCTGGCGCAGGCCCTGTCAGAGAGCCCGGAACCCAGCGTTATGGTGGTTACCCGCAGCTGGGAACCCCCCACCGGCGAGCTGCACGACTTCCTGGACCATGCCCGGGAGCAGTGGCCAGGGGATACCCGTGTACTGGTGCTACCGCTGGCCTCCGACGCCAACCGCGCACCAGCCGACCACTTGATCCAACCCTGGTTGCGATTTACCGAGCGCCTACCGGCGGGCTTTGCCCAGGTCACCGTGCTGCCGTCCGTGCCGGATAACCCCTACCAGACCGGAACCGAAAGCCCATGAGCCAGCAGCCGGTTTTCGCCGTGGTCGGCCATCCCAACAAAGGCAAGTCCAGCGTGGTGGCCACCCTGTCCCAGAACGACGCCATCGCCATTGCCCTTGAACCGGGCACCACCCGGGCCCGACAGGCCTACCCGCTCAGTGTTGATGGCCAGCAGCTGTACACCCTGGTCGACACCCCCGGCTTCCAGCGACCCCGGCGGGTACTGCAGTGGTTGGAAGCCCACAGCCTGTCGGCCTCCGACCATCCGGAAACCGTCCGGGCGTTCGTGCTCCAGCACCAGGGCGACGATCGCTACGTGGATGAATGCGAATTGCTGACACCCGTTATCGAAGGCGCCGGGATCATTTACGTGGTGGATGGTTCCGTGCCCTACAGTACCGAGCACGAGGCTGAAATGACCATCCTGCGTTGGACTGGCCGGCCAAGCCTGGCCCTGATCAACAGCATCGGTGATGACGACTACAGCGATACCTGGCAGGCCGCACTCGGCCAGTTCTTTCAGGTTGTCCGCAAGTTCGACGCCGTTCGCGCCCCATTCGAGCAGCATCTCAGCCTGCTCAAAGCCTTCGGACAGCTTGAACCGGACTGGGAGCAGACCCTCGCCCGGGCCACCGACCTGCTGGCCCAGCAACGACAACAGCGCCGCCACCAGGCCGCCGGCCTAATCGCGCGAGCCCTGGAAGACATGATGGCCTATCAGGAGAAGCGCACACTCACCCTG
Organism: Marinobacter excellens LAMA 842; assembly: GCF_001574445.1. Classification (NCBI taxonomy): domain Bacteria; kingdom Pseudomonadati; phylum Pseudomonadota; class Gammaproteobacteria; order Pseudomonadales; family Marinobacteraceae; genus Marinobacter; species Marinobacter excellens. The sequence goes on from NZ_LOCO01000005.1 coordinate 204,556, forward strand.
GATCAGGTGGCCAGCATCAGTGATGCTTCCCTGGCTGAAACCCTGCGGGACCGCTGGTATCGGCATCAGCGCCAGCGCGAACAGACCCTGCGGGTGAACATTGAACACCTGTACCAGCATCAACGTATCCAGCGCCAGGAGGCAGAGCTGGAATGGGCCAACCAGCACGACCTGTTCTCCGAAGACACCCGGAAACACTGGGCGGTCAGCAAGAAGTATCTGGCCGGGGCCGGCTTTGGTGCGGGTGCGGTCGGGGGTGCCGGCATTGACGCCGCGACCTTCGGCACCTCCCTTGGCACCGGAGCCCTGGTGGGTGGGCTGATCGGTGCCGCCGGCAGCTACTTTTACGGTGACCGGCTGCTGCTCCCGGCACTGAACATCGGCCCCCTGAAAGACGGTTTGAAAAGCGCCACGTTCGGCCCCGTACAGGACAGCCAGTTCGGCTATGTTGTATTGGGCAGGGCAGTAGATCACTGGTGGCACATCAGCCACCGGAACCACGCCGGACGGGACCTGCTGGAGCTGGAACCGGCCGATCAGCACTGGCTGGAGCGGCTCGATAAACACAGTCGCCGGGAGATCCAGAAAGCCTTCGACCGTTGTCGCAAGCGAAAATCTCTCGGCCACCAGCAACGACAGATTCTGGCAACCGCCATTGAGCATGCCATGATGGTTTACGACGATTGGCGGTTGAATCGGCCTTAACCGGCATGTTTATACTGTACGGCTATTCCATCACACAATGAGGAATGCGAATGAAAATTGTACGAGTGCAAGACATTATCGGTACCGAGCGCGAAGTCACCGGCCCAGGCTGGACCAGCCGCCGCATGCTGCTGAAAAAAGACGGCATGGGTTTCTCGTTCCACGAAACCATTATTCCCGCCGGTGCTGAGTTGAACCTCTGGTACAAGCATCACCTGGAAGCGGTTTACTGCGTTGCCGGTAACGGCAAAATTCTGGATAAGGCCACCGGCGAAACCCACGAGATCACCGACGGCACCCTGTATGCACTCGACAAGCACGACCAGCATACCCTGTACGGCGGCACCGAAGACATGCGCCTGATCTGTGCCTTCAACCCTCCGGTCACCGGCCGCGAAGTACACGACGAAGACGGCGCCTACCTGCCCGACACCAGCGAAGACTGAACCCGCTGGTCGTGACAACCCCTTCGGCAACAACTGCACCGCCATCGCCAGCCAGGCTGCTGCCGGTGGCGGTGCTGCTTTGGCTGGCCGGTGTTTACCTGAGAATTCCGGTACTGGTGGCACCGCCACTGGCGCCATTTATTTCAGATGAACTGGCGCTTACGCAGGCCCTGACTGGCGCCCTCACCACTTTACCCATCCTGATGCTGGCCATTGGCGCCATGCCTGGCTCCCTGGCCATTTCCCGCATCGGCCCCAGAAACACCCTGGCCATGGCCATGGTGATCATGGTGATCGGCTCTGCGGGCCGCGGCCTGGTGCCAGACACCTTCACCCTGATGCTCGCCAGCGCGGTCATGGGGCTCGGCGTCGCCATGATGCAACCGGCATTACCGGCTTTGCTGCCACGCTGGCTGGCGCCCCATCACCTGGCCATCGGCTCTGCCATCTACATGAACGGCATGTTGATGGGCGAATTCATTGGTGCCGGCATCACATTACCGGTGCTCATGCCATTGCTGGATAACAGCTGGCGCGCCACGCTACTGGTGTGGTCGTTACCGGCACTTCTGGTTGCCGCAGCCCTGTTTCTGCCCAAGCGGGACCTGGCACGGCCGGTGCGCCGCAGCGCCTGGCTGCCAGACTGGAAAAACCCGCTGACCCTGCGTATTGGCCTGCTGTTGGGCTTGTCCGGCTCCATGTTTTTTGGCCTTAACGCCTACATGGGGAACCTGCTGGCACAGCAGGGGCATTTTGAGAAGCTGGCAGACGCGCTTTTCTGGTATAACTTTGCGCAAGTGGTGGCCTCGCTGCTGATGCTCAAGATGGCCCGATTCTGGGTAGGTAAGCGCAGCATGATCATCTTGATGGCGGTGCTCAGTATTGTCGGCACCAGCGGCACCATTGTCCTTGAGGGGTGGCCAGCCATATTCAGCGCCACCCTGATGAGTTTTGTTGCCGGTATCCTGCTGATTCTGCTGGTTGCGCTGCCACCACTGCTGGTACGCTCGGAGGAAACCGGGAGGTTGTCGGCCGGCACGTTTCTGGTGGGTTATACCCTGGCGTTTTCAGTGCCCATGATCGGCGGTCTGATTGCCGACTGGAGCGGGGATATCCGCCACGCCATCATGGTGATGGTAGGGTACAGCCTGCTGGTGTTACCCATAGCCTTTACTCTGGATCTGCGCCGTCGACCGGCCTGAGTATCATCTGTCAGCAAACAAACATCGTATGGAAGCCGTTAAGCCCCATGCTCAAGCAAGGACTCTGTGTTGAAACTGGCCACCCTGATTAACCAGCTCGCGGATGAAGACACCAGCGCTCTGAAAACACTCAGCCTGGTGGTGGACTGGATTCGCCCGCAACGGGGCGAAACCGTCCACAACGCCGTTGACCGCATGAAGCAACTGGAAGGTGCCCTGACCGAGAACCTGGACGTACACCTGGCAGTGTCTGGCCGGCTGCAGGAATGGCTCGACCAGGCCCAGTTTTTCCAGTTGTTGTCTGGCCTGGGGCTCTATTCCCGCCGCGGCTTCCTGAAAGAAATCGGCGAGCGCCTGTACGAGCGGATCAACCCGGCCCCCAAAGACCGCAACAACGTCAAGAACGTGTTGTTTGTGGTGTTCCACCGCAAAGACGACGCCGAATGGATTCACTGCATACCCGATGAGGCTCTGATCCGCCTGTTGACCACCCTGTGGCACTTTTCACCCTCGGCTCTGGAACGCACCCGAAATCGCATTTACAGCCAGATGCTCAACGCCCTGGAGATGATGTCCATCTGGGTCGCCGCCGAGGAACTGGAGCCCAACATCCTGCGCTTGAACCCGAAGATCATCGACCGGGAATCCGCCTTCGTGGCCCTTCAGCGGGAAATTGCCGCGCTGGTGCAATCCTGGGGGCATGCCCTGCAGGAAAAGGAATCCGTTGAGCTGGACGATGCCCACGCCCGGGTACTGATTGAACAATGCCGTGAAGAGATTGACCGACTGCAACGCAAATCCGTCACCGCCGGCTCTACCATGGCGCTGACCCACCTGCTGGAGCGGCTGCACCAGACCCTGGACCGGATTGAACACCTGCTGGATATTCTGGACCCGGCAGACCCGGTGAAGCGACTTAACCGATCCGTGGAACTGTTCAAGACCCTGGTCCAGGCCAGCGCCGAACGCCACGGCGTCAGAGCCTTGTGGCGCGCCAACCTGAGGCTGATGTCCCGCAGCGTCACCGAGAACGCCAGCGACCACGGCGAACACTACATTGCCGGCAGCCGTAAAGAATACCTGGCCATGCTGGCCTCCGGCGCCGGAGGCGGGTTTATCATCGCCTTCATGGCACTGATCAAGATCCAGATCCTCCAACTGGACCTGACCAAGGGCTGGGAAACCCTCTGGGTCAGCCTGAACTACGGCATCGGCTTCATGATCATCCACATGCTGCACTGCACCGTGGCCACCAAACAGCCCGCCATGACTGCCGCCAGCATCGCCGAAAAAGTCGAGCAGGGCGAGCAGGGCCGCGCCAACGCCCGCAAACTGGCAGAACTGCTGGTCCGGGTTGGCCGCACCCAATTCGTCGCCATCATGGGCAACGTCGCCGTCGCCCTGTCTGTGGCTTTCGCCGTTGGCTCGTTATACAGCCATTTGCAAGGCGTTCCGCTGATCAGTACCGAACGCTACGATTACATGCTCACCGGCATCCACCCCTGGCAAAGCCTGGCCTTGATGTACGCCGCCATCGCCGGTGTCTGGCTGTTCTTCTCAGGCCTGGTGGCCGGCTACTTCGACAACCGCGCCGCCTACCTGAACCTGGCCGAACGCCTGGAACAACACCCCCTGCTGCGCCCCCTGATGCCGCCGGAAACCCGCGCCCGCTTCGGCGCCTACGTGGCTGAACACTACGGCGCCCTGATGAGCAACTTCGTGTTCGGCGTGCTGCTCGGCGTCACCGGCTACATCGGCTACCTCCTGGCCCTGCCCATCGACATCCGCCACGTCGCCTTCTCCTCCGCCGACGTCGGCTACGCCATGTCCGTGTTCATCCCCGGCGCCAGCGACTTCGCCCTGTTCACCCTGTTCGCCCTGCTGATCGGCGGCGTCAACCTCATCGTCAGCTTCACCCTGGCCCTGAACGTGGCGCTCAGAGCCAGAAACACCCGGATATCCAGCTTCCCGAAACTGATCAAAGCCTGGTTCCAGGTGGTCACTGAAAACCCCATGGCGCTGATTTACCCGCCAAGAGATCCGCTGCCCGAACCGGACGACCTCAATGAGGCCCAACCCGACAGCCCGCAAACCAAGGCCGAAAACAAAGAACAGCGCCAAAAAGCCCTGCAGAAATAAAAAAGGGCCGCCAAAGCGACCCACAAAACAGTAGCAAAATAAGACTTCCCGAACCGACCCGACAGGCCGTGGGGCGGGGAGGTCTTTTCCGCCGGAAAAAAGATGTCTGAGCGAAGCGAGTTGTTTTTTCCAGAGGAAAAGACCTCCCCGCTCCGCGGCCAGACTCCCAAACTCAGATGTAGTAGTCCTTCAACGGAGGAAAGCCATTAAACTCCACCGCACTGTAAGTGGTGGTATAAGCCCCGGTCGACAACCAGTACATCCGGTCACCAATCGCCAGATTCAAAGGCAACGGGTACTTGTGGTGCTCATACATGATATCGGCACTGTCACAAGTCGGCCCCGCAATCACACAGTCCTCGCCCTCACCGGTCTTCTCAGTCCAGATCGGAAACTTAATCGACTCATCCAGCGTCTCGATCAGCCCCGAGAACTTACCCACATCGGTAAACACCCATCGGTGCAACGCGGTACGGGACTTCCGGGAAATCAGCACCACCTCACTCACCAGCACACCGGCGTTAGAGATCAACGAACGGCCCGGCTCAATGATGATCTCCGGCAGATCGTCACCAAAATCTTCCCGCAGAAAACGGGCAATTTCCTCTGCATACACCGCCAGCTCATTGGTGCGGGTGATGTAGTTGGCCGGAAAACCACCGCCCATGTTGATCATCTTCAGCTCAATGCCGTCTTCTTCCTTCAGGCGCTCAAAAATCACCTTCACTTTGTTCAAGGCGGCATCCCAGGCGCCGATTTCCCGCTGCTGGGAACCCACGTGGAATGACACGCCGTAAGGCACCAGGCCCAGATCGCGAGCCAGGATCAGCAGGTCCATGGCCATATCCGTCTGGCAGCCAAACTTGCGGGACAACGGCCAGTCTGCGGTCAGGGTGCCTTCGGTCAGAATGCGCACATACACTTTTGAGCCCGGCGCCGCTTTCGCGATGTTGCGCAGGTCGGCTTCGGAGTCCGTGGCAAACAGGCGCACGCCCTTCTCGTAGAAGGTGCGAATGTCCTTCGCCTTCTTGATGGTGTTGCCATAACTGATGCGATCACCGGTCACACCCAGGCCCATCACCTTGTCCAGCTCATACACCGATGCGATATCGAAACAGGCACCCTTATCCCGCAGCATGGTCAGAATCTGCGGCGCCGGGTTGGCTTTAACCGCATAGTAAACCTTGGCGTACGGGAACCCTTCCACCAGCTCCTCGTACTGACGGTCAATGGTCTGGGTGTCGATGACCACAAACGGGGTTTCCTTGCCGTCGGCAAAGTCCTTGATCCGCTTGAAGGTCTCGGCGCTGTAATAATCGGCGATGTCAGCGTTGGGGTTCAGATTCATGGGTGGTGTGTCCCTCCACAGGGTAAACGGGCATAAAAAAAGGGTAGCACAGCCTCGCCGTGTTACCCGTGAATAGTCGCGATCATCAGGCTTTTTTCTGACCACCGCAAATGCGCATATATACCCATAAATCCGGCAACGGAAACCGGACCTCTGGCAGAGAATTCTGTATCACACCGCCACCGGCCAAAGCGGCGTCGGCTCTGTCGGCCCGTCCGGATCCTGGGGGCAGCTCTGCCGGTTCAGATAATCCAGAATGGCCTCTTTTAGATCGCTGCCCTGGCCGAGCCCCTGGTTGCCAAACAGCCGGTTGAATTCCAGAACGTAGGGGTAGCCGTCAACCAGCGCTAGATCAAAGCCAGCGTGGTCTACTCCCAACTCTCTCGCCAACCGCAGGGCCAATTCGGTGACCACCCCTGGCACCTCGCTGGTATCAATTTTCCCACCCCGGGCCACGTTGTTGTAGAAGCCCTGTTCCGCCTGGGTTCGCCAATAGGCCGTCAGCACCCGGTCACCCACCACCACAACCCGCACATCGCGGTCGATAGGCAAGTATTCCTGAGCATAAAGTACGTGGGTACGTTCGCAGTACCGGCGCCAGTCGTCGCGGTTTTCAATCAGCCACACTCCTTCGCCCATACTGGCCTTGGGCAGCTTCGCCACAAAGGGCAGGGCCATGGTGTCCCAGATCAGATCCCGCTCCTGGGGGCCGTTGGCTTCGATCAACGTCCAGGGGGTGTGTTCCGGCGCTACGGTCTGGAACGCACGGGTCATCTCCACCTTGTCATGACCAATGCGGTAGCTGGCCTCGCTTGGAAACACGCGGCACTTGAGCCCATGGACCAGGGCGTTCAGTTGCCAGTATTCCGGGAACAGCACCCAGTCGGCGTCTCGCAGCAGGTCCTTGTGTCGAAGGAACTGCTCCGGCTTGAGTACTGTGGTGTCAGGAAAGCCAAGGGTACGGAAGATATCAAAGGAAACCAGGTGCATGGTGTCAGCGGCACTCCAGATAGGTTGCGCGCATTTTATACAGAATCCGGTTCCGGACAAGCTACCTCAGGAAAAATAATTGACCGGCGTCATGGACACAACGAATATAAATGATAATACTTTGCATTATCATAAAAGGAGCTGCCCATGACCAAGAACCTGATGTTTGCCATCCTCACCTGCGCCGCCTTCGCATTCGGCGCCAACACCCACGCCAGTGACGTCGAGCACTTCAAGGGCAAGCCCTCTGACACCCTGGAACAAGCGGTTAGCAACTTCTCGGAATACAACAATAAGTTGGAAAAGGTATTGGCCGGAGACATGACCCCCGAGGCCATGAACGAAGTCCACGAACTGACCTATACCCTGGAAAACGCCCTGGGCAAGATCAATGAGGAACTGCGCCAACTGGCGGATGTGCTGGAAGAAGTTCACGTTGCCTCCGAGCACGCTGATGGCAACGCTGTTAAAAAGCACGGGCAGAAGTACCTTGAAGTCAGTCGGGAAGTGATCAGATAACGGATTGCATATCAGCGAGCAGGGCGTTTTTTCGTTCCCTGCTGGGCCTGGGCGGTGAGTGGGTCGTCCGGCCAGGGATGTTTGGGATAGCGGCCACGCATGTCCTTGCACACCTCGGGATAGGCGTTCTGCCAGAAACTGGCCAGGTCGGCAGTAACCGCTAAAGGCCGCTGGGCCGGTGACAAAAGGTGAATCACCACCGGCACCCGACCACCTGCCACTTTCGGCGTTTCGGTCCAGCCAAACAACGCCTGCAGCTTGGCCGCCAGCACAGGGCCATTTTCAGCGCAGTAGTCCAG
>NZ_LOCO01000005.1:212497-236334 GCF_001574445.1 Marinobacter excellens LAMA 842
TGACATTCTGGCCGGTGGGAATAGTCAGAGATCTGGGCGCGAGTTCGTCCAGTTGTTGCTGTTGCGTGTAATCCAGCAGGGCACTCAGGGCCTGAACGAGGTTGATGCCCGCCAGGTCAGACCAGCGCTTCATGCCCGCCATAAACGGCGCTAACCAGGTTTCCAGGGTATCCAGCAAGGACCGGTCGCTGACCTCCGGCCAGTCACCGGGAAACTGCGCAGTCAGCAATCGCACCCGGGCAACCCACTGGCGTGCTGCATCGCTCCAGGGCAAGCTGTCCAGACCTTTACGGCGCACCGCGTCCAGCAGGCCCTGCTGAACCAGTTCCGGGGCCACCTGATTCAGCGGTTTCTCCGCCAGCACCAGTGCCCCGAGCTTGCGGACCCGACGGGCTACGATGGTGCCGCGTTTGTCGTCCCACACGGCTTCCTCACGTTCTTCAATATGGTTAGACAAGTCCTGCTCCAGGTCTGCGAGGTCGACCGGTGCCGCCAGATAGATGGTTGCTTCCCGGGCCTTGCCATCCAGTTCCGCCGTCACCAGCCAGTCCTGCCGAGCCAGGGGATCGTCCTCCCGCAACACCGCACCCTTGCCGTTACTCAACTGATACCGGGGCATGGCCCCTGAGCGGCGGCGGGCAATACGGTCCGGATAGGCCTGGGCCAACACCCGCCCAACGTCGGTTTCCGAGGGTAAATCCTGTGCCAGCGGGCCACGGCACAGTCGTTTTGCCGCCTGCCGAACCGCCTGCAACCGTGCGGTGTCCAGGCCGCGATGACCGCGTTCGCCCCGCAGCACCCGAATCCGTTCATGCAGATCCGCACCGGAGCCTGGCCCGAGCAAATCCCGCTCCTCCAACAGCGCGGCCAGCTCGGCCGCCAGCTGGCCCAGCCCCAGGGTACGGCCTTTGATCACCATATGGGCCAGGCGAGGGTGGAGGCCCAGCTCCCGGGCCGCCTTTCCGTGGTCTGTGATGGCTCCCTCGGCATCCAGCAGATCCAGCCACTGCAACAACTCCACCGCCTGCTGCCAGTGCGCCTTCGGCGGGGCATCAATCCAACCCACCTGCTCCGGGGAACGGGCCCCCCACTGGGCCAATTCCAGCACCAGCGGCGCCAGGTCGGCTTCCTGAATTTCCGGCGGCGTGTAGTCCGCCAACCCGAACTGCTCCGACTCACTCCACAGCCGGTAACACACACCCGGCTCAACCCGACCGGCCCGGCCCTTGCGCTGCTCGGCAGACGCCTTTGATACCCGCCCGGTCACAAGGCGTGTCATACCGCTGTTGGGGTCAAACACCGCCCGGCGCTGCTGACCGGCATCAATCACCACCCGCACGCCTTCAATAGTCAGACTGGTCTCAGCAATCGCCGTGGCCAGCACAATCTTGCGGGTACCGTCCGGCGCCGGCGAAATCGCCCGGTCCTGTTCTTCGGACTTTAAATTACCGTACAATGGGGCCAGCAGTACGTTAGCCGGCAACTGCCCCGCCAGCTGCTGCGCCACTCGCCGAATCTCCCCGGCTCCGGGCAGGAACACCAGCAGGGAACCGGTCTGATCCCGCAGGGCCTCCTGAATCACGGCCACCACTTGGTCCACTATCCGAGCATTACGAGGCAAAGGGCGGTAAAACACCTCCACCGGAAACGCCCGCCCCTCGCTGGTGATCACCGGTACATCCCCCAGCACCCGGGCAATAGGCGCGGTATCCAGGGTGGCCGACATCACCAGCAATCGCAGGTCTTCCCGCAGGGCCTGCTGGCTTTCCCGCACCAGTGCCAATCCCAGATCGGCTTGCAACGACCGCTCATGAAACTCATCAAACAGCACGGCGGCATAGTCTTCCAGCATCGGATCGTTCTGAATCAGGCGCGTCAGAATGCCCTCGGTCACCACCTCAATCCTGGTGCTGCCTGACACTTTGGTATCCAGACGAGTCCGATACCCCACCGTCTGCCCCGGCGCCTCCCCAAGCTGCTTCGCCATATACCGAGCCGCCGACCTGGCCGCCAGCCGCCTGGGCTCCAACATCAGGATCTTCCGGTTGTCCCGCCAGGGGGCGTCCAACAGAGCCAGCGGGACCCTTGTCGTTTTACCGGCACCCGGCGGGGCCTGCAGTAAGGCTGTGGTGCCTTGGTTCAGGGTTTGTTTTAGCTCTGGGAGTATGTGTTCTATTGGGAGCATGGGGTGTGGTTGGGTTTAGCCTGGGAGTTTTGGGGGTGGCGCGGGGGTGTTTAGGTTTTTTTGGCCGAAAAAGAACTCGCTTCGCTCAGACACCTTTATTCGGTCAAAAAAACCTAAACACCCCCACACCCTGCATAACTTTAAGGGTATATCCAGAGGTTACCATGGTCTGTCTGAGGTTAAGCCTTTCACCCTCTGCATCTCACTTCAGGTTTCAACAAAACTCCGCTCTCCGGCGAACATCACTGGCGGTGAAACACCAACCCTTCAACCCGCACTCAGAGTATCCGTCAAACACACCCAGCAATTTTTTCTTCAGCGGAACCGCCGTGGTCAGCTAGAGCGGGGTGGTGGGGTATTTTTTTCCGCCGGAAATGAATGTCTGAGCGCAGCGAGTTTCATTTCCAAGGCAAAAATACCCCACCACCCCGATCAATCCCCCACAACCCACAGTCTGGGTCCACACCACATCAAGACCGCGAACGCCACAAGTCAGCCCGGGGCACAAAGAACGCAAACAAAAGCCCAAACGCCAGCGCCGCCACCCCAATACCGAAGGCAGACCCCAGGGTACCGCCCGCATCCAGCCATTGTTTGGTGAGCCACGGCCCAACCATCTGGGTGAAACCGTAAAGCGCCACCATCGCCGCCGACAACCGGGGCCCCTGATGAGGATGCAACGCCCGCCCGATACGCTGGGTCAGCAGCACCGTACCCAGGAACGTGCTGCCCACCAGCGCTGCACAAAGCACCAACCCCACGGGCCCCGGCCAGACTACTGCCGCCAGCACCCCTGCCAGCTGGATCAGAAAATTCAGCCTCAATGCCGGCAGATCCCCCATCAGGGCTCCCAACTTGTTCCAGAGCCAGGGTGCAGGAATGGTAAACAGGGCTACGATCACCCAGGTGCCGTTCAGTAGCCCGTGGCCCTGGGGCAAGGTCATCTTGGCCAGGAGCGGCAGGAAGGTCATGGGCAGGATGTACCCCAGTCCAGCCCCGGCATAGGACAGGAACAACGGAATACTCGCGCGATCCAGTAACGGGGTGTTGCTGACCACCTGCCCGGAATCGTCGTGCTGGCGCACAGGTACCTCCAGCCTGCGCAGCTGCATGGCGCCCCACCAGGCTATTGGTATCGACAACAGCGCCGCAGGCCACCAGCGCTCGGCGCCTTCAAGCAGGGTCGCAGAACCGGTGACCAGTCCGCTGGACACCAGCAGGCCGATGCCCACACCGATATAGACCAGGCCGCTGAGCGAGGCCCTGTTGCGCAACACCAGCCACTCCAGTATCAACGCGGGTGCCTGCACGAACACCACGCCGTTGGCCACGCCGTTCAGCCAGCGGCTTGCGGATATGACTGTGAGGTTGTCGGTCTGGGTTATGACCAGTGTGGTGACCACATGGATCGCCAGGAACAGCGGCAGCATGACACGGATCTGGTCAATCCGATGCCAGCGAATGGCCAGCATGGCGCCCATCAGGTACCCAAGATAGTTCCAGGTGGCGACGGCAGCGCCATCTGCTGCGCTGAATTGGCCGTCGGCCACCAGATAGGGCAACAGCGGGGTGTAAATAAACCGGCCGAGGCCATGCACCACCAGTAGCACCAGGGCGCCGGCGGTCAGGACGGTAAACAGCTGTCTTGGGTCAGCAGAGTGCGAGTTGGTCATAGCGCAGCCCGGAGGTCGTGTCGATCAATGAAACGGCCGAGCAGTGTAGGTCACTACCGATTAATTGTCAGTGTGACTTTGGCAGGATAAGGCCCAACCAGCAGGCCCGCAGGGCGGGCCACCAGTTCAGGAGCCGGGGTTGCGGGCCTTGGCCCACTGGGTGATGCGCTGGTAGGCCTGGGCCAGCTCCTGGGGCTTGTGGGGCGGCTGGATCAAAGCCTGAAGCTGGCCCTCGGGGTTAAGCAAGGCAAAGTGGCCACTGTGGTCCACCAGCAATTGCCCGTCCACCTCACGATGAACAAACACCGCACTGACACTCTTCGCCAGTTCACGCAGGGTCTCCAGGTCGCCGGTCAGGCCATGGAAGTTTTCACCGAAAAAGCCGGTGTAGGCTTTCAGCTGTTCCGGCGTGTCGTGTTCCGGGTCTGCCGTGACCAACAGGTAGTCCGGTTTGGGCACATCCGCAGACAACAGCTTATCGGTCTGGCGCAGGTTGGCCATGGCCGCCGGGCAGATATCCGGGCAGTTGGTGTAGCCCACAAACACGAACGTCCACTGGCCCTTCAGGTCATCGCGGGTGACGGTTTCACCCTGTTCGTTGGTAAGGGTGAACTCCGCCAGGGGTCTTGGCTGCTCGTACACATAAGTGTTGTACTGGCTCAGGTCGGGCGCCGCCACTGGCGATTCACCGGCTCCTTTCAGGAACACCTGCCGGCCAACTGTCAGGCCGAATACCAACATGACCACCAGGAACAAGACAAACAACGTGATGCGTAACGATCGCCCCATTGGGCCTCCACTTTATAAACCCGGAAACTGTCAATCAAAAATAGACAAAATGATCCACCAGCAGCACCACAAATAGCGCCATCAGGTAAGTGATGGAGTATTTGAAAGTGTTCAACGCCACCCGCCGGTCATCGCCCTTCAACAATCGGATGGCGTATTGCAGGAACCTCAAGCCTAGTGCCAGTGCACCGATCAGGTAAATACCACCTGACATCCCTGTGACAAAAGGTAGCAGGCTGACCGCCAGCAACATCAGGGTATACAGCAGAATGTGCAGCTCGGTGTACTTGTTGCCATGGGTCACTGGCAGCATGGGAATACCGGCCTTGGCGTATTCCTCTTTACGGTGAATGGCCAGGGCCCAGAAGTGCGGCGGTGTCCAGGCGAAGATGATCAGTACCAGCAGCAGGGCGTGCCCCTCCACCTGACCGGTAACGGCAGTCCAGCCCAGCAAGGGAGGCATAGCCCCCGCCAGGCCACCAATGGTGATGTTCTGTGGCGTGGCCCGCTTCAGGAACAGGGTGTAAACCCCAGCATAACCCACCAGTGAAGCCAGGGTGAGCCAGGCCGTCAGTTCATTCACCTGCCAGACCAGCACAATCATGCCCACGGCTGCCAGTACGGTGGCAAACAACAGGGCATCAATCGCAGCAATCCGTCCGGTGGCCACCGGGCGCTTGCGGGTGCGGGCCATCACAGTGTCGATCTTCTGGTCGACGACGTGGTTCACAACGGCGGCGGCCCCTGCCAGCAGGGCAATACCCAGGTTGCCATACAGCAGCACACCCCAGCCGGGCACGCCAGGCGCCGCCAGCAGCATGCCAATAACCGAGGTGAGGATCATCAGCGCAACCACCCGGGGCTTGGTCAGCTCCAGGTAATCCCGCCAGGAAATGGATTTGCTCAGGGAACTCGCATGCTCCTCGGCCGGCAGCGCTTTGACTTGCTCGCTCATGCCGTTACCTCCCGGTTTATGGTTGTTGTATGGGTTGCGGGGGATGTTTCAGGTTGTGGCAGCTGCCGGTGCTGCCAGATCAGGTGCACTATCGCCAGTAACAGGCCGGCGCCCATAGCATTATGGGCGACGGCGATAGCCAGCGGTATGTGCAACCAGACATTGGCCAACCCCAGGCCAATTTGCACCAAAAGCGCCGCCGCAACCAGCAGAATACTGCTGTCCAGCCCGCTGTCACTCCGATGGCGCCATAGCAGCGCCAGCAAAATCAGGAAATAACCCAACACAATGACGGCACCCAGTCGGTGGGTTACATGAATGGCTACTCGGCCATCCGCCGTCAACTGCCCCCCCAGATAGTTCGGGCCAACCTGCTGGGTAATGTCAAAGCCATGCTGGAAATCCATACCTTCCGGCCACCATTGCCCCTGGCAGGTAGGCAGGTCCGTGCAAGCCACGGCGGCATAGTTGGCTGCGGTCCAGGCACCCAGCGTAATTTGCATGATCACCAGCATAAGACCACCGTACAACCAGGGGCGCAGGCGGGCGAGGGCCGGCGATGCTGTGCTTGAAGGGGCAGAGCCCCGGGATCGTTTGCGCAAACGTAGCGTTAGCAATAGCAGCAGAGTAAGCGTGGTGAACCCACCCAGCAGATGCAGGGCGACCACCTGTGGCCAGAGTTTGAGGGTCACTGTCCAGGCGCCAAATGCACCCTGCAAGATGATAAAAGCGGCGATGAACAGGGGCAGCTTGACCGGCACGCCTGCCCGGCGGTTGCGTACCGCGGCGGCGGCCAGGCCAAACACCACCAGGCCCAGTATGCCTGCGGCGTAACGGTGGATCATTTCCGGCCAGCCCTTGGACACATCCACCGGCGTCTCGGGGAAACGGGCATTGGCGATGGCAATGCGGGTTTCACTCTGGGGCACCGTCAGGAAACCGTAACACCCCGGCCAGTCAGGGCAACCCAGCCCGGCATCCACCAGTCGGGTCCAGGCACCGAGCATAATCACCACCACCGCCAGCAGGCAGGCAGCGGTGGACCAGCGGGCCATTTTCTTAACCGTTTGAGCAGATTGCTCCCGGGAAAACTGTTGCGTCACGTTCCGTTCTCCCTGGTCAGCCAATCTGCGACAACTTCAGCAAATGCTTGAGGTCTTTGAGCATTTGCTTGCCAGTGTGCTCGGTGCCGTAATGCATCATCACGTTACCGAAAGGATCGATCAGCAAGATCCGGGGAGCTGTCTCGGGTGACACGCCAGTGGGCCAGGCCGCTGCCGCGCCGGGTGCCGGGCGCAGTCGCTCCATGGAGCTGTACTCTGCCTGCCAGCGTTGCTCGAGCCCGGCTGGCACAGAGCCCAGCGCTGCTGCCCGGCTGACCCGAGGTGCATTTTTGCCAAGGGCGATGTTTACCTGGCGGGCTAGATACAGAAGCTCCTCACAATCGGTGCCGCAAGTACCTGAGACCACAAGCATAAGCCAGTTAGGGTCGACCTGATCAGCGCCGAAGCGCTCTGCCAGCGGCACCCCGTTTGAGGTTTCCAGGTTCAGTGCCTGCACCGGCACCGGCGGCATCAGGAGTTCGCCTTCGTTGGTATGACCAACCGGATTCAACCAGCCGGTATAAAACATGATGGTGGCCAGAATCATCGGCCCAAAACCCACTGCAAACAGCAGCAGGGCGGTGCGCCTGCCACGACGAACCTGTTCCGGGCTGAGGGGGTCCTGCCCGGTCACGGAATCAGCCGTTGTCGTTGTCATTATCGGCTCCTGTCTTTCGGATTCTTTCATTTTTTTTATAACTCGCCACTAACGTCAATATAGTCAGTGCTGCAGCAAGCGCAAACCATTGCACAGCATATCCGTAGTGGGTCTGTGGGCCCATTACATCCGGTGCATGATCGGCGCGGTAAGCACCGGGCTGCTCGGAGTCTGAGAGCTTGAGGATCATCCCGGCCGGACTAGCCACCGTGTCTTCAACAGTGGCTGCAGGTAATGCCTGTACCCGTCTTGGCCAGCCACTGGCTGGGCCCGCATCCTCAGCCAGCACGGGGGGCACCGGATAATCATCCAGCCGTCCCTCCAGGGTAAACAGTCCGCCCGGGGTGTCGATTTCCGGCAGTTGATCCCGAGTGCGGGGGCCGCGAACCCAGCCACGATTGACTACCAGTAACGGCCCCTCTACCGGCGTAAACACGGTCAACACCTCGTATCCGGGCACACCATCACGGGTTCGGTTATCCAGCAGCCAGGTGTATTCGGTATACCAGCCGGTCAGAACAACCGGCTGCCCTTTCTCTAATCCGCCTGAGACCAGTTCTGGCCAGTCGGCCTGGCTGGCCTGTTGCTGCCAGGCCGCCAAAAGCAACTGCTTTTCCTCGGCCCGGTTGAGTTGCCAGACTCCCAGGCTCAGGAGCACGGGCAACAGCAGCCCGCTGAACATCAGCAATCGCCAGTCAAACTGCCATCGGCGATTCATCAACCGCACCTACCCATGCTTTGCTATAGTGATATCAGGTTCCCATCGTGCACCGGGGACTCTGTCCATAAAACCATTCAACAACAGGGACACCCCATGCTAAAACTTCTTATCGTCGTACTGCTGTTGGCGGTTATGGTCAGCCTGTTCAGTGGCCTGTTTTTCCTGATCCGCGACGGTGGCAAAACCAGCCGGGTGGTGAACTCCCTGGCGGTTCGGGTGGCGTTGAGCGTATTGCTCATTGCCGTGGTTCTGACCTCCCTGTGGACCGGAGATCTGGTGCTTAACCCGACCCCGGTCCCGTAATGACCAACGTTGTTGTCAAATGACATAGACGAATACAAACAGTCCCAGCCAGACCACATCCACAAAGTGCCAGTACCAGGCTGCCGCCTCAAAACCAAAATGGTTGTCGGCAGTGAAGTGCCCCTTGTTGATTCGTATCAGCATGATCACCAGCATCAAGGTGCCAAGGAATACGTGAGCACCGTGGAAGCCCGTCAGCATAAAGAAGGTACTGCCGTAGATACCGGATTGCAGGGTCAGGTCCAAATCCCGATAGGCGTGCAGGTATTCATAGGACTGCACGAACATGAACACAACCGCCAACGCAATGGTCGCCATCAACCAGAGTTTGATCTTTGCCCGGTCACCCGCCTTCATGGCGTGATGGGCAATGGTAACGGTAAAGGATGAGGTTACCAGCAGGATAGTGTTGATCAGAGGCAAGCCCCAGGGGCCGATGACTTCCGTGGGGCCCGGATAGGCTTGCGGGTCCGGATTGTTCACCAACGGCCAGCTGGCCTGGAACCCCTCCCAGAGCATGTTGGTGCTGCCCTTGTCGCCTTCACCACCCAGCCAAGGCACCACAAACACCCGAACATAGAACAACGCGCCAAAGAAGGCGGCAAAAAACATCACTTCCGAAAAGATAAACCAGCTCATACCCCAGCGGAACGAACGGTCCATCTGGGGGCTATACAGGCCGGCCCGGCTCTCACGGATGACCGCGCCAAACCAACCAAACAGCATGTACGCCATGATCAAGGCGCCTATCATGAACATGATCCAGGAGCCGGTGGTGCTTTCACCCTGTTTGCCATTGACCATGATTGAGGCCACCCCGTAGAGGGTCACCCCCAGCCCGACAGTGGCAACGATGGGCCATTTGCTCTGTTCGGGAACGTAATAGGTCTGGTTATCCGCCATAACTGTCTCCGATGGCTTAGCCGTTATTGTTAGTTGTTGTCTGCGCCCGGTCGGACTTTGAAACTTCCGCCTGCTTGCCCTGATCGTACAGGGTGTATGACAAGGTCAGTTTGGTGATGTGTTCCGGCAAGTCCCGGTCAACGATAAAGATCAGCGGCATTTCCACACTTTCCCCCGCTTCCAGCGGTTGCTGGTTAAAGCAGAAACACTCGGTCTTGTGGAAGAACAGAGTGCCTTCGGAGGGGGCCAGGCTAGGTACCGCCTGGCCAACCATGGGCTGATCGGTCGGGTTCTCGGCATAGTAATTGATGGTTACCGATTCCCCCGGATGCACTTGCACACTTCGAACCACCGGACGGAATTTCCAGGTCATACCTGGGCCGTTGCTGGCCAGGAACTGAACTGTCACGGTCCGGTTTTCATCCACCTGCTGGGTGGCACTGGCTTCATACCGGCCACCGGTTTTGCCGTTGATGCCGGTGATCTCACAGAACACCTCATACAACGGCACCAGCGCGAACCCGAAGGCGAACATGCCCACCACCCCTGACAGGCACCAGCCAATCACCCTCGCATTACTTTTACGCTCTGGCGTTTTCTCACCTGTTTGCTCAGACATGGTGCAGTCTCCCGGTCATTTCACTTCCGGTGGAGTGGAGAAGGTGTGGTAAGGCGCTGGTGACGGCACGGTCCACTCAAGACCTTCAGCACCATCCCAGGGCTTGGCGGGCGCTTTCTTGCCGCCCTTCACACACTTGACCACGATGAACAGGAACAGCAATTGGGTTGCCCCGAACATGAACGCCCCGATACTGGAGATCATGTTGAAGTCGGTGAACTGCAGGGCGTAATCCGGAATCCGGCGCGGCATACCCGCCAGCCCCAGGAAGTGCATGGGGAAGAACGCCAGGTTCATACCGATGAACGACAACCAGAAGTGCGTCTTGGCCAGTGTTTCGTCGTACATGTGGCCGGTCCACTTGGGCAGCCAGAAGTAGGCAGAGGCAAAGATGCCGAAGATGGCACCCGGCACCAGTACGTAGTGGAAGTGCGCCACCACAAAGTAAGTGTCGTGGTACTGGAAGTCCGCCGGCGCGATGGCCAGCATCAGTCCGGAGAACCCGCCAATGGTAAACAGGATGATAAAGGCCACCGAGAACAGCATCGGCGCCTCAAAGCTCAGGGAGCCCCGGAACATGGTGGTCACCCAGTTGAACACCTTCACCCCGGTGGGCACCGCAATCAGCATGGTGGCGTACATGAAGAACAACTGGCCCGCCAAGGGCATGCCCACAGTGAACATATGGTGCGCCCAGACCATGAACGACATGATAGCGATCGCACCCACCGCATACACCATGGAGGCATAACCGAACAGTGGCTTGCGGGAGAACGCAGACACAATGTGCGAGATGGCCCCGAACGCCGGCAGGATCATGATGTACACCTCGGGGTGCCCGAAGAACCAGAACACGTGCTGGAACAGCACCGGATCACCGCCACCGGAAGCATCAAAGAAGCTCGTCCCGAAGTGGATGTCCATCAGCATCATGGTGACCACACCAGCCAGTACCGGCATGACAGCAATCAGCAGGAAGGCAGTAATCAGCCAGGTCCATACGAACAGGGGCATTTTCATCAGGGTCATACCCGGCGCCCGCATGTTCAGAATGGTGGCAATCACGTTGATGGCCCCCATGATCGACGACACACCCATGATGTGCACCGCGAAAATAAAGAAGGTGGTACTCGGCGGCCCGTAGGTCGTCGACAACGGTGCATAGAAGGTCCAGCCAAAGTCCGGAGCACCGCCCTGCATGAACAGGGTAGAGACCAGAATCAGGAAGGCACAGGGCAGCAGCCAGAAGCTCCAGTTGTTCATCCGCGGCAGGGCCATGTCGGGCGCCCCCACCATCAGCGGCAACATCCAGTTGGCCAGGCCGACGAAGGCCGGCATAACCGCACCAAACACCATGATCAGGCCGTGCATGGTGGTCATCTGGTTAAAGAATTCCGGCTCGACAATCTGCAGGCCGGGCTGGAACAGCTCGGCCCGAATAACCATCGCCATGCTGCCACCCAGCAGGAACATGGCGAAACTGAAGATCAGGTACATCGACCCGATGTCTTTATGATTTGTAGTCAACAGCCAGCGGCTAATGCCTTTGGCCGGGCCATGATGATGGTCCTGGGTGTGGGTATCTGCAACCGCACTCATGAAAACCCCCGTTACCGCCGTTTGTTATGGCTGGTGATTGTTGTTATCTGGCGTTGATTACTGTTGGTTCTTGTAATCAAAAATCTCTTTGGGCGTGACCATTTCGCCGGTGTTGTTACCCCAGGCATTCCGCTCGTAGGTAATCACCGCGGCAAGGTCGACCTCGCTCAACTGGTTGCCGAAGGCCTGCATGGCGGTACCGGGCGAGCCTTTCACGACTATTTCGATGTGCGCGTCCATATCTTCCAGCGCCATCTGGCTGCCCTTCAGAGCCGGAAACGCCGGAGGCATACCGGTACCATCAGCCTGGTGGCAGCTGGCACAGGCGGTTGCATAAGCCCGTTCACCACGCTCCATCAACTCGTCGAGAGTCCAGTCTTTCTCGGTCAACTGGCGTTCCATTTCAGCCATTTCTCTCTGCTCCGCCACCCATTCGTTGTATTCCTCCTCAGGCACCGCTTTGACGACCACCGGCATAAAGCCATGGTCCTTGCCACAAAGCTCGGTACACTGGCCACGGTAGGTGCCGGGCACATCCACCCGGGTCCAGGTCTCGTTGATAAACCCGGGAATGGCATCTTTCTTCACACCAAATGCCGGCACCCACCAGGAGTGAATGACATCGTTGGCGGTGAGCAGGAAACGGACTTTCTTGCCGACAGGAATCACCAGCGGGTTATCGACCTCCAGCAGGTAATGTTCACCCTTGGCCTGACGATTGCGGATCTGGTCGCGCGGCGTCGACATGTTCGAGAAAAAACTGAAATCGTCGTCAATGTACTCGTATTGCCAACGCCACTGGTAACCGGTGATCTTGATGTCGACATCCGATTCGGTGGTGTCGTACATCTCGACCAGTGTCGCGGTGGCGGGAATCGCCATGGCCACCAGAATGGCCAGTGGGATAATGGTCCAGAGCACCTCCACCACGGTGTTCTCATGGAAGTTCGCGGGCTTGGCACCCCGGGACTTGCGGTGAGCAAAGATTGACCAGAACATGACCCCGAAAACGATGACGCCAATGGCGACACAGATCCAGAGAATGGTCATATGAAGGCTGAAAATCTGGTTACTGGTGCTGGTCACCCCGGGTGACATGTTCATGGTCCAGTCAGCCATGACAGTGACCGGCAACAACAGACCAGCGGCTAGGGCTACTGCCCGCTTGGCATGCACGCGCATACTGTGTCTCCACAGAGTGTTATTCTTGTCGGATTTTGCGTCATCCCCCTGCGACACACCCCGGCGCTCGCAACACCGGATGGCCTCAGAGTGAAAGCCTGATTATGGATACATCAGGATCGAGTATAGACACAGATCAAGAAAAGGCTAAAAAATCCTTAAATCCAAAACGGATAAACACGGAATTTTGAGAACCATAACTCATAAAAGGCCCATAATGACCAGTACAGACCATCGCCTGTGGGCACTGGCCTGGCCGCTGATGCTGACCAATCTGACCGTGCCGTTGCTCGGCCTGGTGGACACCGCCGTGCTGGGCCACCTGGATAGTCCGGAATACCTTGGTGCTGTGGCGGTCGGTGCCAACCTGTTCAGTATTCTGTATTGGACATTCGGCTTTATGCGCATGGGAACCACGGGGCTGGCGGCCCAGGCCTGGGGCAAACGTGACCCCTTCGCCCAGGTAGCGCTGCTGCTGCGCTCCATCGTGCTGGCGGTCGGCATCGGCCTGATGCTCATTGTATTTCATAAGCCCCTGATCAGCCTGGGCCTGACCCTGATGAACCCCAGCCCGGCGGTGGCCGAGCTGGCCGCCGAATACGCGGCAATCAGGATCTGGAGCGCGCCGGCGGTACTGTGCCAGTACACCCTGGTGGGCTGGCTTATTGGTACCCAGTTCCCCCGGGGGCCTATGGTGATGCTCATCATCGCCAACGGCATCAACATCGTGCTCGATGTGTTTTTTGTGACGGTTCTGGGCTGGAACAGTCGCGGCGTGGCCCTGGCCACGGTCATCGCCGAGTACGGTGCCGCCCTGATCGGTTTTGCCATCGTGTTACGCAGAATGCCCGAAGGCCAGCGGCTGACCCGGGCGCTGATCGGCCAGGTGTCCGATTACCTGGCGATTCTGCAGGTGAATCGCTACATCATGGTCAGGACCATCGCACTGCTGCTGGTGCTGGCGTTTTTCACTGCCCAAGGCGCCCGCCAAGGCGATGTGATCCTGGCCGCCAATGCTGTGCTGATTACCTTTT
Source organism: Marinobacter excellens LAMA 842 (assembly GCF_001574445.1). NCBI lineage: Bacteria > Pseudomonadati > Pseudomonadota > Gammaproteobacteria > Pseudomonadales > Marinobacteraceae > Marinobacter > Marinobacter excellens. The sequence goes on from NZ_LOCO01000005.1 coordinate 226,222, forward strand.
TGCTGGTGATCTCCAATGCCCTGGACGGGTTCGCCAATGCCGCCGAGGCACTGATTGGCGAAGCCGTTGGCAAGGGCAGCCGGCGGCGCTTTCGCCTGGCTTTCCGAAGCGCCCTGCGCTGGTCTTTATGGGGCTCGCTGATACTGACCATTGCCTTTGTCCTTGGAGGTCGATGGCTGATCAGCCTGCTCACCGGGCTGGAAGAGGTGCGCACCGCGGCCTGGCAGTACCTGCCCTGGCTGTGGCTATTGCCGCTGGCCGCGGTATGGGGTTTCCTGCTGGACGGTGTATTCATCGGCGCCACCCGCACCCGGGAAATGCAGAACACCATGCTGTTTTCGGCCCTTGGCGTGTTCCTGCCGGTCTGGTGGCTGAGCACTGGGTGGGGCAACCATGGGCTCTGGCTGTCGCTCATAGCCCTGATGCTGGCCAGAGCCGCCAGCATGGGCTGGCTCTGCTGGCGTTATACCCGCCAGGACACCTGGTTCAGCCAGAGCTGACCCTGAACCGCGTTCTGGCCGTGAAAGGTTAACTTCTGTCATAATCACAGCAGAGCCCAAAATCTTGGCTACACTGATCAGAAACGGCGGGGGCGTTTGTGATTCAGCATTGGCGCCTTTGCCCGTGTACTCCTCGACCCAGGGGGAACGCCTTGCGACCTCAACTTGTTCATACACTGGCATCTCCTGAAATGACACCAAAGGCTGTTCTCAACATCATTGACCAGGCAAGGCGAAAGGAAGCCCGCTCCGGCGCATTTCTCCGGCAGATGAAGGAGAAAGCCGCCCAACTGCCCACAGCGATCGTGGTGGACGGCTATCAGCCAGCCACGTCGTTGTTCCAGTTTGCCGTCGAATATATCGAAATGGCGCCAAGACTGATCGAGTGTGTTGATGCCTGCGCACGGGAGGCCGGCAAGTCCCAGCTGTTTCAGCCTTTCGTCGACGCCGCTATCCGCTACTTTACCCAGCCGTCCGTGCTGTTGGTGCAATACGACGGTCTGGATGGGCTTCTGATACGAGCCTACCTCTGTCATCGGTTGATGGAAGAGATGCACGACAGTAACCGCTCAATTCGAGCCAGCGAACTGGTGGATCTGGAGGCAACCCGTGCCAACCTGCTGGCCCACGAACTGATTGGCGAGCCATTCGCTAACGAACTCGATGATTCCATTACCGTCACCGTACTGCAGATCGCCGGCACACCGGATTATTACAATCTTGATCTTGACCCCTTCATCGATCAGGTCAACAACCGGGCCTGGGACTGGATGCGGCATTATTGGGAAAATCTGCTGGAACGCAATCACATCCGGTTTTCCCTCGGCTATTAACCGGGGCCCTGGGTTTTACTACAAACAAGTCACTGAATTATCAATCAGAAACACGGTATCCTTCGGCTTTCCACTCACTCATCTGGAGGCCTCCCTGTGCTTGAAAACGCCGATTTGGGAAAACTGATTGTCCGGCTCACCCTGGGCGGACTTTTGCTGTTTCATGGCATCGCGAAACTGTTGAACGGTGTCGGCTTCATCGAAGGACAGCTCGCCGCCCATGGCTTGCCCACCATTTTTGCCTACGGCGTTTACGTGGGTGAAGTCATTGCACCGCTGATGGTGATACTGGGCTACCAGACTCGCATCGGCGCACTGATTATTGTCTTCAATATGATTGTCGCCATCGCCCTGGTCCATGGGCATCAGCTGTTGAGCCTCAGCAGCAACGGAGGCTGGGCACTGGAGCTGCAGGGTTTCTTCCTGTTTATTGCCTTTGCAGTGATTTTCCTGGGGCCCGGCAAGTACAAGCTAAAAAACTGACGCTCAGGAATCGGCGGTGGGGGCCGGTTCAGCACCCGGGCGGCACTGATATATTGCCATTCATTGTTGTCTGTTATTCCCGGCGTTAGAGTCTTGAACTACACTGGAGAACGGCTTTACGGCTACAGATCCAAACCCCAGCGCCTCAGTTAAGTGTGGACGTAACTGGCGCGGGAGTCCGCCGAAATTAAGGGGTAATCCCCGGTTACCACCTGAGAGGAAGGCATGTTTGACAAAAAACACCCCATCACCCCCGGCCGATACCGCCATTACAAAGGCAAGGATTACGAGGTCATTGGCGTAGCCCGGCACAGCGAGACCGAGGAACCCCTGGTGGTGTACCGCTGCCTTTACGGGGACTACAGCCTCTGGGTGAGGCCGCTGGCAATGTTCCGGGAAACCGTGGAACTGGCCGGTGAACAGGTCCCCAGGTTCGCCCGCCTCGACACCGAGTGATCGTTACACAACCGCTTTGACTGCCGCAGTCATTTCCTGCACATTAGCGCACTTTTCGTGCTGCCGGTGCCCAAAAGGCGCCGGTAAATCTTCAATTCCTACCCGGAGTTTGCCATGAATGCCGTTGTTGCCGCGGTACTGATCATGCTCGTGCTGAGCTTGTGCCGCATCCACGTTGTCGTCGCCCTGATCATTGGTGCCATTTCCGGTGGCCTGGTGGCAGGAATGTCTCTGGAAACCACCATCAATGCCTTCAACACCGGCCTGGGTGGCGGTGCCACCGTGGCACTGTCATACGCTACCCTGGGTGCCTTCGCCGTGGCCATCGGCAAGTCCGGCCTGGCCCACGCCCTGGCCGACAAGGCCCTGGCCATCGTCGGGCGTCAGGAGGAGGGCGGCGCTGCTACCGGCATCCGGTTCATGATCATCGGCCTGCTGCTGGCCATTGCCATCTCGTCCCAGAATATCCTGCCAATCCACATCGCCTTCATTCCCCTGGTGGTTCCGCCACTGCTGTACGTGATGGCGAAACTGAACATGGACCGCCGGCTGGTGGCCTGTGTGCTCACCTTTGGCCTGATTACCCCGTACATGTTCCTGCCGGTGGGTTTCGGCGGCATTTACCTGAACGAAATCCTGCTGGCCAATGTTGGCGATAACGGCGTGGATGCCAGCGAGCTGAACGTCATGTCCGCCATGGCCCTGCCAGCCCTGGGTATGTTCATCGGCCTGCTGATTGCCGTGTTCTTCAGCTACCGGGGCGGCCGGGGCTACGACATGAAACTCATCGAACGCACCGAGCGGGTGGATGTGAAGTACAGCCCCAAAACCCTGGTGATGGCGCTGGTGGCCATTGCCGTGGCCTTCGTGGTGCAGCTCTGGCTGGGCTCCATGATCCTGGGCGCCCTGGCGGGCTTCGTGCTGTTCAACATTTCCGGCGTGGTGAAGTGGAAGGAAGCGGATGACCTGTTCACCGAGGGCATGAAGATGCTGGCGATGATCGGCTTCATCATGATTGCCGCCAACGGCTTTGCCGAGGTGATGCGGGAAACCGGCGAGATCGCCAGCCTGGTGGAGGGTTCGGTGGCCGCCATCGGTGATAACAAGGCGCTGGCGGCGTTGCTGATGTTGGTGGTGGGCCTGCTGATTACCATGGGTATTGGTTCGTCATTCTCCACCATTCCCATCATTGCGGCCTTGTATGTGCCGCTGGCCCTGCAACTGGGTTTCAGCCCCCTGGCCATCGTGGCCCTGGTGGGCACCGCCGGTGCCCTGGGTGATGCGGGTTCACCCGCGTCTGATTCCACCCTTGGGCCAACAGCGGGCCTGAATGTGGACGGCCAGCACAACCACATCTGGGATACCGTGGTGCCGACGTTCCTGCACTACAACCTGCCGCTGCTGGCCTTTGGGTGGTTGGCGGCTATGGTGCTTTGATCGATCTTTGGTGATCGTCGCCTTTTTGGTAGCCTGCGGTTTTTAGTGGGTGGTTTGGGGTTGGTGGGGGGTGTCAAAACGGAAAACGTGGTTTTCCTGATTGTTTTGACACCCCCCACCAACCCCAAACGTTGATCTTCACAGGAATCGCTAAAAAACAAGACGATGGGCCCGATTCATCATCGACTCCTGGGACGGCAAACACCCAAGCGGTTCTAAACAAGCCAAATAAAAGGGGTTCGGGAGAGGGTTCCAAAACAATCAGGAAAACCACGTTTTCCGTTTTGGAACCCTCTCCCGAACCCCGACCATTCGCCAATCAAGCAGGCTACCCGCCCATCCCCAAACCAGCAGGCCACAAGGCCAAACTCCAAAACAAGGTCAGTCCTCAGAGCCAGCCTTAAAAAACACCACCTGCTTCACCGTATGGTCATCGGTATTGGCCTTCTTGTTCACCCGGGTTTCAATCTCCGGAGCCTCCGGCTGCGGCTGGTCAGACAAGGCATCGGTATAGCCGCAGGCCACACACTCGCGAATCTGGTCACCGGCCTCGGTGGTGAACATCGTAATCTTGTCCATCTCCGCGCAGCGGGGACATACCGCGCCGGCGATGAAGCGTTTCGGACTTGCCATAACTCTACTCCAGTAACACACCCGGTTGCCGGTACGACAACCGGGGTGGATTGTATCAGGCAGCTTCGTCCGTGATGCCGGATTGTTTCAGCAGGGCATCCACCTGCGGTTCACGGCCCCGGAAGGCTTTGAACAGTTCCATGGGCTCCTGGGAGCCGCCTTTTTCGAGGATGTTGTGCAGGAAGGCCTGGCCGGTTTCCGGGTCGAAGATGCCTTTTTCCTCGAACAGGGAGAAGGCATCGGCCGCAAGCACCTCAGCCCACTTGTAGCTGTAATAACCCGCCGCGTAACCACCGGCGAAGATGTGGGAGAAGCCATTGGGGAACCGGTTGAACTCCGGCGCCTGGACCACGGCGATTTCTTCCCGCACCTTGCGGTGCATATCCAACGGATTGGTGGGGGCCACGTCGGTGAACTCCGCGTGCAGGCGGAAGTCGAACAGCGAGAATTCCAGCTGCCGCACCATGCCCATGCCGGACTGGAAGTTCTTGGCCGCCAGCAGTTTCTGCAGCAGGTCTTCCGGTAGTGGTTCGCCGGTTTCGTGGTGGCTGGCAATCAGCGCCAGCGATTCCGGGTTCCAGCACCAGTTTTCCAGGAACTGGCTGGGCAGCTCCACCGCATCCCAGGCCACGCCGTTAATGCCCGACACGTCCATCACCTCCACCTGGGTGAGCATGTGGTGCAGGCCGTGGCCGAATTCGTGGAACAGCGTGGTGACTTCGTCGTGGGTCAGCAGCGACGGCTTGCCGTCCACCGGCGGGGTAAAGTTACAGGTCAGGAACGCCACCGGCAGCTGCAGCTTGCCGCGCATATCGCGCCAGCGCACCCGGCAGTCGGCCATCCAGGCACCGCCGCGCTTGCCTTGGCGGGCGAACAGGTCCAGATAGAACCAGGCAATGGGCTGGCCGTTACGGCTGATGCAGTAAGCTTTGGCGTCTTCGTGCCAGGTTTCTACGTCTGCGTGCTCTTCAATTTGCACATCAAACAACTTCTCCGCCACCCGAAACAGGCCCGGCACCACTTTATCCACCGGGAACCAAGGGCGCAGGGTTTCCGGGGAGATGTCGTACTGCTTCTGGCGCAGCTTTTCGCTGTAGTAGCCGATATCCCAGGCCTGCAGGTCGTCTACACCGTATTCATCTTTCACAAACGCCTTCAACTCGGCAAACTCTTTCTCTGCCTGGGGCTTGGACTTGGCCGCCAGCTGGTTCAGGAACGCCAGCACCTCGTCGACACTCCGGGCCATCTTGGTGGCCAGGGAACGCTCGGCGTAGTTATCAAAACCCAGCAGCTGGGCCAGCGCATGACGCCGCTTGAGGATCTCTGCCATTACCGGTGTGTTGTCCCAGGTAGCCGCATCCGGGCCCTGGTCTGAGGCGCGGGTCACAAACGCCTCGTAAACCTCCCGGCGCAGTTCCCGGTTGTTGCAGTAGGTCATCACCGGGTAGAAACTGGGGAAATCCAGGGTGATCACGTAGCCATCCAGGTCCTTCTGCCGCGCCGCCTGCCTGGCGCCCTCAATGGCGGTTTCCGGCAGGCCGGACAGCTCGTCTACGTCGGTAATCTGCTTGAACCAGTGCTGAGTGGCATCCAGCACGTTATCACTGAACTTGTTGGACAACTCCGCCAGCTCCCGGGACAGGTCCGCGTAACGCTTCTTCTTGTCTTCCGGCAAGTCGACCCCGCCCAGGCGGAAATCCCGCAGCACGTTCTCGATGGATTTACGCTGAGGTTCACTCAGATCTTTGAAGTCGTCCCTTGTGGCCAGTTTCTTGTATGCCTCACACAGGGCACCGTTCTGGCTGACTTCGGTACTGTACTCGGTCAGCTTCTCCAGACAGTTCTTGTACACCTTGCGCAGGTCGTCGTTGTTCATCACGCCGTTCAGGTGTGAAATGACTGACCAGGCGTTGCTGAGCTTGTTCTCTAACGCTTGCATCGGCTGGGCCAGGGTGTCCCAGGTGGGATCTTCCTGCTGGGACAGCTCGGCAATTTTCATTCGATTCTCGCTGAGAATCTGGTCAATCGCCGTTTCCATGTGCTCGGTGCGAATGTGGCCGAACTTCGGCAGCAGATCGTCAGTCAGTAGCGGGTTATTCATAAGTCCCCTTCTCAGCTGTTCGTGAATAAGATAGCTTGCACCAAGCTACGGGGTGCCGGTGGGGGATGGCTTTCAGAAACTGTGCGGAGCCATGGATGGCGGAGCCCAAGCGCCACATGGATGTGCCGAAGGAGCGTGTTTCTGAAAGCCATCCCCCACCGGCGCCTTGCACCGTATTTGGACAGCATTGAGGTATATGTAATGGCAAATGTACGAACTCACAAGGGTATCACACCACAATTTGGTGAACGGACCTGGGTAGATGAGAGCGCCGTGGTCATCGGTGATGTGGTCATGGGCGAAGACTGCTCGGTCTGGCCCATGACCGTCATCCGCGGTGACATGCACAAAATCCGCATCGGCGACCGCTGCAGCATTCAGGATGGCTCCGTTCTGCATATCACCCATGCCAGCGACTTCAACCCTGGCGGCTGGCCGTTGATCATTGGTGATGACGTGACCGTTGGCCATAAAGCCCTTTTGCATGGCTGCACCATTGGCAGCCGGGTGCTGGTGGGTATGGGCTGCACCGTTATGGACGGCGCAGTGGTGGAGGACGACGTGATTATCGGGGCCGGCACCCTGGTGCCACCGGGCAAACGGTTGGAATCCGGCTACCTTTACGTGGGCTCGCCTTGTAAGCAGGCCCGGGCACTGTCAGACAAGGAACGCACGTTCTTCAAATACACCGCAGCCAACTACGTTAAGCTCAAGGACCAGTATCTTAATGACGCGTCATAAAGTGGTCTGAATACCGGGACGCTTCCGTATGTTTCCGAGCCGTTACAAGCCGGGAGACAACCGTGGATCTGACAGACACCACCCATCAACGTGCATTGCTTTATCTTCATGCCATGCGGCACGACGCCTGCCCCGTTGGTCTGTCCCGCCTGCAACACGTGGTTGACCGGTACTGTTACGGGGCAGGCAATGCAAATCTGAGCCATGTTCTGCCTGCCATTCAGCGTTCTCTTTCGACAGACACTGACAAGCACCAGGCTACCCCGCCGAAACTTACCCGCAGCCGGATCGGGTACCAGGGTGACTGAACCCCGTTGGCAGACTGTCGCCTACAAGCGGCGCGCTTTGCTCGCACTGCTGGTGCTGGGGCAGACAACTTTCGGCGTTTGGCTGCTTTCCCATAGCCTGTCCATGACCCAGCAGGGGTGGCCCGCGGTACTGTTGGTTGTTCTGTTTTCCATTCTGTTTACCTGGATAGGCCTCGGGTTCTGGACCGCGGTGTTCGGCTTTGCAATGCTCAGGCGCGGGGGCGATCCCCACAGCCTCAGCCGCCGGTTCTCAGGGTGTGCGGGCGCCGGGTCGTTCAAAGGCCGGCTGGCGTTGGTGATGCCAGTCTGTCACGAACCGGTGCAACGTTCCCTCGGTAATCTTCAGGCTGTGTATCAAGAGCTTGAAGACAAGGGCTGGCACAACCAACTTGATGTCTATGTGTTGTCCGACAGTCAGGACCCGGAAGTCTGGCTTGAGGAGCAGGCAACCTGCGCTGAATTGAGCGCCGGTATGGCTGCCGGCAACCGGCTTTTTTACCGCCGCCGGCGAGTGAACCTGAACTTTAAAAGCGGCAACATCGCCGATTTCCTCCGACGATGGGGTGCCCGATACCGTTACATGGTGGTGCTGGACGCCGACAGCCTGCTCACAGCCTCAGCGATTGAAAAACTCGTTCAGTTGATGGAACAGCGTCCCCGGGCCGGCATTATCCAGACCGCACCCAGGCTGGTACGGGCAGATACCCGCTTTGCCCGGCTGCAACAGTTCGCCAATCGGTGCTATGGCCGAATCCACAGTGCCGGCCTGGCAGCCATTCAACTGGGTGATGCCAATTACTGGGGCCACAATGCCATTATCCGGGTAGCACCGTTCATGGCCCACTGCGGTTTGCGAAAGTTACGGGGTTGGGGGCTTTTTCGTGGCCCGATATTGAGTCACGACTATCTCGAATCTGCGCTTATGGGCCGCGCCGGTTTCGAGGTGTGGCTGGAACCGGCCATCGCCGGCAGCTATGAGGAATCACCGCCCACCCTCGGAGACGACCTGATTCGCGACCGTCGCTGGTGCCGGGGCAACCTGCAGCACCTGGTCCCCTTGCTCACGATGACCAAGCTGCGTTTTGCCCACCGCCTGGCGCTACTCACCGGCATTCTGGCTTATCTGGCCTCACCCCTGTGGTTGGCGTTTCTTGCCTTGTCTGGCTACCTCGCCATGGCGGGAACACCGGTTAGCCAACCGTTGCCCGGGCTGATCGGGGTGTCGTCCACAGGCTGGAACCTGGCTGGTGCCTGCCTGATCGGGCTCACCGTAACAACGCTGCTGGGCCCGCGGATTCTGGCACTGGTAGACCAGTGCCTTGCCCGGCGCGAGAGGCTGTTTGGTGGCCGGTGGCGGATGGCAGCCAGCACGGTCATTGAAACCCTGATATCACTGATACTGGCACCCATCCGAATGATCGCCCATAGCGGCCATGTCGCCGGTGCAGTCGTGAATAGCAGCTTGCGTTGGCAGGGGCAGAATCGAACCGGTGCCGGTGGGCTGGAGGAAGCGCTTCAGCACTTTGCCCGGCCCGCACTGGTGTGCGCCGGCGTACTGATTTTGATCCAGTGGTTCAGCCCGAACCTGACGCTCTGGGCCCTGCCGGTCACGATTCCGGTGCTGATTGCGCCGTTACTCACGGTGTGGCTAGCGGGCAAGCGCACCGGCCAACAAATGGTCATTCCCGAACAGGCATCCCCTGTGCCAGTCATCGCTCGCGCTTCGATGGACCACCCGCAGAACAATCGCCTGCCATCACTGAGCTGGTTCGAACAGACAGTGCTATCTCCCCGTTACCACTGTTGGCGGCAACGCCAACCCGGCCCCTCCGGGGGGAGCAAGCAACGGGTGTTGAATGCCCTGGTCAACCAGTGTGCAGCACAAGGCCCCGACGCACTCACCAGCAGCCAGATCAGCCTGCTCTGCGACCACCCTAAAGCCATGCAATCTCTGCATCTCAAGGCTTGGCAGTCTGAGCCCGACTCACCTTGGGGTAGGGCACTTGCCCGACTGAGCCTGAACCTGAGCCCGATACAAACCGCTACTCACACCCACAGAAACCAACCGGAGCACTCCCCATGGATCGGCGTCGCCTCCTGAAATTCGGACTGGCACTGGCCGCTGGTGCCCCCCTTGCCCTGTCCGGCACCGGGCGAGTACTGGCCAGCGTTGCCGGCTCCGACGGGCAGGTTTTTAGTGCCCGTTGGCTCCGGGAACACGCCCGGATATTGGCGGCCCAACCTTATCGCGCCCCCCAGAGCCCCCTGCCGCCAAGCCTGCAATCCCTCAATTGGGACCAATATCAAGCCATACGCTACCGGCCAGAACAGGCACTTTGGCGGGAACGAGACAGCGCCTTTCAGCTCCAGTTCTTTCATTTGGGCCTCTACTTCCAGGAGCCCGTGCACTTCTACGAAGTGGTCAATGGCAGGGCCCACGCCTTGCCCTACCGGAACGAAAACTTCGACTATGGCGACAACGACGCGTTTGATGACCTGCCAGACAGCCTCGGCTATGCCGGATTCCGCGTGCATTTTCACCAGGACTTCAGCCGAGACATCGCCGCATTCCTGGGAGCTAGCTATTTCCGGGCAGTAGGCGAGTCCCGCCAATACGGCTT
>NZ_LOCO01000050.1:0-3084 GCF_001574445.1 Marinobacter excellens LAMA 842
GAGCCTGACGATGACCTACTCTCACATGGGCGAACCACACTACCATCGGCGCTGGTCTGTTTCACTTCTGAGTTCGGGATGGGATCAGGTGGTTCCAGACCGCTATGGTCGTCAGGCAAAACGGATGATCACTGGGAAGGACGAGAAGGAACGTGATGTTGATTTCTATGGAGCGTGGCGTTTGCCCTGCTCTGCGTTATCCGCAATTGTCTTGGGTGTTATATAGTCAAGCCGCACGAGCAATTAGTACTGGTTAGCTCAACGCCTCACAGCGCTTACACACCCAGCCTATCAACGTCCTGGTCTTGAACGGCTCTTCAGGAGGCTCAAGGCCTCAGGGAGATCTCATCTTGGAAGGGGCTTCCCGCTTAGATGCTTTCAGCGGTTATCCTGTCCGAACATAGCTACCGGGCAATGCGTCTGGCGACACAACCCGAACACCAGCGGTTCGTCCACTCCGGTCCTCTCGTACTAGGAGCAGCTTTCCTCAAATCTCCAACGTCCACGGCAGATAGGGACCGAACTGTCTCACGACGTTCTAAACCCAGCTCGCGTACCACTTTAAATGGCGAACAGCCATACCCTTGGGACCGGCTTCAGCCCCAGGATGTGATGAGCCGACATCGAGGTGCCAAACACCGCCGTCGATGTGAACTCTTGGGCGGTATCAGCCTGTTATCCCCGGAGTACCTTTTATCCGTTGAGCGATGGCCCTTCCATACAGAACCACCGGATCACTATGACCTACTTTCGTACCTGCTCGACGTGTCTGTCTCGCAGTCAAGCGGGCTTGTGCCATTACACTAACCGTACGATGTCCGACCGTACTTAGCCCACCTTTGTGCTCCTCCGTTACGCTTTGGGAGGAGACCGCCCCAGTCAAACTACCCACCACACAGTGTCCTCAACCCCGATAAGGGGTCAGAGTTAGAACCTCAAACATGCCAGGCTGGTATTTCAAGGTTGGCTCCACCGGAACTGGCGTCCCGGGTTCAAAGCCTCCCAGCTATCCTACACAAGCATGCTCAAAGTTCACTGTGAAGCTATAGTAAAGGTTCACGGGGTCTTTCCGTCTAGCCGCGGATACACCGCATCTTCACGGCGATTTCAATTTCACTGAGTCTCGGGTAGAGACAGCGCCCCCATCGTTACGCCATTCGTGCAGGTCGGAACTTACCCGACAAGGAATTTCGCTACCTTAGGACCGTTATAGTTACGGCCGCCGTTTACCGGGGCTTCGATCAAGAGCTTCGCACGAATGCTAACCCCATCAATTAACCTTCCGGCACCGGGCAGGCGTCACACCCTATACGTCCACTTACGTGTTTGCAGAGTGCTGTGTTTTTAATAAACAGTCGCAGGGGCCTGGTATCTTCGACCGGCTTCCGCTCCACCCGCAGGGGCTTCACGTACACACCGGCGTGCCTTCTCCCGAAGTTACGGCACCATTTTGCCTAGTTCCTTTACCCGAGTTCTCTCAAGCGCCTTGGTATTCTCTACCTGACCACCTGTGTCGGTTTGGGGTACGGTCTCGAATAGCCTGAAGCTTAGAAGATTTTCCTGGAAGCAGGGCATCAATGACTTCGCGCCCGTGGGCACTCGTCGTCGCGTCTCAGGATTGTGGACCCGGATTTGCCTAAGTCCACTCCCTACTCGCTTAAACCGGGACAACCGTCGCCCGGCTCACCTAGCCTTCTCCGTCTCTCCATCGCAGCTATCCAAGGTACGGGAATATTAACCCGTTTCCCATCGACTACACCTTTCGGTCTCGCCTTAGGGGCCGACTCACCCTGCGCCGATTAGCGTTGCGCAGGAACCCTTGGTCTTCCGGCGTGCGGGTTTTTCACCCGCATTGTCGTTACTCATGTCAGCATTCGCACTTCTGATACCTCCAGCATGCTTCTCAACACACCTTCGCAGGCTTACAGAACGCTCCCCTACCCCGCATACAATGTATGCAGCCGCAGCTTCGGTGACCAGTTTGAGCCCCGTTACATCTTCCGCGCAGGCCGACTCGACTAGTGAGCTATTACGCTTTCTTTAAAGGATGGCTGCTTCTAAGCCAACCTCCTAGCTGTCTGAGCCTTCCCACATCGTTTCCCACTTAACTGGTACTTTGGGACCTTAGCTGGCGGTCTGGGTTGTTTCCCTCTTCACGACGGACGTTAGCACCCGCCGTGTGTCTCCCGGATAGTACTCACAGGTATTCGGAGTTTGCATCGGGTTGGTAAGTCGAGATGACCCCCTAGCCGAAACAGTGCTCTACCCCCTGTGGTATTCGTCCGAGGCGCTACCTAAATAGCTTTCGGGGAGAACCAGCTATCTCCGGGCTTGATTAGCCTTTCACTCCGATCCACAAGTCATCCCCTGGCTTTTCAACGACAGTGGGTTCGGTCCTCCAGTGCCTGTTACGGCACCTTCAACCTGCTCATGGATAGATCGCCCGGTTTCGGGTCTATGCCCAGCGACTAATTCGCCCTATTCAGACTCGGTTTCCCTACGGCTCCCCTAAACGGTTAACCTCGCCACTGAACATAAGTCGCTGACCCATTATACAAAAGGTACGCCGTCACAGAACAAGTCTGCTCCGACTGCTTGTACGCATACGGTTTCAGGGTCTATTTCACTCCCCTCACAGGGGTTCTTTTCGCCTTTCCCTCACGGTACTGGTTCACTATCGGTCAGTCAGGAGTATTTAGCCTTGGAGGATGGTCCCCCCATGTTCAGTCAACGTTTCTCGTGCGCCGACCTACTCGATTTCACTGGACTCAGGTTTCGGATACGGGGCTATCACCCACTATGGCGGCACTTTCCAGAGCCTTCTCCTACCAGTTGTCCAGCTTAAGGGCTGGTCCCCGTTCGCTCGCCGCTACTTAGGGAATCTCGGTTGATTTCTTTTCCTCGGGGTACTTAGATGTTTCAGTTCCCCCGGTTCGCCTCTTACACCTATGGATTCAGTGTAAGATACCTGGCCGAAACCAGGTGGGTTTCCCCATTCAGAGATGTCCGGATCACAGCTCGTTTGCCAGCTCCCCGAACCTTATCGCAGGCTTCCACGTCTTTCATCGCCTCTGACTGCCAAGG
>NZ_LOCO01000051.1:0-2995 GCF_001574445.1 Marinobacter excellens LAMA 842
CGTATCATTCCTCTGTTGGTTGTGATCTTGGCGGTGATCAACCAACAGGATACGCCACCCCTTCAACCTGCTTCCATACACCAGAAATCACCATAACTCGCCATGATTCGATGCGGCAAAGGTTTGCAGTATTTTGACGGTTTAGGGGAGGTGGAGCGAACGGTGTGCCAGTTTTGGGGTAGGGGATCCAGTTATGGAATCCCCTTTGGATTTAGCAACCTTTGGTCGCTATTCTGGGTCGTTAATGGATTGCCGAACCCAGGGATCATCATTCAGTGAGTAGCGTTTACTGGTGACAGATTTGAAGTGGTCGGGTAAAGCGGCCATTGAATCTGTAAAGCTCTTCTTCCAGCGATCTAGATAAGCCGCAACATCGCCTTCGTCGTTCATGGCAAGGGCGTGTGCGAATCCAGCATAGAGATGGTGCCTGACTGCGCCTCGTATCATGTAATAGAACCCTGGATCGCTTTGAATTAACTCCCCTTCTAAGTAGCGACTGATTCCAGAGGACAGTCTCGTAATGTCTTTCTTCCCTCTGACGCGTTGGCTCTTTATCATTCCCTCAATTTTTTTTGCAAGGTGACTCAGCTTTTCACAAGTTACGTCGAGGGTGTTTTCTAAATTTTTTAGTGAGATGGCTTGTGATTCGTTGCTGAACAGTTTTTTCAGAACTCGAGCTCTCTCGTTTTTATCACCCAGCTCTATTATCGCATCGTTGAATTGAGCTTCGGTTATCCAGGTTGAGCCTTCAATCGCTGCGCCGTCTGCGCAGTTAAAAAACTTATAGGCCGAGGATGCTGCTAGCGTTGCCCCAATAAGACCTTCGACGGCTCTCTTTGCGGTGAAATAGATGGGAGTGGTAAAAACCACGCTATCGTTTACGCCTTGTACTTTGAAGGTATTGGATTGTTGGAAGACTTTGCTTGCTCCCTTTTTAAGCTCTGTACCGATGGTATCGTCCTCACTCTCCATGTACACGGATCGCTTGGAGTGGTGCCGTCCATGGTCGCGAAACCCGAAATCTGTTCCGAAAAGGAAGATGTTGCGCAGTCCAAGCTGGGTGCATAATGCAATCGCAGCATTAGTACAGGTTGGAGCTCCGCCAGAAATACTTGTTTCTGGCGAGCCGAACAGCGCTCCGATTGGGTTTTCTTTCTTGAAGTAGAGGCGCTGTTCTCCAAACAGGTCCCAAATCAATGGGCAGATCTGAGATGCTGCAATAATTCGGATGGACTTAAGCTTTTTCCGGTCATAGGAACTGATCACGCGGTAGTTCAGGTAATCTGACTCCAGCTCAACATGAAAATCAGGATAAATATCGTTCTCGATGAGGGCCCTCAGCCCCGTCCCAGCACTGACAATTATTATGTTTTCGCGATTGGATTTTAATCCATCTATACGGTCATCAAGCGATGGACCGCTCCCAACAATAATTGTTGGTATACTTGACGGAATGGAATTTATTTCGGGTATGACCTTAACGCCCATATGAAAAGCATGAAGCGCATTATTTAATTGGCGCACCTCGTCATCGTAATGGCCCCAGGTTGTGAGAGTTGTGATCGCTTCACGGTTGATGCGTTTTGCAACTGCATCCATTGTTTTGTCCCCGCGCTCGTTAAGGAACAGGTTCATTACCGGGAACATTGGTGTGAAGTGCATCAAATGTTTTACCAGAGCTGGCCAGATCGCATCTTCCGTTTTTTCGACACCAATTAAAAAGCGTATGGATCGGCCCGCGCGCTGGAATGTTGAGCACACTTTTGCCCAGTCCACCGTTAGAAGGCTGGCACCAAAAATTTCTAAATTAGGCTCAATCACTATTGCGTTTTCAACATCCGTTGTTGTGACGAGCTCCTCAATTTGAAGGCCAAGTCCCACGCCTTGGAAAACAACCAATGGGTAGAAGTTTGGGATTGGGTATCCTTTGAAGTCTTCTTTGTTTAATGGTGATTTTCTGATGATCTGGTCGATTGCGCGGTGAGCGAAGCGAGGATGGTGGTAATCACCGGGCCAAGGCGGGGGAAGCGATGGGAGTAATTTATTGTGCGCGAATGTTGACTTGAAGAGCTCGACACCTTGGTGCGCTCGTTGTTTGCCTTGTCCTTGATATAGAGATACTTCTCCCAGATTAAGGTCGAGTTCGTCTTCTACGTTGCTAATAACGACTTCAGCTTCGGTCAGCGTATAGTTTGCGTAGTAACGGTAGATGTCAGGGTAAAATTTCTTGAAGAAAAGGAGGTTGTTTTCGCGACGACGAACAAATTCCAGGGCTTTGTTTTTAACCACTGCGAACTCCGGGATGCTGCTGAGTTTTGAGTCATCTTAGCATATGGTTATAAGTCAGGCGTAAGGAATAGCTCCGTACCGAAGGGCTCGTTACGGAGCTATGCTTTGTCTGAAACTTATCCTTGGAGGAGCTGGAGTACCTGCTGAGGTCTCGCGTTTGCTTGCGCTAGAACCGACAAGCCTGCCTGCTGAAGGACCTGAGTTCGAGCAAGCTCGGCAGTCTCTGCAGCGAAGTCTGCGTCACGAATTCGACTGTTTGCTGCGCTCAGATTTTCTGATGTGGTGCTTAGATTCGCGATCGTGGACTCGAAGCGGTTTTGGACGGCGCCTAGCTCACTTCGGATAGCATTGATTGTGGTAAGCGCTGAATCAACGCGTTTTATTGCATCGTTGGCGCCGGCCACGGTTCGAATATCAACACCTTCAAGGTTCCCCGAGGCAGTAATGGTTTCGCCACCCGCGAGAAAACCGGCATTCTCTGGCGCATTACCGCCGATGGTAATATCTTCAAGCGCCTCAATTGTCACTTGTCCGCGGAGCACAGCGCCTGCGGCAGTACCAATTGTTAATGCGAGCCCTGACGTGCTTCCTGTCGCGGTAGCCGCAGCGGTTCCGACAGCCGTTGTCTCAGCAGTGATGGTAATGTTTTTGCCGTCCGCATTAGTCAGGATAACACCAGTAGAGTTGCTACTCGCAGTCAACCCCT
>NZ_LOCO01000052.1:0-2835 GCF_001574445.1 Marinobacter excellens LAMA 842
GGATTCCGGAGCAAGGAGAGATTCAAACGGGCAATCTTGTTCCATTATGGCGGGCTGCCTATGGCACCCAACCCACACGGATAAGTGAAGAGCCATGGATATACAGTATATTGGTGTGCAAATTTGTCAATCCCTGATAGAGGCTGTAGTTATACGAACGCGTTCGCAACACTCCGGAAAAATGGATAGGAAATGTTTGTAACCTTCTGATATGGTTAGAAACTAGGATTTTCAGGGGTGGAGTTATACGCCCCTATGTAGGGGCTGGGGTGGCTCGAAAGAGGGCGTATAACTCCGGCGGTAGCCGTTATAAAATGCTTTTATCCTTTTGTTTTTGAAAGGAAAAGTATGAAATTTTGGGCGCGTTTTGGGTGGAGTTATACGAACGCGGGATATACGAATGTGTTCGTATAATTCACTGTTAGGCCTAAGGAATGAACAATAGTGAGTCTTAGCTGGGAAGAAATATTTCTTCAGGGTCCCGAGATTGATTTTCGCAACATCGTTGCCCAGTGGGCACCGCTCATAAGCGGATCCCTTCAGCCAATTGGCCTTTCTGCATTTGGGGACTTCTATTTTCTTCGTCCTGATGACACGGTCCATGTTCTGGATGTTCTCGATGGTGTTGTTCGGCAAGTTGCTGAGTCTTACGCTGATTTCGGTGAGTGCATGAACTCCAAAGAGTGGCAAGATGCCAATCTGATGCCAGAGGTCGTGTGGCAGCTTCAAGAGCGTGGGGTTAGTCGTGGCCCAGGTCAGGTATTTGGATTTGCACCCCATCCAGCGCTTGTGGGCAAAATTGCGCCGGAAACTGCTATGGCGCTAGATGCAGTGGTATGGCATAGCATTTGTGCTCAATTACTTGGCCCCGAAGCCAAAGATCCGGCCTAACAAAACGCGGCACTCGGACGCCCTTGTCTCCGCTTCGCTGCGTCAAGGTCGCCGGTGCGCTCTGCGTTAGTGGCTGTGGCTTCGGTTCTTTTGGGCTGCTGTGTGCCGGGGGCCTTGGTGCCGTGCTTGGTTGCCAAACCCGCGTAATCTGGTGAGCACCAAGGCCGTCAAAATCCGCGTTCGGTTTGGTTGCATCAGTAAGCAAGAGTTTTGGCGGGAAATTCGGTGTTCACCGTGTGGGGTCGTCCGCCGAAAATTGGGTCTGGATCTGCTACCTTTGAGTTCAGGTTCATTCACCGCATCGTTGGCGGTGTTTCAAACAGAGTGCATCGGCTCATGTCGGTGCCGGGTTACGGAGTAGGCCGTCAAGGTCAGTGCCAGGGAGCCGGCAGTATCATTACCTGCCACTAACCAGTCGCTGTAGTGCGCGGCCGATGGCCGCCGGACGCCCTTTACATTGCGGCTTCGCCTCCATTACAAGGGCGCCGCTAAGCTTCGCGTTATGTGTTCATGGGGAGGTAGTGTGGATCATAATCGAGAACGTTTGGCTGCTCACATTCTCCCCCTTTCAGTGGCAACCGATTTTGATACCGCGAGAACTGAATGGGCGCTCATTGGGGTGGAGGTCAGCGAAGAATTTGATAGCTGCCCTTGCGGCCAAGACATCAAAGAGCATTGCTACATCCGCAATCAGATCAATGGCAACACCACGTACGTCGGTAACGTATGTATTAATCGCTTCATCGGTATTAAGACCGGCAATCTTTTCGCTGGGCTTCGCCGCATAGCGGCAGACGACACCGCCAATGCAAACGAAGACCTGATCTATCATGCTTTCAAGCTTGGCTACATCTTTGATCAAGAATACAAGTTCTTGATGGACACACGCAGAAAACGGAAATTATCGCCCAAGCAAATTGCCTGGAAGCAGAAGATCAATCGACGCGTCATCAATAAAACCGTGGTGCAGCGCCGTAGCAGCACATAACCAGTGCAGGCACGGCGACGCCCATTACATTGCGCCTTTGGCTCCATTCCATGGGCGCGCATGCTGCAAGCGTTAATGGCCCAGGCCGTCTTCATTTTTGGCGGGCTCAGTGCAAGGGCCTTGGCATCGGACTTGGCTGCAAAGCCGCCTTTGTTGGTGATGGCCAAGGCCGGAAAAGTTGCTGTCGGGGTTGGTTGCCAAAGTCACCCGCAGCATGGTTATTCATGGCGTGCCCCAGTCGCAGGGCCGTCCAGTTCAAACAGTAATCGGGTTGGTGCGGTTTGCGTTCTGGTTCCTTTCGCCATCCGTCTGGTTGGTGCAAGCTGTTCGGGAGAGGGCATGCAGCGCTGGGTGCCAAGGGAGACCTTGGTGGTGACCGGCCACTAACCAGGCGGTCAACCGGACGCCAAAAGCTTACAGCTTTTGGTTCCCTCCGCTGCGCTCCGGCGCCGGTTACCGCAAGCGTTAGAAGGTATATGAGCAGACATCGCAAACAAGCCCAGGGTGACAACTGGATCAGTACCACCCTCAATAAGCCTATTGGTGGCCAGCTTGGCAAAAAGCGATCAAAAGCCTTTGTCATGACATTCGCCATTGTTGGTCTAGCGTTTATCTGGTGGCTTTTCACATCAGAGCTTGGCTTCAAGGCAGGGAGCGGTGCGACGGTTTTTCTGGTGTTAGCGCTTCTCGCAGTGACTTGGCAGCATAAGGTTCTGCATTCGGGAAAACGAAAGTGGAAGGCGTTCGACCGAGAGGAGTAAGTTAACCCTTCTAACCAGTCATTCCAGTTCGTTCCGGTCCCGATGGGCCTCCACCGGACGCCCTTTCCTCCGCTTCGCTGCGTAAAGGTCGCCGCTGAATATTGGCGTTAGGTGCAAAGCATGAGGTTTGCAGGGGCGGTGTTTTCGAGCTGGCTTTTTGTGACATTTGTGTACATTGCTAGTTTGTACATCGAC
>NZ_LOCO01000053.1:0-2756 GCF_001574445.1 Marinobacter excellens LAMA 842
ACGGGCAACCCATATCTCTGGCAGCCTGAGCCAGGGAAACAACCGGATCATAGCTTAGGGACACCATCAGGTTGTCCAACTGAATGGGTCCACCTCACAAAGCCGCAATGAAAAGGGCGTCCGGCGGCCATCGGCCGCGTACTACAGCGATTTGTTATATCTTATTTTTTCTTCGGCGGGTTCTTCGGAGCCATTTCAGATGTCTCTGGTTTATGGCCATTTGTCGCCGGCTCTTTCTGCGGCTGCCACCCCTTTTTCTCGGGGACATAGCCATCTCTGAAATTGCCTTTTTTAGGGTCACTCATCGTCATCTTCTCCACCGTGGTAGAACTCAACAGAACGTATTTCTGAGGAGAGTATGATCACTCCTGCAGACTGTTCAGCTTGCCTTTCAAACCCACCGTCTTCGTTCAATATCCATTCTTCCTCGAGGTATAACTGCTCTTCGGAAGGTGCGCTTGAGGCGAAAGAGTTTGGACCAAATTTTCCGGCCACCTTCTGGCCATCCTTCAGGGTAACTATAATCCAGTAACACCGACGCTGGCCAAAAACAAAGTCCCAAGGTTTTTGGATGGGATGTGGAATGAGGTTTTGTATAAAACTCCTCTGGCGCAAAAACTTCCACGCAAAAACCCAACATATTGGCGCTACAAATAGAACGAAAGACCAAAAAATAATATATAGATTCGGGTGGCTCTCGGAAATTGAGCAGCTCTCGATCAAGTAAATTGGCCAGAGTAGTATTGCGTAATTAAGGCAGCTGTATGACACCGCATCAATTAGCTGCTTTGAGGATTCGGTATAGCGCGAGGGGGCTAGCAATTCGTAGGTTTTGATCGCAATGAAACCTGGAACCACGAATGCGATGAAAATTATTAGCTTGCTTTCATCCCAGATATTCAAAGATTACTCCCGATATAACGCCCGGCTCACGCGCCGGTTTGGAGCCGCAAAGCGGCGTAAAATCGGTCGCTGTGCAGCCGATTGTTATGTTTCCCCTGAAGTGCTAAATTGTGTATAGAAACCTAAAACTATACACATAGGTGCTCCATGAGAACGAACATTGTCATTGACGACCAGTTGATGGCCGAAGCCCTCAAAGCCTCTGGCTACGAAACCAAAAAAGAAGCGGTTGAGCAAGGCCTGAAACTTCTGGTCCAGTTGAGCAAGCAGCAGGAAATTCGAAAGCTGCGAGGCAAGATCAAGTGGGAAGGCGACCTGGACGAAATGCGGAGCGCCCGATGATTCTGGTGGATACCAGCGTCTGGATCGACTATTTCAACGGAGTCACTAACCCACATACTGACCTGTTGGATGCCTCGATAGTCCAAGGATCTGTCGCTATCGGGGACCTCATATTTCTGGAAATCCTGCAAGGCATCCGCAGCGACAAACAATATCGTCAGACCAAACAAAGCCTGATGGCGCTGGAACAATATGAAATGTTTGGCAAAGACATGGCAGCCAAGTGCGCCGACAATTATCGAGCCCTTCGTAAAAAGGGCATCACGATCAGAAAGACTGCCGATGTGATCATCGCGACATTTTGCATAGAGAAGGACCTACCCCTGTTGTTCCTTGATCGCGACTTTATCCCCTTTGTTGATCATCTTGGACTTGAGCCGGCCCTGAGAGAAACATAACGCCAACAACACGGGCCGGAGCACGCGCAGCGTGCGGAGGTCCAGCACCACGCAGTGGTGCGAGCGTGCTTGTGATTGTTAGGCATTGATATGTAGCTCCATAAACACGCTGTTTGGGTCTTCTTTATATGAGCCAAAAGGCCCGCAATAGGAAAACCCGTGTTTTGAATAAAGCTTTCTGGCCGGATCGAAGAACGGCATTGAGCCGGTTTCCAACTTGAGAGACCGATAGTTCCTGCTCCTCGCCTCTTCCACAATGTGGCTGAGCAATTTGGATCCGATACCCTGGCCCCTAGCTGATGCACAAACTCTCATGGATTTGACTTCACCATGATATGGGTCAACCTCTTTGAGTGCGCCACACCCTAAAACCTTTCCATCGTCATAGATTGTCCAAAAGGTTATCTCTGGCACCTGTAAGCCTTGTAGATCCAGGGCATGCTTGCTTTCAGGCGGAGAGACAGCCTTCATGTCCTCAATATGCTGCTGCAGGAAGTTGGCGATTTCCTTCCCTTTAAGATTGTCGATCCGTATTTCCATCCGTTTGACTCTAGGCTTGCCTAACGCCGATATTCAGCGGCGGCCTTTGCGTAGCGAAGCGGAGAAAAGGCCGTCCGGTGGAGGCCCTTCAGGGCCGGAACGAACTGGAATGTATAGTTAGAGTCATTCAGGCTCAAAACCCGGAAATCCATTGTTGGAATACTCTTCGAGTGACCCAGGCTTGGCCCCTCGAACCGTCCAGCTCGAGAGGTAGTCGGGGTCGACAACAACTTCTCCAGTCGACCTGAGACGATACTCGCCCTCATCCGCTGGCAGGATATTCGAGAAATCGGGAGGCAAGTAGAACTCGGTTCCGCTGCCATTTCTCTTTATGATAATACCGCTCCCATCTACGTGGGTGATAGGACCATATACTTGCACTTGGCCAATAAGCTGCTCTTCATCATCCATTAAAGTGATTCCGACGAGCAAAATCTTCCCTATCAAACTTCCAATTTCTTCCATTTTTTAAAACTCTAACGCCAAAATTAAGCGGCGCCCGACCAGGGCGTCCGGTGGACGGCCGCCAGGCCGGGAACGAACTTGAATGATTGGTTAGGCATTTCTCAGTCT
>NZ_LOCO01000054.1:0-2703 GCF_001574445.1 Marinobacter excellens LAMA 842
AGTATCAGGAAGTCAGCGCCATTCTCATTGTCATCTTGTTGATGGTCACCGTCGTGGACAGTCTCAGTGGCCGCCTTCGTAAGAAATTCAAATAAGGACCGTCTATGAAACCCAAGATTGTGATAACCCATAAGATCCATGACAGTGTTCTGGATGAACTTGCCCAAGATTGCGAGCTGGTCACCAACCAATCCGGCGCCACGTTGCCCCAGGAGGAAGTGGCTGCGCGCGTTGCAGACGCTGATGCGATGATGGCGTTCATGCCAGACCGAGTTGGAGTGGAGTTCCTACAGGGGTGTCCGCGCTTGAAGGTGATTGGTGCAGCCCTGAAAGGCTATGACAACTTTGATGTGGATGCCTGCACGCGTCATGGGGTTTGGCTGACATTTGTACCGGATTTGCTAACCGTGCCTACTGCAGAGCTAACGGTCGGGCTGACGATCAGTCTCACCCGACAAGTCAAGGCGGCGGACCACTTCGTTCGATCCGGTGAATTTACTGGCTGGACACCACGCTTCTATGGGCAGGGGATCGAAGGCTCACGGATTGGTATTGTGGGTATGGGGGCCATCGGCCAAGCGGTGGCGCAGCGCCTGAACGGATGGGGAGCGGATTTAATCTATTCCCAGCCGGAACGTTTACCCGTGCAGCATGAGCAGGCACTGGGTTTGTCCCATACTCCCCTCAAGATGCTGCTGGCCCAGTCAGATATTGTGATCCTGGCACTGGCGCTCAATGAGCAAACCCTCCACACCATTAATCGCGAAACGCTAACAGGAATGAAACCGGGCGCATTCCTTATCAATCCCTGCCGTGGATCTGTGGTGGATGAGGGTAGTGTTCTGCAAGCGCTTCAATCCGGTCAGTTGGGGGGGTACGCCGCTGATGTGTTTGAGATGGAAGATTGGGCGAGAGAAGATCGTCCGAGGGAGATCGCCCAGGGGCTCAGGGCCCACCCCAACACGCTGTTTACTGCTCACATCGGATCGGCAGTCAGCCAGGTGCGTCTGGCTATCGAGCAACGCGCTGCTCGGAACATTCTGCAAGTGCTTCGGGGTGAGCGGCCGGGTGATGCGATCAATGATCCCAGTGGCCGCGAGAGCGGCCCATGCTGAATCTTGTCTGGCTGAAGAGTTTCGTGGCGGTGCTGGACCACAACGGGTTTCAGGCCGCAGCCCGCCAGTTGGACATCGCACAACCCACACTGTCCCAGCACCTTCAAAAACTCGAAAACCAACATGGCGTTTTATTGGTCCACAGGGGGCGCTCTGGCTGTGAGCCAACCCGGGCTGCCTTAACCTTGTTGCCTTTTGCCCGAAGTCTGCTCCGGCTGGAGGAGCAGGCGAGATCTTCCATTATGGAGGCTCGACTTCGCGTTGGGGCGAGCTCCAATATTGGGATTTATATGCTCCAGCCCTACATCCGTCGTTACAAGGAGCTGGGCGTAGGGCCCGAGGTGGATGTGGTAATAGATTCCAATCCGACTATTGCACGGCATTTATCGGACGGTGAGCTGGACGTGGCGATTATGGAGTGGTGGCATGATCTACCCGGATTCCATGCTCAGGCGTGGCGTAACGAGCCCGTTGTTCTAATCGTTCCGCCTGGTCACCCGTTAGCCCGTCGAACCGATATCGACCGCGATACGCTGTCTAACATGGCTCTGATCGGCGGCGAACCCGGCACCGGCACTGGCCGGCTTTTGGCGACCTACTTCGGTGAGCATGGGCCATTTCCGACGGTATCTATGCAGCTGAGTAGCACCGAAGCCGTCAAGCAAGCGGTTAAGGTCGGACTTGGCGCATCGTTGGTGCTTGAAAGTTCTGTACGGGAGGAGGTCCAAAATGGAAGTCTGGTGGCTATTCCCGTGAGTGAGCCTGGCCTTAGCAAGGAGCTGATGGTGATTTATCCGAGCAGCCTGGACAAACACAGGCCAGTATACTCGTTTGTTGGGCATCTCTGTGAATAGCTATTGGGTCCACCTCACGCATATCTAGCTGGGAATGCAGATACTGAGCCTCACGCTCACTTCGACAACGCAGTATTCCGTCATCTGCATATCGGCAGAATGGGATATCCGGATGACGAACGGTCAGCCAACGATCCAATGCATAATGCAGAAACAGGTTTGCCAGAACTGGCGATAACGGGCCACCTTGTGGTGTGCCAACGTTCCGTCGTTCCTGCTTACCATCTTTCGTCTGCATCGGTGCCGTTAGCCAGCGCCTCACATACAGCAGCACCCAGGATTCAGAGCAATGGTGGTCAAGGGCCTTGAGCAATAGCTCATGATCAATATGATCAAACAAGCCACGGATGTCATACTCCAGCACCCAGTCCCTTTCCCAGCACCGCTTTCGCGTGATCGCAAGCGCATCATGCGGGGATTTCCCGCGCCGATACCCGTACGAGTCCACATGAAAGACAGGTTCCAGGATAGGTTCCAGCGTCATAGTAACCACAGTTTGCGCTATACGATCGCTAACCGTGGGTACCCCGAGCAATCTTTCTCCTCCACTTTTCTTCGGAATTGGAACTGCTTTGACGGACGGTGGGAAATAGCTGCCGGACGACATCCGATTCCAAATTAGATAGAGGTTCTTACTTACTAATTCGAAATAAAGTAAGCGAACATTACCCGGAGATATAAGCCAAATCCGGATGGCCAAAAAACGATTTCAATAGTCGTGGCAATTTTTGCAA
>NZ_LOCO01000055.1:0-2595 GCF_001574445.1 Marinobacter excellens LAMA 842
TGCGTAAACCGCTGAAGGTTGCCACCCATTCCACGTGAAGCCTGCCACCCGGACCGGAGCAAGGCTGCCACCCATCGGAGCGTAGCGACGCGGGGTTTCTCTTCTTACTCCGAAGTGTCGGTGGCCGTCAACTTTGCCTGCTGTTTTCGCATGGACTCGCCCCGCAGATTGATCTTGTAGGCGTTGTGAACGAGCCGGTCCAGAATGGCGTCTGCCAGCGTGGCGTCACCGATGATGCCATGCCATTCCTCGATGGGCAGTTGGCTGGTGGCGATGGTGGCGCGCCGGCCATGTCGGTCTTCCAGCACCTCCAGCAAGTCTCGTCGGTTCTCTGCGCTCAGCTTCATCAACCCCCAGTCATCCAGGATCAGCACGTCGACCTTGGCCAGGCTGGTCAGGAGCTTTGAGTATTGGCCATCGCCCTTGGCGATGGCCAGCTCTCGTAGCAGCCGGGTCAGGCGGACGTACTGGGCGGTGTAACCCTCTCGGCAGGCTTTGTGTGCCAGTGCACAGGCCAGCCAGGTTTTCCCGACCCCGGTGGGGCCGGTGATGAGCACGTTCAGGTGTTCCTTCACCCACTGGCAGCTGGCCAGACTCTGGATAAGCCCTTTATCCAGGCCCCGCGAGTTCCGGTAATCAATGTCTTCGAGGATCGCGGCGTGTCGCAGCTTGGCCCGACGCAGCCGGCTGGTCATACGCCGGTTGTCTCTTTCGGTCATTTCCCGGTCGACCAGCAGGCCAAGGCGCTCCTCGAAGCTCAGGTCGGTAATGTCGGGGGTAGCCGATTGATCCGCCAGGGCGGCCGCCATACCAGTCAGCTTGAGGGCGTGGAGCTTATCCAGTGCGGGATGTTTCAACATGTCAGGTTCCTTCAGTGATAGTAGGCGGGGCCGCGGATGTTGTCGTGTGTGTCGGGTAAGGCCAGTTCTTGTTGCTCTTCCAGGGGCTGCTGATCCAGACGGTGTTTGAGGATGGATTCGATGCTCTTGTATCGGCAACTGCCCAGCATCAGGGCGCGTTGGCAGGCGCGTTCTAATCGTGCCTCGCCGTAGCTCTGGCCCAGCCGGAGAATGCCCAGGCAGGACCTATAGGCCTGCTGAGGGTGCTTTCTCGCCCCCAGCGCGGCGCGGATGAGCTTTTCAGTTGCCGGTCCGATCTTGGTAGCCCACGCGATCAGCCGTTCCGGTGACCACTCGCCGGCCTGGCGATGGGATTCCGGCATGTGCGCGGCGATGGTGGTGTGCCGTCCCTTCTGGTCTGAGCGCCGGTGGCTGGCGATCCGGTTGCCTCGGTGGAAGCATTCGATGGTGTTATGGGTGATCCGGACCTCCACTTCTTTCTTGATCAGGGTATAGGGCACCGAGTAGTAATGGCCATCGATGGCGACGTGGTAGTCGATGTGTACCCGGGCTTTTTTCCACTCGGCGTAGACATACGGCTCGGCGGGTAGCGGTTGTAGAACCGGCTGGTCCAGCTGTTTGAAGTGATCAAGCCGGCACCCGGGCAACTTGCGGAAGGGGCGGCTATTGAGCTTCTCCAACAGCTCACGGATGGTGGCGTTGAGCTGCCCCAGGGAGAAGTGTTGACGGTGGCGCAGGGCCGCCAGTATCCAGCGCTCGACGATCAAGACGCCGCCTTCCACCTTGGCCTTGTCACGGGGCTTGCGAACTCTTGTCGGGACAACGGCCACACCATAATGGCCAGCCATATCCTGATAGGTCGGATTGAGGTCCGGCTCGTAGCGATGGGCCTTGCTGACGCCGGAGCGGAGGTTGTCCGGAACCACCAGTTCCGGCACGCCGCCCAGGAACTCGAAGGCTCGGGTGTGGGAGCCGATCCAGTCCGGCAGGGTCTGGCTCCAGGTGGCCTCGGCGTAGGTGTAATTGGACGCGCCCATCACCGCCACAAAGACTTGCGCCTCATGGATCTCACCGGTGGTGCGGTCAATAACGGGCACCGTGTGCCCGGCATAGTCCACGAACAGCTTCTCACCGGCCCGATGGTCCTGCCGCATCACCAGATCCAGCTTGCCTTGCCAGGCCCGGTAATGGTCGCAGAACCAGCTGTACTGATAACCGTCCGGGTTGGCTTGCCGGTACTCCTGCCAGAGCAGGAACAGGGTGACATTCTTGCCCGTGAGTTCGTCGCGGATGTGTTGCCAGTCGGGTATACCTCTGGCCTGTGCCGGCAGATCCGGTGGTGGCGGGAACAACCGCTGCTCCAACTGAGCGTCACTCAGATCCTCTGGCAACGGCCAGCCAAGATCCTCTTCGGCGGCACGCCGCAGATACTCGCTCACGGTGGGGCGGCTGATGCCGCAGGCTGCGGCAACCTGCCGGTTGCTCAGCCCTCGCTCCCACTTGAGGCGAAGGACTTCTTTGATTTTACGCATGGATAACCTCTTCGCTGGCATCTGGCCCTCTCCGGATGAAAAGGAGCAGAGTACCGTTAGTTATCCCGCGCCGGACGTTTTGATGGGGAAATCAGGCAGCTTGCCAGGGTGGCAGCTTTGCCGTGGAATCAGTGGCAGCTTTCGTGTGGAATGGGTGGCAGGCTTCGTCTGGAATCAGTGGCAACCTTGGTCTGGAATACGCA
>NZ_LOCO01000056.1:0-2567 GCF_001574445.1 Marinobacter excellens LAMA 842
TCGGCAGCTTCTGCTAAGCAAGAATCCGGGACCCTGCGCTGGTTGCTCGGCATCAATGCACTTCTGTTCGTGGTGGAAATGACTGCCGGTCTGATCGCCCAGTCCACCGGCCTGATTGGAGAATCTCTGGACAATTTTGCAGATGCGGCGGTGTACGGCCTTGCCCTCTATGCGGTTGGGCATAGCGTGAAAATGCAGGTACGTGCCGCGCATCTTGCTGGTGTACTGCAGCTGATTTTGGCTGTGGGCGTGCTCGTAGAGGTGGTGAGACGCTTTGTATTCGGTAGTGAGCCTGAATCGCTGGTGATGATGGCTATCGCTTTCGTTGCATTGATTGCCAATACCAGTTGTCTACTGCTCATATCCAAACATCGGGAAGGCGGGGCGCACATGAAGGCAAGCTGGATATTCTCGGCCAACGACGTGGTGATCAACCTGGGGGTCATCACCGCCGGCGCCCTGGTCGCGTGGACCGGTTCCAATTATCCGGATCTGATTATCGGCACCATCGCGGGGGGCATTGTACTTAACGGTGCCAGGCGCATTCTGGCGTTGAAGGGTTAAATAATGCCCATTATTGGCAAAAAGCTCTCGCCGTATGCCCTGTTGTCCATATCGGGCCTGCTGGCAACGTCTGATCAGGCTGTAAAGTGGTTGATGCAGCAATCAATGGCCTATGGCGAGACTGTTTCGGTGACCCCGTTCTTTAACTGGGTGCACCTATGGAACACCGGTTCCGCATTCAGTCTTTTTGCGGATGGTGGAGGCTGGCAGCGCTCTTTTTTTATCGGGATCGTGGTGGTGGTTTCGATTTTCTGATCAAGCTGATCCTTGAAAATCGTCATAAAGGAGAGGCCATCGCTTACAGTCTTATCCTCGGTAGCGCCATGGGCAACCTGATTGACCGGGTCTTTCGTGGTTATGTTGTGGATTCCTTTGATTTCTATTGGCGAGACTGGCATTGGCCGGCCTTCAACCTGGCTGATATTGCAATTGTCCTCGGTGCCTTACTTTTCGTTTCCGGCAGCTTTTTGGGTAAGAAAACAAACACCAATGCCGAGTCGGATGGATCTGACTGACATCTGCGCCTATACAACACCATGACCGAACTTCCCGACAACATCCTTCACCTGCCGCAATACCAAGTACTGGGCTGCAAATCAACCGACGACGAAATGCACTTCTAGGTGGACGCGCCCGATCCCGTCGCCTGCGAGGAATGCGCCGTGCAGGGTGAGTTCGTGCGGTTCTGTAAGCGTGATGTTCCCTATCGTGATCTGCCCATCCATGGAAAGGGGGCCACCCTCTGGGTGGTCCGCCGCCGGTACATCTGCCAGCCCTGCAAGACAACCTTCAGGCCCCAGCTACCGGAGATGGTGGACGGCTTCCGCATGTCGCTGCGGCTGCATGAGTATGTGGAGAAGGAATCCTTCAACCACCCTTACACCTTTGCGGCGGCACAGACCGGCTTGGACGAGAAGATGGTACGCGACATCTTCAACGGCCGCGCCAAGTTCCTGGGGCACTGAAACCGCTTCAAGACGCCCCGCATTCTGGGCATCGACGAGCTGTACTGAACAAGCGCTATCGCTGCATCCTGACCAACATCGAGGAGAGAACCCTGCTCGACCTGTTGGCCACCCGCCGTCAGAACGTGGTGACCAATTACCTGATGAAGATGAAAGATCGGTAGAAGGTCGAGATGGTCAGCATGGACATGTGGAATCCCTACCGGACAGCGGTCAAAGTAGTGCTGCCAGAGGCCCGCATCGTGGTCGATAAGTTCCATGTGGTGCGCATGGCTAACGATGCCCTGGAGAAGGTGCGCAAGGGCCTCAGAAAGGAGCTGAAATCCTCCCAGATCCGAACCCTCAGGGGAGATCGGAAAATCCTGCTGAAACGCGCTCACGAAGTCTCAGACTGGGAACGGTTGATCATGGAGACCTGGACAGGTGCATTCCCGAAACTGCTGGCAGCCTACGAGCACAAGGAACGCTTCTACGGCATCTGGGACGCCACCACACGGCCCCAGGCAGAAGCTGCCCTGGAAGAGTGGATCGCCACCATCCCGAAGGGCCAGAAAGCAGTCTGGAGTGATCTGATTAGGGCCGTGAGCAACTGGCGCGAAGAGATCATGGCCTACTTCGAGACGGACATGCCCGTCACCACAACGCTTACACAGAATCCATCAACCGACTGGCCAAGGACAAGAACCGTGAAGGGCGTGGTTACTCCTTCGAGGTGATGCGGGCACGAATGCTCTACACTACGAAGCACAATAAGAAGGCCTCGGCTTCGAAGGTTTCTCCGTTCTATAAGAAAACCATCGGTTACGGACTTCCGGATTTCGCAGAGGAGCTCAGCTACGGGTTCGATCTATCGACCATCTGAGGGTGGTATCAGGTTGATGGGGTGAAGGTGCCCCATCAACCATTAAATCCGTATACCCAAAAAATAAAGCCATTTACTAATGGGTTCGAAAGTAAGCGAACATCATTTATAATGTAGGCTCCGTTCGCCAAGCTTATCGGATATTTACACACATGCGCCACGATGACGGTCGTAAA
>NZ_LOCO01000057.1:0-2396 GCF_001574445.1 Marinobacter excellens LAMA 842
CCCGTTCATAGCTCGAAAGATCGACCTTGCCCAGACTTCCGACATTCTCATAATCAATAAATGCCCATTTCATGGTCGATCTCCCTGAGTGTTAACGCTGAGGTAACCGGCGCCGGAGCGCAGCGGAGGGAACCAAAAGCTGTAGGCTTTTGGCGTCCGGTTGACCGCCTGGTTAGTGGCCGGTCACCACCAAGGTCTCCCTTGGCACCAAAGGCTGAATGCCCTCTCCCGAACAGCTTGCACCAACCCAACGGATGGCGAAAGGAACCAGAGCGCAAACCGTACCAACCCGATTACCATTTGAACTGGACGGCCCTGCGACTGGGGCACGCCATGAATAACTATGCTGCGGGTGACTTTGGCAACCAACCCCGACAACAACTTTTCCGGCCTTGGCCATCACCAACACAGGCGGCTTTGCAGCCAAGTCCGATGCCAAGGCCCTTGCACTGAGTCCGCCAAAAATGAAGACGGCCTGGGCCATTAACGCTTGCAGCATGCGCGCCCGCGAAATGGAGCCGAAGGCGCAATGTAGTGGGCGTCGCCGTGCCTGCATTTGTTAGTGGACCACTGGGACTGAGTTGCAGTCATCGATCGCGCTCCGCGCATACAGACGATTTACCGAAACGGTCATTGTCACGACAGGCCGTTTTTATGGCGTCTACGGATGCTCCATCACCAATTGGAGTCCAATAGTTCTCAGCAACGAGAAACCGCAATCGTTTTTCGCTGCTGACGATACCGACACCCTTAGCAAGCTCCTCAAACCAACCTATTACACTATTAGCAGATCTAGTTCGATACTCAACGAACACCACTACGGACTCTGGCTGCATGTAAGTCCGCGCAACTAGGGGTGGAATTCTGAATTCAGTCGAAGAATTGGCCGGAATGACATAACCATCCATGCCCTCAAATTCGAACGCGGGCATGTAAGTTGTGCTTCCTCCAGGAATTGATACACCATTCTCAGAGAAACTCCCGTATACGTTTTCAGTGATCTTGAAGAGAAATTGTTGTTCAAGATCAGGGACCACCTTTAAATACTCGATGATTTGGGCAGTAGAGCTGTTGTTTGTAAGTCTGAATTCATAGCCTCTCCCCGCTGGTTCCACATAACGGGCTTCTACTTCGCCAGTAAAATATTTGAATGCAAACTGGCTGGCAAACGCAAGAAGGCCAGTTGCAGCCAACCACATAAGCGCAGTGTTGGCGCGAGAGAGCTGCTTTTGCCAGCTTCTCTTGGTCGGTGTATTCACGCGCTTGGCTGGTTTGCTCCTTGCCTGCTTCTTCTTTCTAGTTTTTCGATTTTTTGACATTAAGGTTAAACTTTTTAAGCTTGGTGGATGGCGAGTAAGTCCACTAACGCTGAAATAAGCGGCGGCCCGTCAGGGACGTCCGGTGGACGGCCGCCAGGCCGGGAACGTACTTAATTGACTTGTTAAAAATTTCACCTTGGTTGCATCGCTGCTGCTGACTTCACCAATGGATAAATCTGCATTGCAGCATCCTTGGGAATCCCCGCGTTTATCAGGAGTGCTGGAACCATTGATGCCACATGATTGGCCTGCTTTTGATAACGTGCATGCTCTTGGAAAATTGCCTGAATTTCCACAGGATCAAAATCCTCTGTGCTGGTCAGGTACTCACAAATTTCCGCTGCACACTTCCTGTTTAGAGGGTCACTGTTTCGGGAGCCATTGATCACGCCATACATGACTACCAAAAGAACTATCCCACCGATTACGAACCACATGGCTCCCTCCTATTTGTATTTTTAACGCTGAATATTAAGCGGCGCCTTCGTAGCGCAGCGTAGTAGGCGTCCGGCGGACGGCCGCGAGGCCGGTAGCGAACTTGAATGATTTGTTAGCCAAGTTTCGCGTCCTTCTGCTTATCTACTGATAACTGCAAGACCTCTTCTAGTAACGCAAACAAATCCCGACCAGTGCTAGAGACAAAGTAATTACCAAGACTCGTGATATCAGGGGATATGCTGGTACCCCATGGCGGTTGAGCATCTCGGTTTTCTATGTCCCACACAACATCTGAAGGTGGAATCCTATCGAGCACCGCCTTTGCGTCACGAAGCTCTTCGAGCGCTGCAGCTGCATGGGAGTGGGGCAGATAGCCTTGATAAAGCTCGTTCATTAAATGGGGGTATCGACTGCCCCAACCATGTGGTTCACAGTGAATGGTGACTGTAGAAAAAAATGAGTGAACAAAACTTCCGGCACCAATTTCAGCGGTAATTGATCCTACCGTAATCCCTACTGCCATGACTTCTCCTATTGGCTAACGCTTGCAGCATGCGCGGCTACGAAATGGAGGCGAAGCCGCAATGTAGTAGACGTCGCCGTGCCTGCACTTGTTAACACTGATACTCAATACCATCG
>NZ_LOCO01000058.1:0-2333 GCF_001574445.1 Marinobacter excellens LAMA 842
TGCTTAAGCTGTTGCTGTCGTCGGTAGCTTTCCCCCTCTAATTCGATAATTGTCGCGTGGTGTATCAGGCGGTCTACGGCGGCTACGGTCATCATGTTATCCGGGAAGATTTGATCCCATTCGCTGAATGGCTGGTTGGCGGTGACGATCAGGCTGCCACTCTCATAGCGGTGGGCGATGAACTCGAACAGAACCTGGGTTTCTGCATCCGTTTTTTTCACGTAGCCAATATCGTCAATGATGATGACCCGGTACTTGTCCAGTCGTGTCATGGCGGTCATCAGATCAAGATCGCGCTTAGCCTGCTGCAAGTGCTGAACCAGGGCGATGGCCGGGAACAGCTTGCAGCGCACCCCCTGTTCGGTGAGTTGATGGCCCAGGGCATTGGCGATGTGGGTTTTGCCGGTGCCACTGGGGCCGATCAACAGCACATTGTCGGCATGGTGTGCCCAGTCACTGTCTTGTTGCAGCTTGGCCAGTGCCGCGTTGCAGGGGCGGCTAAAGCCGCTCTGATCCAACGCCGAGAAGGTTTTGTTGGCCGCAAGCTTTGCCTCCCGTAGCCATTTCTGGGTACGACGCTGGTAGCGGTCTGAGAGTTCGTACTCACACAGGGCGGCCAGGTAATCCGGGTGTGACCAGTTCTTTTCAACGGCTGTTTCCCAGAGCGATTGATAGTGACGGTGGAAGGCCGGCAGGCGGAGTTCTTTAAGCAGTAAGGCGACGGAGTCGGTCATATCGACGCCTCCTGGCTGCGGATCGAAGACAGCAAGTCGTCATAACTGACCAGGGTGTGTTGATTTGAAGCCGAGAATTCGAGGTCGGGATTACCGCCAAGGTAGCGTGACTGGATCTCGGTAATTGACGCGAACCGGCCGGCCCGGGCTTCTATCAACAGGTCTTCCCCCAGTGATTGCTCGTCATCGTATTCGAAGGCCAGCCGCAGTGTTGTCACGATCCACTTGCAGGCTTCACGGGGTTCAAGATGCTCATCCGCGAGTTGCCAGAGTTCGCGGTAGTTGTCGTCCGGCAGCAGGTCATCACGCAGCTGAGAGTAACGGAAAGCCTGTGGCTTGGAGGCCAGCGAGCAGATCACGTGCCGGTAATTGACGCTGCGGGCACGGTTCTCGCCAGGCTTGGGGTAAACACGCACCAGGGTCAATGCAGGCTGCTGACCAACGAACAGCACCAGCTTGTCGTGATGCAGCCTGACTTGTATCGATTCGCCAATCAGGCGCGATGGCACCGTGTAGACAACGCGGCGGACTTCGATCGTTGAGCTGCGCGTCACCTTGAGATGGAGGGTCTGATACTCGGCGGCTGTAAACTCCGGCAGTGGCTGCAAGGCGGCCTGCTCTTCAACCACACGTGCTCGGTTGCGCCGATTGAGTTTGTCGACAGCACAATCGATAAACGCCTGATACTGTTCGACACTCTCGAAGTCATTGTGGCCGCGCAGTAACAGCTGTTGTGCCAGGCGTTTCTTGAGCGAGCCATTGGCACACTCCACGACACCGTTCTCATGGGACTGCCCCAGATTATTCCGGGTAGGCGTCATGCGGTAATGTTGGCACAGCTCGCTGTAAGCGTCAGTCCACACGTTCTGCCGGTTATTGCGTGCCGCACTCAGGCTATCCGTGCGGTGCTCAACAGGGCTGCCACCAGCTTGCTGTAAGGCTCGCTGCAACCCCGTCGCCAGAGCCGCATAACTCTCACCGCCCTGAACCACGGTGACCGAGCGCCAGCCACTGTAGGCCAGTCGAAATTGATAGAGCAGGTGTGGAAAGGCCTTGGACTGAATCGTAATCGGGTTATCGGGGTGGGTAAAATCAGAGAATCCCTGCTGTGCGACAACGGCCTGTTGGCGAAAAATGACCTCTCGCTCCGGCCCATGCAGTGCTCGCCATTGCTTCACCCGGCGTTGCAGTGTGCGCAAAATGGTCTGGTCGTAGTGCTCAGGATACTGCTCTTGCAAGTAATCAAGCAGGGTTGTTCCGGTCAAATCCGGCTTGGCTTCTAGCAAGGGGAGCAACTCTGTCTCCCAAACGGCTTCCAGTGGATCTTCTCGGGTGCGCCACTGCCGCTCGGTGTTAACGCGGGGTTTTTGTGTTGACGTCTCGATGCGTCGTCCGGATCGAACGGAAATGCCCGCCTTGGCGGCAGCCACTTCCTGGCTTGCGCCATTTTGTCGGTGCTGCATGAACAGCTCCTCTTGTCGGTTGGTTATGTGTTGGCCTGGCACCCATTGCTCCACCATGGAAAACAAGGGGCCAATTGTTACACCCAACCGGCCAAGATAATTGTCGCTAACCGGTCATCCTAATTGTCGCCGAACA
>NZ_LOCO01000059.1:0-2273 GCF_001574445.1 Marinobacter excellens LAMA 842
GTCTCGACGGTGAGCTTGACCAGCTGCTGTGTGAGGGCTCCGAGATCTTTTTCAGACTTGATGTCCTTGGCCAGCTCGGCGGCCATGGCTTTGAGTTTTTCTTGATCCACTTGTGTACCCACGATGGTATCCTTTTGAAAAGATTACTCAGTCGTGGGCAGTTACACAATTTGGTTTACAGCCTCCGCCAATGCGGAGCTTCTGAACAGCATCTCCGGAACAGACACCGATTGAAGCAGCGCTGTTAGTAGGGAAACCGGAGCCGTTTTAGTCTCCTTTCTTGAATTTCGCTTTGCAATTGCCGCTCATGCACATCGTGCAGTAGTGCTCACGGTCTTCGTGCTCGGCCATCTTCAACGGCTTCCAGCTTTACCCGAAAACCGCAGGCTGCAGCATATTTGCTAAGTGTTCCCCAGCTCGGATTGCTTCGGCCGCGTTCTAGTCTGGATATGTTGCTTTTGTTAGTTCCGAGCTTCTTCGCAACGTCCTCTTGGGTAAGGCCGGCTTTGGTCCTCATCGTAATCAGCTGATCGATGAGGCTGAATTCATCCTGAAGAGCATTATATTCCCGACGGACTTCCGGATTTTCCAGCGCTTTCTGCTTAAACTTTTTGAAATTCATGATTTTTGACCTCCTTCAATCGCTCATTGGCGAGCTCCAGGTCTTTCTTAGGTATTTTTTGATCTTTCTTTACAAAGACATGCAGAATGATAATTCGCTTGCCCTGCACGTAGCAGAAAATGCCTCTACCTATTCCTTCTTTGGCTTTTGCGCGGATCTCAAATAGTTCGCCACCCAGCGACTTTGTGTGTGGCTCCCCGAGGTTCGCCCCATGCTTCTCCATCAATTCCATCAGCCGAATCATTCTGGCTTGAATTTTGGGCGGCAGCTTTGCCAGTTCTTCATCTACTTTACCGTAGAATTCTATTTCCCAATCCATGGGGACTCCTTTATCTTTTGGTTATCATATACGATAACCATGGTCTCGAGAAGTGATTTGGAGACATGGAAAATTGGGTCAGATTTATTTTCTCAGGATCGATACCATGCCTATGCGAATGCGTGAGATGCGCGCGAGTAACTGAGCGAAGGAGACTTGCGATATGAACAGCGCTTCAGCGGCTTATCCAATCGGTACGCCCGGCATTCCCTGGGGCGATGCGGAACGTGCTCAGTGGCTTTCACGGCAGACCCGTCAACGCAGTTACGAGTCCGATGTGTTGAGCGTGATCGAGCGGCTGCGTTCGCGCTTTGATGTGCATGAGTATGGCTGTCTGGAATATGGCCCGGACGTTTATCCGCTGATGGCGATCCGCAGCCGCAACTGGCGTGCCGATCGGCCGGTGGTGCTGATTACGGGCGGCGTGCATGGCTATGAAACAAGCGGTGTGCATGGAGCGCTGCAGTTCGTTGAACAACATGCACTGGATTACGCGGGCCGTGTAAACCTGCTGGTCGCGCCTTGTGTCAGCCCCTGGGCTTACGAACGCATCCATCGTTGGAACGCGAACGCGATTGACCCCAACCGCTCGTTCCGTGATGACGGCCAGGCCGGGGAGTCCGCGGCGCTCATGCAACTGGTCGCTTCGATAGCTGAGCCAATACTGCTGCACATTGACCTGCACGAGACGACCGATACCGACGAAACCGAGTTCCGGCCAGCGCTTGCGGCCCGCGATGGCAAACCGTTTGAGCCGGGTGACATTCCGGACGGCTTCTACCTGGTGGATGACACCGAGAACCCGCAGCCTGAATTCCAGCAGGCGGTGATCGAGGCGGTGGAAAAGATCACTCATATCGCGCCGGCGGATGACAAGGGCGAGATCATCGGCTCACCGGCGGTCGCTCGTGGCGTGATTCAGTATCCGCTGGCGCAGCTTGGCCTTTGCACCAGCATGACCAACGCCCGCTACCGGACCACCACCGAGGTGTACCCAGACAGCGGCCGAGTAACCACGGAGCAATGCAATGCCGCGCAGGTTGCTGCGGTGTGTGCGGCGATCGACTATGCGTTGTCGGTAGGATAAGCAGGACCGTTTTGGGCCGGAAAATAGATCTGTCCCGGTTTTATGAGGAAGATGCCGAGGTTACAAAACTCATAAGGTGTAAATCGAAAGGCTGATTTATCTTTCCCATCTGATTGATTGAGAAAGGCACAACAAGGATGTTCGCGGAGCCTGTAAATAAATCTGTGTAACTGCCCACCCCATTACAGGTGGCCGTCCAGGCGGTCACCGAATTCGATAATAAAGCGATTCAATGCCGGCTTCCA
>NZ_LOCO01000006.1:0-6705 GCF_001574445.1 Marinobacter excellens LAMA 842
GTTCATAGCTCGAAAGATCGACCTTGCCCAGACTTCCGACATTCTCATAATCAATAAATGCCCATTTCATGGTCGATCTCCCTGAGTGTTAACGCTGAAGCACAGCGGCGCCACGACAGTGGCGTCCGGTGGCCGTAGGCCACGTACTGATGCGCCTTGTTAATGGCCGGTTACCCGGCGGTTCATTCCTGGAACCCAAACCCGAATGCCCTCTGCAATACAGCTTGCACTCACACTAGTCCATGGCGCGAGGAACCAGAACACGAAGCTTTCAGATTTTGCAGTGTTTTGCGGGGAGACGAGCTGGACGGTGGTAAACACTTGAAAGCAACTCCCTGCTTTACTGCCTGAATCCTTCCGAGGCCTTGGCCATTAACGCCAATGATAAGCGGCGCCCGACTAGGGCGTCCGGTGGACGGCCGCTAGGCCGGGAACGAACTTGATTGACTGGTTAAGCGGGCCTAACTCGCACCTTCGATGCAAGGGACAGACTCGAATCCCGCAGCAACGTTGAAACCACCCCAGATAATCGCTACACCAGCGCACAAGAACGCTGCCGTTGATACCCACATGAAAAAAACAGATGCACGACACACGCAAGAACCGTCAACTTTTAGGGGAAGCAAAGCAAACGGAAATGTTTTGCACGTTGGAGGCCTGCCGTCGTGCCTATCAAACTCTAGGGAACAGATCCTTCGATAGCGGTTATGGAGCAATGCTGCAATAAGACCAACTTGAAAAAACACGAATCCCCACAGCGCAGCCTTAAAAAGCGGAAGGAACTCAACTTTGCCAATAATAGCTGGCAATAAAGCGAGCAAAGCCACTGCACCACCACCGTTTACCAAAAGTAGTGCTCTAACGTGCTCGCTATCAATCTGCTTTCTTAGCTCAACTCCGTCTGCCAAGAATCATCTCCTTCTTACGCTTAACGCGGAGCACAGCGGCGGCCCGTCAGGGACGTCCGGCGGCCACCGGCCGCGTACTGCTGCGATTTGTTATTTGCTTGGATACTCATCCACCCACCTTGGGGCCACGTTGAGCCTGCGAACAAAAAAGTCGCAAATGTCCTTTGCCTGACGAAAGGGTGGCTCAACTCTGAAAAGTTCATGCCATAGTGTCGGAATATCTGGACCTGACGACCGGCGATCATCTTTCTTCATGTGGATGATTCTGTCCCGCACGCGCTTGAGCTTTACAAATCCTTTCCAGCACTTCGTTCCTTTTGGTGACTCCACGTTCAGCGCCTCTGGAAGGACTTTCGAAAGCTTCTCGTCCAACGACAAGAACCTCTCAATCTCTGATTTTTTCATCCGCTCAAGGACGATCTCACTTCTTTTGTGCGTGTGATAAACAAAATCATCCGGAATTAGCTCATTTACAAATGCTTCGAGAGCAGTGAAGGCCATTACTATCGACTCCATCACTTGCTCTAAGTAGTCGAATGAATCGGAAGTGGTATCGAAAGCGACCTCTGATTTGATGGAACGGTCAATTTTCGAGTGCTCTCTTATGCTCCGAGCGCTTTCCCAAGACCTCCGTGACGCGCTCAAAAAAAGTGCGGTGGCATTTGGGAGCGTAATACGGACCATTTTTTTCTTTGTTAGCTGAGCAACAGATACCTTCGTGATCTGACTACCTTTCGGAACTAACTGGCCAGACCAAGGCGAGCGCCAGTCTTTAGCAAGAGTGACAAAATCATCCATCCGCCAATCGTTATCAGGTTGCTTCATGTTCCCTCAGTAGCGGAAGCCAATAACAGCTAATTCAACGACAAATTACAGCTATCCAAAATGCGCTTATCCCGAGGCACTAGGAAGGTCATTCATCAAATTATTTTCAAAATCAAACTACTACCGGCCCACCAAATATGACGCACCGAGAAATAAGCGCCAGTTGTCGGTGTTTCCCCGAATCAGTGGAGCGCCTATTTACAATTTAACGTTCTGACTATTCCATGATTTTCATTAGGTTACAAGCCAAGAGAGACCACGTTCACAGAGTTTTACGACAGTTGTCGTCTATTTCCACTATCGACCGTGAATTTGCAGTGGCACACGCCCTGTTTGAACTCTGGCGTATACAGCCGGGAAGGGAGGCCGGCCCAGTGTGACTCTGGGCCGGAGTGATGCTGTAAGAAGGTCGGTTACTTCTTCAACCCCATTTCCTCAATCGAAATCTCCCGCATCTTGAACTTCTGAATCTTCCCGGTCACGGTCATCGGGAAGGCATCCACAAACTTGTAGTTCTTGGGGATTTTGAAGTGAGCGATTTTGCCTTTGCAGAATGCCTGCAAGTCCTCACCGGTTACCGGGTCTGTGTCTGGGCGCAGTTTTACCCAGGCGATCAGTTCTTCGCCGTATTTTTCATCGGGTATGCCGGTTACCTGCACGTCTTCGATGGCGGGGTGGGTGTAGAGGAATTCTTCGATTTCTTTCGGGTAGATGTTCTCGCCGCCGCGAATCACCATGTCTTTGATGCGGCCGACGATCTGGATGTAGCCGTCTTCGTCCATGGTGGCCAGGTCGCCGGTGTGCATCCAGCCGCCGTCGTCTATGGCTTCACGGGTTTTCTCTTCGTTGTTCCAGTACTTCAGCATCACGCTGTAGCCACGGGTGCAGAGTTCGCCAATTTCGCCACGGGGCACCACGTTGCCGGTGCCGGGGTCGACAATCTTGGTTTCCAGGTGGGGCTGGGTGCGGCCCACGGTGGTCACCTGCTTCTCGAACGGGTCTTCGGAGCTGGTCTGCGTGGAGACCGGGCTGGTTTCGGTCATGCCGTAGGCAATCTGCACTTCCTTCATGTTCATCTTGCCGTTGACCTTTTTCATCACTTCCGCCGGGCAGATGGAGCCAGCCATGATGCCGGTGCGCAGGGTGGAAAGGTCGTAGCTGTCGAACTCCGGGTCGGCCAGTTCGGCGATGAACATGGTGGGCACGCCGTACAGGGCGGTGGCTTTTTCCTGGTGCACGGCCTGCAGTACGGTTTTCGGGTCAAAGCCTTCGCCCGGGTAGATCATGGCGGTGCCGTGGGTAATGCAGCCCAGGTTGCCCATCACCATACCGAAGCAGTGGTACAGGGGTACGG
Organism: Marinobacter excellens LAMA 842; assembly: GCF_001574445.1. Lineage (NCBI taxonomy): Bacteria > Pseudomonadati > Pseudomonadota > Gammaproteobacteria > Pseudomonadales > Marinobacteraceae > Marinobacter > Marinobacter excellens. Next base: position 3,088 of record NZ_LOCO01000006.1, read on the forward strand.
GGATAACCAGGCGGTCGTTCTCGGTCAGGCGCTGGCTTTCACCTACAAAGTAGCCGTTGTTGAGGATGTTGTGGTGGGTGAGGGTGGCGCCTTTGGGGTTGCCGGTGGTGCCGGAGGTGAACTGGATGTTGATGGGGTCATCAAACTGCAGCTCGCTCTGGCGTTGGCTGAGATCGGCTTCGGACACTTGGCTGGCAAAACCGATGAACTCTTTCCAGGTCCACATGCCGTCGTGCTTGTCGTCGTGCATGTTGATCACGGCGCGCAGGTCTGGCAGGTGATCGGCTTTGAGTTTGCCTGGTGCGCTGCGTTTTAGTTCCGGTGCCAGCTCGTAGATCATTTCCCGGTAGTTGGAGGCTTTGAAGCTGTCTGCGGTGACCAGGGTGGTGATGCCGGCCAGGTTGAGGGCGTATTGCAGTTCGTGCACGCCGTAGGCCGGGTTGATGTTCACCAGAATGGCGCCCACTTTGGCGGTGGCGAACTGGGTAACGGTCCACTCATACCGGTTGGGAGACCAGATGCCTACCCGGTCGCCGCGTTTGACGCCGATGGCCATAAAGGCGCGAGCGGCTTCGTTGACCGTTTCAACGAACTCTTTGTAGGTCCAGCGGATGTCCTGGTGCAGGCATACCAGGGCGTCGTTGTTGGGGAATCTCTCGGCGGTGCGGTCGAGCATATCGCCGATGGTCATGCCCAGTAGCGGTTTGTCGGCGGTGCTGCTGGTGTAGCTCGGTAGAGTCTTGCTCATGTCTCTGCCTCCATTTGTTTTTGTAGTTGAGGGCTGGCAAGTCAATGCACTTGCTAGCGACTCTGGCTGTGGTATTCCGGGTTGGGTTGCATGTCGCTGGCGATGGCCACGCGGTTACTCATATTGTAAAAGCCGATCAGGTTGCTCAGGTCCCAGATGCCCCGGTCACTCAGGCCGGCGTCTCGCAGGGCCTGGGTGTGTTCTTCGGTCACCAGGGCGGGTGTGCGGGTGAGCAGGGAGGCGAAATCGAGCATGGCGCGCTGGCGCTGGTCGAGTTTGGCGCTGCGGTAGTTCATCACCATGTGTTCGCCCAGGGCCGGGTCGTCGCTCAGTACCCGCACGGCGGCACCGTGGGCGACCAGGCAGTAGAAGCATTTGTTCTCTGAGGAGACGACCACGGCCACCATTTCCCGCTCGAGTTTGCTGAGTTCGCTTTCGCCGAGCATGAGTTCGTTGTAGAGGCGGGTGAAGCCTTCGAGCTGTTTGAGGTTGTGGCTGTAGGCGGTGAGTACGTTGGGGATCATGCCGAGTTTTTCCTGGCAGATCTGGAAGTACTTTTGGGTGTCTTCGGGCATGTCGCTGATCTCCGGGATGGGGAGATCGAGGGCCACTACGTTTTTGTTGCTCATTTTTGGGCTCCTAGCCTGCTTGATTCTGTGTGGTGGAGGGCGGGTACTCCTTCCCGGGACACGCTGTGAATACGTCCTTGTACGCTTGACTGCAGCATCCATGCTGCAGACAGTCCCGGGAAGGAGTACCCGCCCTCCACTTCGATCATTGGCAGTTTCCGCCTAATGCCTGGCCGACTTTTGAGCCGTTGTGGCGGTTCAGTTGGCTGCTGATCCAGTCGCCGGTGGCGACCAGTTTGTTCAGATCCACGCCGGTGTTGATGCCTAGGCCGTTAAGCAGGTATAGCACGTCTTCTGTGGCGACGTTGCCGGAGGCGCCTTTGGCGTAGGGGCAGCCGCCGAGGCCGGCGGCGGAGGCGTCGATGATCGAGACGCCTTCTTCCAGCACCGCATACAGGTTGGCCAGGGCCTGGCCGTAGGTGTCGTGGAAGTGGGCGGCGAGTTTGTCCATGGGTACGTGGGCGGCGACGGCTTCGAGCATGCGTTTGGCTTTTAGCGGGGTGCCTACGCCGATGGTGTCGCCCAGGGAGATTTCGTGGCAGCCCATGTCGTACAGGGCTTTGGCCACGGTGGCGACTTGTGCCGGGGCGATGTCGCCTTCGTAGGGGCAGCCCATGACGGTGGAGACGTAGCCGCGCACGGGGATGCCGTGTTTGCGGGCTTCTTCCAGCACCGGGGCGAAGCGTTCGAGGCTTTCGGCGATGGTGCAGTTGATGTTCTTTTTGGTGAAGCTTTCGGAGGCGGCGCCGAATACGGCGACTTCATCTGCTTTCGCGGCCAGGGCACCCTCGAAGCCTTTCAGGTTCGGGGTGAGGGCGGAGTAGCGTACGCCGGGTTTGCGGGTGATGCCGGCCATCACGTCTGCTGCATCGGCCATTTGTGGCACCCATTTGGGCGACACAAAGCTGGCGGCTTCGATGTGGCTCAGGCCGCAGTCGGCCAGGCGGTCGATCAGGCCGGTTTTGATGGCGGTGGCAATCACCGCGCCGGGCTCGTTCTGCAGGCCGTCCCGGGGGCTCATCTCAACCAGGCGCACCTGTTTGGGAAAGGCCATCAGCCTGCCTCCTCTTCCGTCACTTCAATGGCGATCAATTCGGCACCTTCGGACACCTGGTCGCCTTCGGCGAAGAAGATCTCGGTGACGACTCCGTCGGCCGGGGCTTTGATGGCGTGTTCCATTTTCATGGCTTCCATGATCACCAGGCTCTGGCCGGCTTTTACCTTGTCGCCGACTTTGGCCTGTACCGCCACGATGGCGCCGTTCATGGGCGCGGCCAGGCTGCCTTCGCCGGCCATTTCTTCAAAGCCGTAGCTTTCTTTGTAGAGGGTGCAGTTGAAGGTGTCGCCTTCGTAGAAGAGCACCAGCTGGTCGTTGTACAGGTTGCCGTGAACGCTGATGCGGTGGCCGTTAATCACTGCTTGCAGGTAGTCGTCGTCCAGGCGCATGGTGAGGTTGTACACGCTGCCGCCCACGTACACCTGGTAGCGGTCGTCGCGCTCCAGAATTTTCAGGTCGTGGATGTCGTCGCCTACCTGTAACTGCAGCGGCTGGGCGTATTCGGAGTTCATGCGCCAGCTGTTCTGGCGGGCGAAGGGCGACCAGGGGTCTGTGCTGATCACTTCCCGGGATTTGCGTTGCTCCAGCACAAAGCCGGCGGCCAGTACCAGGGCTTTGTGGGTATCCAGCCTGGATTTCGGGAACAGCAGGTCCCGGTGGTCGTCGATAAAGCCGGTGGTCAGGTCCGCTTCCCGGAACGGCTGGGCGTCGGCCAGGGCGTGCAGGAAGCGGATATTGGTTTTCACGCCGGCGATGCGGTAATGCTCCAGGGCCTGGACCATGCGGTTGATGGCCTGGTCCCGGGTTTCATCCCACACGATGAGTTTGGCGATCATCGGGTCGTAGTGGATGCTGATGTCGTCGCCTTCGGTGACGCCGGTATCCACCCGCACGTGGGCGCTTTCATCCGGGGTGCTCAGGTAGCGCAGGTTGCCGGTGGCGGGCAGGAAGTCCTGGTCCGGGTCTTCGGCGTAGATGCGCGCTTCCAGGGCATGGCCCCGGGTTTTTACCTGGGATTGTTCCAATGGCAGGGGCTCGCCCCAGGCCACTTTCAGCTGCCATTCCACCAGATCCTGGCCGGTGACCATTTCGGTGACCGGGTGTTCCACCTGCAGGCGGGTGTTCATTTCCATAAAGAAGAAAGAGCCGTCCACGTCGTACAGGAATTCGACGGTGCCGGCGCC
>NZ_LOCO01000006.1:6992-29647 GCF_001574445.1 Marinobacter excellens LAMA 842
CGTAGTTGATGGCCTGGGCGGCTTTAACGGCGGCTTCGCCCATGGCTTTGCGGGTTTCCTCGCTCAGGCCCGGCGCCGGGGCTTCTTCCAGTACTTTCTGGTGGCGGCGCTGCACGGAACAATCCCGTTCCGCCAGGTACACGCCCTTGCCGCTCTGGTCGCAGAACACCTGGATTTCCACGTGCCGTGGCTGGGTCAGGTAGCGTTCGATGAGCATGTCCGGGTTGCCGAAGGCGTTCTTCGCTTCCCGTTTGGCGGCGGCCAGGGCGTCGTCGAAGTCTTCCATGCGTTCCACCACCCGCATGCCTTTGCCACCGCCACCGGCGACGGCTTTCAGCAGCAGTGGGAAGCCGCATTTCTCGGCCTCTTGACGCAGGGTTTCCGGGGATTGGTCGTCGCCGTGGTAGCCGGGCACCAGCGGTACGCCGGCTTTTTCCATAATGGCCTTGGCGGCGGATTTAGAACCCATGGCGGCAATAGCCGATGAGGGCGGGCCAATGAAGACGATGTCGTTGGCTTCGCAGGCTTCGGCGAACTGGGTGTTCTCAGACAGGAAGCCGTAGCCGGGATGGATGGCCTGGGCGCCGCTTTCTTTGGCAATCTCGATGATCTTGTCGGCTTTCAGGTAGCTCTCGGAGCTGGGGGCCGGGCCAATGTGGAAGGCTTCGTCGGCCATGGCCACATGCCGGGCGTCTGCGTCTGCATCGGAATACACGGCAACGCAGCGGATGCCCATGCGATGGGCGGTATGGATGATCCGGCAGGCGATTTCGCCACGGTTTGCTATGAGAATTTTGCTGAACATGTTAGTTGCTCTCCGGAATCCAGTTGGCGCGGCGTTTGTTCAGGAAGGCGTTCAGGCCCTCTTGTCCCTCTTCGCCTACCCGAATGTCGGCGATGCGTTGTGCGGTGTCGTCGATCACGTCCTGGCCGATCACCTTGTGGCTGACGGCAAATACCAGATCTTTGGCCGCTTTCATGGCTTCTGGCCCGTTGAGGGCAAGCTGCAAAAGCAGTTCGTCGCAGCGGCGTTCCATGGCGCTTTCGTCTTCACACACTTCGTGCACCAGGCCGAAGTGTTCGGCTTGCCGGGCGGTGAAGACTTCGGCACTGATAAAGTAGCGCCGGGCCTGGCGCTCACCGATGGCGCGCACCACGTAGGGGCTGATCACGGCGGGAATCAGGCCCAGTTTGACTTCGCTCAGGCAGAAGCTGGCTTTCTCGGTGGCCAGTACGATGTCGCAGCAGGCGGCCAGGCCAACGGCGCCTCCGAAGGCGGCACCCTGAACCAGGCCGATCACCGGCTTGGACAAGTGGTTGAGCACGTTCATCAGCCGCGCCAGTTGCCGCGAGTCGTCCAGGTTTTCCTGTCGGCTGTTGTCGGCCATGCGGCGCATCCAGCCCAGATCCGCCCCGGCGGAGAAGTGTTTGCCTTCGGAGCGAAGGATGACAACGTGGGTGTTGTTGTCTGCGTCTACCTGTTCCAGCGCCTTGATCAGTTGCTGGATGATCACGTCGTCAAAGGCGTTGCGTTTGTCCGGGCGGTTGAGCACAACCTCGGTGACACCCTTGGCGCGGTGATTGAGGCGAACCGCTAGTTCCTGATCGGTCATGGCGATGTCCTCCATCACATCCGGAACACGCCGAAGCGTGTTGGCTTGGCGGGTCGGTTGAGGGTGGCAGACAGGCTCAGGGCAACCACTTCGCGGGTCTGGGCCGGGTCGATCACGCCGTCGTCCCACAGGCGCGCGCTGGCGTAATAGGGGTGGCCCTGGTGCTCATAAGTGTCGATGATCGGCTGCTTGAATTTGGCTTCTTCGTCGCTGCTCCAGTCCTGGCCTTTGCGCTCCATGCCTTCCCTTTTGACGGTGGCGAGTACGCCGGCGGCCTGTTCACCGCCCATTACAGAGATACGGGCGTTCGGCCACATCCATAAGAAATCCGGGCTGTAGGCGCGGCCGCACATGCCGTAGTTGCCCGCGCCGAAAGAGCCGCCGATCAGTACGGTGATTTTCGGTACGTTGGCACAGGCCACGGCCATGACCATTTTGGCGCCGTGTTTGGCGATGCCTTCGGCCTCATATTTCTGGCCCACCATAAAGCCGGTGATGTTCTGCAGGAACAGCAGCGGGATGTTGCGCTGGCAGCACAGCTCGATGAAGTGCGCGCCTTTCTGGGCGGATTCGCTGAACAGGATGCCGTTGTTGGCGATGATGCCCACCGGGTAACCGTGGATGTGGGCAAAGCCGGTGACCAGGGTCTGGCCGTAATAGCGTTTGAATTCGTCGAATTCGGAGCCGTCGACAATGCGGGCGATCACATCGCGCACGTCGAACTGTTTGCGCAAGTCGGTGCCGACGATTCCGTAGATTTCGTCGGCGCTGTACAGCGGCGCTCTCGGTTTGCGGATCTCCACGTCCACCGGTTTGCGGCGGTTTAGGTTGGAGATGCAGCGCCGGGCGATGTCGAGGGCGTGGGCGTCGTTTTCGGCGTAGTGGTCGGCCACGCCGGAGATTTTGCAGTGTACGTCTGCGCCACCCAGGTCTTCGGCGCTGACTACTTCACCGGTGGCGGCTTTCACCAGCGGCGGGCCGGCCAGGAAGATGGTGCCCTGGTCGCGCACGATGATGGATTCGTCCGCCATGGCGGGCACGTAGGCGCCGCCGGCGGTGCACAGGCCCATAACGACGGCGATCTGGGGGATGTCGTCGGCGCTCATGCGGGCCTGGTTGTAGAAGATGCGGCCAAAGTGGTCGCGGTCCGGGAAGACTTCGTCTTGCCTTGGCAGGTTGGCGCCGCCGGAGTCGACCAGGTAGATGCAGGGCAGGCGGTTTTCCAGGGCGATTTCCTGGGCGCGCAGGTGTTTTTTGACCGTGAGCGGGTAGTAGCTGCCGCCTTTGACTGTGGCGTCGTTGGCGATGATCATGCATTCGGTGCCGGAGACGCGGCCCACGCCGGCCACCACGCCAGCTGCCGGGACTTCTTCGTCGTAGACGTTGTAGGCGGCGAACTGGCCGATTTCGAGGAACGGGGAGCCGTCATCGAGGAGGCGGTTTATGCGTTCTCTGGGCAGCAGTTTGCCGCGGGCGATGTGGCGTTCCTGGTAGCTTGGGCCGCCGCCTTGCTGGATGGTGGCGACTTTTTCGCGCAGGTCGGCGACGGCTTTGGCCATGGCGTTCTGGTTGGCCAGGAATTCGTCGGACCTCGGGTTTATTTTGCTTTGGAGTATCGTCATTTTAATAGTCCGTGCATCGGCCCTTTTGAGGGGGCGCGGCGCTGGCAGGATGCCCTTCCGGGAAACGCTACGAGCACGTCCATGTGCGCTTCGCTCCGGCCATCCATGGCCTTCGAGATTCCCGGAAGGGCATCCTGCCAGCACCTAGTCTGACTTTAGGTGCTGGCCGTCTGGGGCAATTGTGCTTTCCGCAGGGCCTCGTTTGAGTTGGTCAGTGATTTCCGCGCAAAACGTTACTTGTTCAGGAACAATTCTCGCCCGATCAGCATCCGTCGGATCTCAGACGTGCCCGCGCCGATTTCATACAGTTTGGCGTCTCGCAGCAGGCGGCCGGTGGGGTATTCGTTGATATAGCCGTTGCCGCCGAGCAGCTGGATGGCGTCCAGGGCCAGTTTGGTGGCCATTTCGGCGGAGTAGAGGATGGCGCCGGCGGCGTCTTTGCGGGTGGTTTCGCCGCGGTCGGCGGACATGGCGACCATGTAGACGTAGGATTTGGCGGTGTTCATCCAGGTGTACATGTCGGCGACTTTGCCCTGTACCAGTTCGAATTCGCCGATGGCCTGGCCGAACTGTTTGCGTTCGCGGATGTAGGGGACGACCACGTCCATGGCGGCTTGCATGATGCCCAGGGGGCCGCCGGACAGGACGAGGCGTTCGTAGTCGAGGCCGCTCATGAGCACTTTCGCGCCGTTGCCTTCGCCGCCGAGGATGTTTTCGCGGGGGACTTTGCAGTCTTCAAACACCAGTTCGCAGGTGTTGGAGCCGCGCATGCCGAGTTTGTCGAGTTTCTGGTGGCGGCTGAAGCCGGGGGCGTCCCGTTCTACGATGAAGGCGGTGACGCCTTTGGAGCCGGCTTTCACGTCGGTTTTGGCGTAGATGACGTAGGTGTGGGCATCCGGGCCGTTGGTGATCCACATTTTGGTGCCGTTGAGGACGAAGTGGTCGCCTTCGTCGCGGGCACTGAGTTTCATGGAGATGACGTCGGAGCCGGCGTTGGGCTCAGACATGGCGAGGGCGCCGATGTGTTCGCCGCTGATGAGTTTGGGCAGGTATTTCTGCTTTTGCTCTTCGGTGCCGTTGCGGTGAATCTGGTTTACGCACAGGTTGGAGTGGGCGCCATAAGACAAGCCAACGGAGGCGGAGGCGCGGCTGATTTCTTCCATGGCGATGACGTGAGCCAGGTAGCCCATGTCTGAGCCGCCGTATTGTTCGCCCACGGTAATACCCAGCAGGCCCATGTCGCCCATTTTCCGCCACAGGTCCATGGGGAACTCGTTGTTGCGGTCGATTTCTTCGGCACGGGGTGCGATTTCAGCAGCGGCGAAGCCGTTGATCTGTTCGCGCAGCATGTCGAGGGTTTCGCCGAGACCGAAATTGAGTTCTGAGTATTGTGATTTCATCGTTGGCTACCTTGTTGTTCTTGAATTGGGTCTGTGTGCTTCGTCACGCTCAGGTGACGGTTTGTTTGGATGCTTTTTGCCCTGCGTCCTGCTGTTTCTTTTTCTTCTGCAGCTCTTCCAGTGCTTCGCGGCACCGGGTTTCCGCGGTTTCGATTTCCATTTCCGCCTGGGCGATGTCGTTTTTCTGTTGTTCCAGCTGGGCACGCCTGTCGGCGAGGATTTCCAGCATCTTCAAAAGCTGTTTTTCGTTACCGGTGAGGGTTTCGTCCCACAGGTCGAACAGTTCCCTGGTCTCTGCCAGGGAGAAGCCCATGCGCTTGCCCCGGAGAATAAGCTTCAACCGAACCCGGTCTTTGGTGCTGAAGATCCGGGTTTGGCCCCTTCGGGTGGGCTTGAGCAGGCCCTGATCCTCGTAGAATCGGATGCTTCGGGTTGTCACGTCGAACTCCTGGGAGAGCTCGCTGATGCTGAAGGTTCTTTTTTCGTTCATCACGATTTCCTTTTTAGACCAAGGTTAGATAAAGTTTACGTAAACGTAAAGTGGTTTTCGGGTCCGATTTTCAACAAATACAATCCTGAGAATAGGAGTGCATGATGGAATTCAAGAATGTGGCGGCCATTGTAACAGGCGGCGCGTCTGGGCTGGGCGAGGGCGCCGCGCGTGCGCTGTCGGCGGCCGGGTGCAAGGTGGCCATCCTGGATCTTCAGAAAGAGCAGGGCGAAAAGGTGGCCGCAGACATTGGCGGCATTTTTGTCGAGTGCGATGTGAGTTCTGCGGAAAGTGCCGAGGCCGCCGTAAACGCCGCACGGGAGGCCCATGGCCCCTGCGGCATTGCGGTGAACTGCGCAGGTATTGCGCCGGCGGCGAAGATCCTGGGCCGGGAAGGGGTGATGCCGCTGGACAGCTTCAGCAAGGTGATTCAGGTAAACCTGATTGGCACCTTCAACATCCTTCGCCTGGCCGCAGCCGACATGGCTCAGCGTGAGCCCAATGCCGATGGCGAGCGCGGTGTGATCATCAACACCGCTTCTGTGGCGGCTTACGAGGGCCAGATTGGCCAGGCCGCCTACAGTGCTTCCAAGGGCGGGGTTGTGGCACTGACTCTGCAATCCGCCCGCGAGCTGGCCCGTGAAGGTATCCGCGTGAACACCATCGCCCCCGGCCTGTTTATGACACCGATGATGGCCGGTATGCCGGAAGAAGTGCAGGACAGCCTGGCGGCGACACTGCCGTTTCCCAAGCGATTGGGTAAGCCGGAAGAGTTCGGCATGATGGTAGACCAGATGGTGCGCAACCCGATTCTGAACGGCGAAGTGATTCGTCTGGACTGCGCCCTGCGCATGGCGCCCAAGTGAATTGATGCAAACCACCCGCCACAAGCGGGTTCAGGCAACAGGATTCGCCACAAGCGAACGAATAACAACAGGTGAGTAATATGACCAACCACGTCGATCAAGAAGAATTGGCCATGTTTCGGGAGTCGGTGATCAAGGCCCTGGAAGCCGAGGTGAAACCGCACTACGAAGCCTGGGAGAAAAGCGGCATCGTGCCACGGGAGCTCTGGAATACCCTGGGCAACGCCAGTTTACTGTGTGTCGACGTGCCGGAAGACTGCGGCGGCATTGGTGCGCCTTTCCAGTTTTCTGTGGTGGTGGGTGAAGAAATGGCCCGCATGGGCTTCGGGGCGTTGTCCACCAATGTGATGGTGCATTCGGACATCGTGGCGCCTTACCTCAGCCACATCGGTAACGAGGCCCAGCGCCAGCAATGGTTGCCAAAAATGGTCTCCGGCGAAGCCGTCGGCGCCATCGCCATGACCGAACCCGGCGCCGGCAGCGACCTGCAGGCCATGCGCACCAGCGCGGTAAAGGATGGTGACGACTACATCCTCAACGGCTCCAAAACCTTCATCACCAACGGCCAGCACGCCGACATGGTGATCGTCGCCGCCAAAACCGACCCGAAAGCCGGCGCCCGGGGCATCAGTTTGTTCCTGGTGGACACCTCACTGCCGGGCTTCAGCAAAGGCCGCAACCTGGACAAAATCGGCCAGCACTCCGGCGATACCTCCGAGCTGTTTTTCTCCGACATGCGCATTCCCTCATCGGCTCTTTTGGGTGAGGAAGGGCAGGGCTTCATGTACCTGATGCGGGAACTACCCCGCGAACGCCTGGTGATCGGCGCCTTGGGCGTCGCCGCTGCCCGAGGCTCCCTGGACCTGACCATTGCCTACGCCCAGGAGCGGGTGCTGTTCGGCCAGAAGCTCAGCCAACTGCAGAACACCCGCTTCGAAATCGCCCGTATGGAGACGGACTACCGCATCAACAAGGCGTTTGTTGACCAGTGCATCCGCGAATACGAAGACGGCAAACTGGATGCGCCCACGGCGTCCATGGCCAAGTACAGTGCCACGGAGATGCAGTGCCGGGTGGCTGATGGTTGTTTGCAGTTATTTGGGGGCTACGGTTACACCACCGAATATCCGATTTCCCGGAACTTTATCGATGCTCGGGTGCAGAGGATTTACGGCGGTACTTCAGAGGTGATGAAGGAGATTATTGCCCGTTCGGTACTTGGGCGCTGAGGGGCTGGCTTGGGCCCCCAGCCTTCCGGTTTGCGGGCGGGCTTGCGGGGTGGCTGTTGGATTTTTTTTGGAAAAACAACTCGCTTCGCTCAGACATCTTTTTCCGGCAAAAAATCCAACAACCACCCCGCGCCGACGGGCATTGGCGGGTAGTCGCTTGATAAAAACCCTTGTAGGTTTTGCGCTTAGAAAGGGAAAGGATAGATTCAGTGCAACACTCACACTTACCCCAGGGTACTTTCTTTGTTTTTACCCTTGGCATTCCTGTACTGCACGTCGGTAGTGGGGTATGGGGTATTTTTCTGGCAGGGAAAAAGATGTCTGAGCGAAGCGAGTTGTTTTTCCCAGAAGAAAAATACCCCATACCCCGCGTACCCGCCCGCACACCCGAAAGGCTAGGAACCCAAACAAGACCGATGAGCAAAATAAGAACACCAACTAGATTCCGTTGCAGGAGAACATAAAACATGAACAACGATATCGTAATAGCCGGTTCCGCCAGAACCCCGATGGGGGGCATGATGGGCTCTTTGAGCTCTGTGCGTTCACCGGAACTGGGCGCCGTTTCCATCAAGGCGGCCATTGAACGTGCCGGGCTGCAGCCGGCAGATATACAGGAAATCATCATGGGCTGCGTGCTACCCGCCGGCCTCGGCCAGGCACCTGCGCGGCAGGCATCCCGCGCTGCCGGTATTCCGGATAGCAGTGGCTGCACCACCATCAACAAAATGTGCGGCTCCGGCATGCAAGCCGTCATCATGGCCCACGACCAGATCAAAGCCGGCACCAACAACATCATGATCGCCGGTGGTATGGAGAACATGAGCCAGGCACCGTATCTGTTACCGAAAGCCCGCGCCGGCATGCGCATGGGCCACGGCCAGGTGATGGACAGCATGTTCCTGGATGGCCTGGAAGACGCCTACGAAGGCGGGCTGATGGGCGTATTTGCCCAGCGCACCGCTGATAAATACAACATCACCCGCCAGGCCATGGACGAGTTCGCCATCGGTTCCCTGCAAAAGGCCCTGGCGGCCATCGAGAACGGCTGGTTCCGGGATGAAATCGTTCCGGTTACCGTCTCTGGCCGGGGTGGTGACACGGAAGTAGACACCGACGAACAACCGGGCAACGCCAAACCCGAAAAAATCCCCCAGTTGAAACCCGCCTTCGCCAAAGACGGCTCGGTAACCGCCGCCAACTCCAGCTCCATCAGCGATGGGGCCTCCGCGCTGGTGTTGGCATCTGCCGCCGAAGCCGATGCCCGTGGCCTGATTCCCCAAGCCAGAATCGTGGCCCACGCCACCCATGCCCGCTTGCCGGCAGAGTTCACGCTGGCCCCGATTGGCTCCATTGAGAAAGTGGTCAAAAAAGCCGGTTGGACGCTGGATGATGTCGACCTGTTCGAGATCAACGAAGCCTTCGCAGTGGTCACCCTGGCCGCCATCAATGAGCTGAAATTACCTGCGGAAAAGGTCAACGTGCACGGCGGCGCCTGCGCCCTGGGCCACCCCATCGGCTCCTCTGGCTCCCGTATCATCATTACCCTGATCAACGCCCTCAAACAACGTGGCCTGAAGCGTGGTGTGGCATCGCTGTGCATTGGTGGTGGTGAAGCAACTGCGGTGGCCATCGAGGTGGTCTGAGTTCCGTTCTGAGCCTTCTGGTTTTGGTGTGGGGTTTGGTTTGGGCTCCTGGCCTTCCCGGTTTGCGGGCTGGGTATGGCTTCGGCTCCTAGCCTGGTGGTTGGCGGGCGGGTACGCGGGGTATGGGGTATTTTTCTTCTGGGAAAAACAACTCGCTGCGCTCAGACATCTTTTTCCCTGACAGAAAAATACCCCACACCCCCCTACCGACGTGCAGCACAGGAATACCAAGGAAAAAACAACGAAAGCACCCTGAAATAAGCGCGACCATCGTACTGAATCGATCTTTTGCAATTTTAAGTGCCAAATATATTGGCTCTGTTATCAAGCGAATACCCGCCAATGCCCGTCGGCGCGGGGTGGTTGTTGGGTTTTTTGCCGGAAAAAGATGTCTGAGCGAAGCGAGTTGTTTTTCCAAAAAAAATCCAACAGCCACCCCGCAAGCCCGCCCGCACAGCTAGAAGGCTAGGAGCCCAAGCCAAACCCCGCCCCCCAACCAGAAGGCCAGGAGCCCAAGCCCGAACCCAGAAACCCAAGCCAACACTCAAGAAGCCCGAAACTGCCGGGCATCAAGCTTGAGCTTGCCCAGGCGGGAATTGAGGGTCGTTGGCTTGATGCCAAGTAGTGCCGCTGCCCCGTCATCTCCGAAGATGCGCCCGCCGGTCATTCTCAGCGCCTTGATCAGGTTCTGTTTCTCCAGCTCCTTCAAGTCTACCTCGGTCAACAACTCACTACCGTAATGGCGCGATGGCGTTGAGTTTGCTGCGGTATGCGCGGGAGTCTCGGCACCGGGAAGGTCCAGATCCAGGCGGCCATCGGCGGTAATCACCTGGCGTTCGATGACGTTTTCCAGTTCCCGAACGTTGCCCGGCCAGTGGTAGGCCTTGAGGGTCATCACGTCTCGCTCTGTCAGAACCAGCGGTGGTCGGTTGAACTTCTGGCAGGCCCGGTTCAGGAATTCCTGGGCCAGCATGGGAATATCTTCAAGCCGCCTGCGCAGGGGAATGGATTCGATAGGGAAGACATTGAGGCGAAAATACAGGTCTTCCCGGAAGGTCTTCTCCTGTACCTCTGTTTTTAGATCCCGGTTGGTGGCGGCAATCACTCTTACATCAACGGCCCGGGTCTTGTTCTCACCCACGCGTTCAAACTGTTGATCCTGAAGCACCCGCAAAAGCTTGCCCTGCAATTCCAAAGGGATTTCACCCACTTCATCCAGAAACAGGGTGCCGCCGTCGGCCAGTTCAAAGCGGCCGATTCTGTCGTTCACGGCGCCGGTGAAGGCGCCTTTGATGTGGCCGAAGAACTCGCTCTCAAACAGGTCTTTCGGAATGGCAGCGCAGTTTACCCGGATCAGCGGGCGGTCTCGTCGGGCGCTGGCCTGGTGGATGGCTCGGGCAATCAATTCCTTGCCAGTGCCGGATTCGCCGGTGATCAGAACGTTGGCATCTGTCGGGGCCACCATGCCGATGCGCCGCACGATGGCCTTGATGGCGTCGCTCTGGCCGAGGATTTCGTGGAAGTGGAACTCCGCGCTGAGTTCTTCCTGCAGGTAGGCGTTTTCCATTTCCAGCCGGCGTTTCAGGCTTTCGACTTCTTCCAGTGCTGATTGCAGTTCCTTCTGGGCTTGCAGTCTGGAGGAGATATCCCGGAAAACCACGACCGCACCCACCGGGTGGCCGTTGTCCATGATCGGGGTGCTGGTGTATTCCACCGGGAACCCGGTGCCGTCTTTGCGCCAGAACCAGTCGTCGCCAACGCGCTTAATACTGCCGTCCCGGAAAGCGCCGTAGATGGGGCATTCTTTCAGCGGGAACAGGCTGCCGTCTTCGTGGGAGTGGTGCACAACCCGGTGTATTACCCGCCCCATAAGTTCATCCATTCGCCAGCCCAGCATTCGCTCGGCGGCGGGGTTGGCGAAGGTGGTGCGGCCTTCGGCGTCTACCCCGTAAATGCCTTCGCCCACGGCGTGGAGAATCAGCTGGTTCTCCCGCTCCATATCCTTGAACAGTTCTTCCACTCGCCGCCACTCCAGCAAACCGCCCCGGTGGTAGTGATTGGCTTCGTGGCGTTCGCGCAGGGTTCTCAGTTGTCGCCGGTCGCGCAGTAGCAATAACAGGGTTTGCGCTTCGGCTTCTCCCACGCAGGAAGAAGAAATTTCCAGTTCAACCGTGTGGCCGTCCCGGTGTTTCAGGTGGAAGTCACGGCTCCAGCTGTGGCTTCGGAACAGGGTTTCTTCAGTGAAGTTGATCAACTGGGGCCGCTGGTCAGCAAACAGCTGGGTACATGCCATGCTGGCAATGGATTGTCGGTCTGTGCCCGCCATTCGCGCCATGGCGCTGTTGGCAGCGAGGATCAGGTCCTGGCCCGCATCCACCAGAAGGGCAGCCTCTGGCAGGTGGTTGATCCATTGGTGTGTTTCGATGCGTTCGGGCTGGTTCATGCCGGGCTTCCGCTTGAGTGACGGTAAAACCCAAACAAAGCCTGTGCCAACTACGAAAAATCGAATCGCTCGCTACGAGAAATCGTGGTCTACGAAATATCGTAGTTGGACGGGTTAGCATTCGTTTGTATTAAACCCCATAAAAACAATGAGGTAGAGGTTTTCATAAAGTTGGCACGAACCCCGCAATAGTCATCTCAGAACGTGCTGTTTGCCAAGGCCAAATTCTGGCCGGGCAGAACCAGAGTCTTAGTTGCACCGCAAGAGTGCAAAAAAACTATCTGAGAGTAGGGAGAGTGCACCATGACAACCAAAAGCCTTGGAAACCCGTTTGACGGCGACCAGTCACTTATCCACGCGAAAACCTGTGGTTGCCCGGAATGTAAGCCTGGTGACAGCCTGCCGTCTGTATCGCTGAACCTTCGCCAGACAGGGGGCGAGCAAGCCACAGGCTCTGCGGCCGGGATGGATTCCGAAGCCATGATGGACCGTGCCATCGAAAGCGCTGTGGTGCGCTCCGTGTTCGGTCATAACGATCACAGCCGCCGCAGCTTTATGAAGATGATGGGGGCAGGGACCGCAGCCGCTTTGCTGGGCTCCGTGTTCCCCATGGACAAAGCCAAGGCGGCGGTGAAGGAGTCGCTCGGCAAGCTGGAGAAAACCAAGCTGAACGTTGGCTTTGTGCCGATCACCTGTGCCACGCCCATCATTATGGCCGCTCCGATGGGGTTTTATGAGCGCTATGGCCTGGATGTTACCGTCACCAAAACGGCCGGTTGGGCCGTGGCTCGGGACAAGTCTCTGGCGGGTGAATACGACGCCTCACACATGCTCACTCCCATGCCCCTGGCCATGACCATGGGCGCCGGTTCCACGCCGGAGCCGTTCATCATGCCGGCGGTGGAGAATATCAATGGCCAGGCCATCGTGCTGCACGTGGATCACATGGACAAGCGTGACCCAAAGCAATGGAAGGGCTTCAAGTTTGGTGTGCCGTTTGAATACTCCATGCACAACTTCCTGTTGCGCTATTACCTGGCTGAAAACGGCATTGATCCGGATAAAGACGTTCAGATCCGGGTGGTTCCGCCACCTGAGATGGTCGCCAACCTGCGCGCCGGCAACCTGGATGGCTACTTGTCACCAGACCCGTTCAACCAGCGTGCCGTCTGGGAAAAAGTCGGCTTCATTCACATGCTCACCAAGGATATCTGGGAAGGGCACCCATGCTGCGCCTTCGCCTGCAGCCAGAAGTTTGCCAGCCAGAATCCGAATACCTATGGCGCTCTGCTGCGCGCCATCATCGACGCCACCCAGTACTCCAATGAGCCTGAAAATCGCAAAGAGATCGCCGAGGCCATTGCCCCGCGGAACTACCTGAACCAGCCGGTACCGGTGATCCAGCAAGTGCTCACAGGCCGCTACGCCGATGGCCTGGGCGAGGTGCAGAACGTGCCCGACCGCATCGATTTCGACCCGTTCCCGTGGCATTCCATGGGCGTGTGGATTCTGACCCAGATGAAACGCTGGGGCTACATTGAGGGCGATGTGGATTACAAGGGCATTGCTGAGCAGGTCTACCTGGCGGGTGAAACCGGCAAGCTAATGCGCGAGATGGGGTACAGCGCACCCACCGAAACCTACAAAACCCACACCATCATGGGCAAAACCTTTGATCCGGAAACTCCGGAAGAGTATGCCCGTAGCTTCGCCATCGGGAGGATTTGATCATGGCCTCGTTGAATGTGAGGGCAGCACTGCTGTCGGTGTCTTTCCTGATCCTGGCACTTGGCATGTGGGAAATGGCCACCCAGCCGCCCGCGGCGACGGAGGCTACGTCAGAGTATGAATTGCTGATGGGCGTCTCGGGGTCAGAATCTCGTGTGCCGCCGCCATCAGCAGTCATCAAAGTGGCCTGGGCGGAGCTGTCTAACCCGTTTTACGACGCAGGCGCCAACGACAAAGGCATCGGCATTCAGCTGGCCTACTCGGTTTACCGGGTGCTGACGGGGTATCTGGCGGCCATGGCGATTGCCCTGCCATTGGGCTTTCTGATTGGCATGTCGCCGCTGATGTACAAGGCGCTCAACCCGTACATCCAGGTGCTGCGACCGATCTCGCCCCTGGCCTGGATGCCGCTGGCCCTGTTCATCATCCAGGATTCGGATGCGTCGGCCATCTTCGTGATCTTCATCTGCTCCATCTGGCCCATGCTGCTGAACACCGCCTTCGGCGTGGCCAACGTGCGGTCGGACTGGGTCAACGTGGCCCGCACCCACGAGCTCAATCCGTTCAAGACCGCGATTACGGTGATTCTGCCTGCAGCAGCGCCAACCATCCTGACCGGCATGCGCATCTCCATCGGTATCGCCTGGCTGGTGATTGTGGCGGCGGAAATGCTCGTGGGCGGAACCGGCATTGGCTACTACGTGTGGAATGAGTGGAACAACCTGGACCTCGCCAGTGTGATCTTCTCCATCCTGATGATCGGGGTGGTGGGCATGCTGCTGGACCTGGCCCTGGGCAAGGCTCAGAAGCTGGTTGAATACAAAGAATGATCGGGCAGGGCGCCGGTTGTCTGGCGCCCGCCAGAACCCTCCGACTGGAGAATTGATATGAGTAAGTCATTCCTGGAAGTAGATGGATTGTCGAAGGTATACCCGGACGGCCAGGGCGGTGAGTTGACAGTCTTCGAAGACATCCGCTTCGCCCTGCAGAAAGGCGAGTTTGTGTGCATCATCGGCCATTCCGGCTGTGGCAAATCCACCATCCTGAACGTGTTGGCCGGCCTGGACGAGGCCAGTACCGGCAACGTGGTGATGAACGGAAAAGAAGTGAAAGGCCCGGGCCTGGAGCGCGGCGTGGTGTTTCAGAACTACAGCCTGTTGCCCTGGAAAACCGCCCTGAACAACATCATCTTTGGGGTAAAGGCTCGCTGGCCCAGCTGGTCCAAAGAGAAGGTGCGAGAGCACAGCGAGCGATACCTGAAAATGGTCGGTCTGGACCACGCCATGGACCGCAAGCCTTCCCAGCTGTCTGGCGGTATGCGCCAGCGGGTGAGCATCGCCCGCGCCTTCGCCACCCAGCCAGAGCTGCTGTTGCTGGATGAACCCTTTGGGGCTCTGGATGCCCTCACCCGCGGGGTGATTCAGGACGAGCTGGTAAAAATCTGGGAAGAAACCCGCCAGACCGTGTTCATGATCACCCACGATGTGGACGAGGCCATTCTGCTGTCTGACCGCATCTTCCTGATGTCCAACGGCCCCAACGCCCGCATCGCCGAAAGCGTGAAGGTGAACCTGCCACACCCGCGCTCCCGGGCCACGATCTTCCAGAACCCTGCCCACCAGAAGATTCGCCATTACCTGGTGGATTTCCTGGTGAATCGCAGCGGCTCAGCGCTGCCGGAGAAAGATGGCAGCCCGAGAGTAGTAGACCCCAGCACCGATGAGCTGACGCCCGACCCGGCGCCCGCTGAAACCAAGACCGAAACCACCGCGCGAGCGGTGAATGCCTGATGTTGATTATCCCAAAGAGGAAATAACCATGATGAACAAAGAACTGATGACCGCAAAAATTCTGGAAGCCAAAGTTAGCAAGGGCATGACCTGGGAAGCGATTGCTGAAGCGATTGGCATGTCCCCGGTGTTCACCACCTCAGCCTGCCTGGGCATGAACAGCTTCACCGAAGACAAGGCGTTCGCCCTGTGCGAAACCCTGGGCCTGGACAAGCCGGTGGCTGAGGCATTGCAGGTTTGCCCGAAGAAAGCCTGGGAAGGCGGTGTACCCCAGGACCCGCTGATCTACCGCTTGTACGAGATTGTGGGGGTGTATGGCGACACCATGAAGGAGCTGATCCATGAGAAGTTTGGTGATGGCATTATGAGTGCGATTGATTTCACCATGGATATCGAGAAGGAGGAGAACCCCAAGGGTGACCGGGTGGTGGTTACGCTTAACGGGAAGTTCCTGCCTTACAAAGCTTGGTAGTTTTGAGTTTGCCCGCTCCTAGCCTTCTGGTTATGGGGCGGGTACGGGGGGTATGGGGTATTTTTCTTCTGGGAAAAACAACTCGCTTCGCTCAGACATCTTTTTCCCTGCCAGAAAAATACCCCATACCCCCCTACCGACGTGCAGTACAGGAATGCCAAGGGTAAAAACAAAGAAAGTACCCTGGGGTAAGTGTGAGTGTTGCACTGAATCTATCCTTTCCCTTTCTAAGCGCAAAACCTACAAGGGTTTTTATCAAGCGAATACCCGCCAATGCGCCGTCGGCGCGGGGTGGTTGTTGGATTTTTTGCCGGAAAAAGATGTCTGAGCGAAGCGAGTTGTTTTTCCAAAAAAAATTCAACAGCCACCCCGCAAGCCCGCCCGCAAACCGGAAGGCTGGGAGCCCAAGCCAAACGGTACCCGCCCCTCAACCAGCAGGCTAGGAGCCCAAGCCCGACCCCCAGTCCGGACTAGGGCAGGTCAGTAACGGCCCCCGTAGATGCAGAACTGACCACCCGGGCATACTTGGCGAGAACACCCCGAGTGAATCTTGGCTCGGGCGGCGTCCAGGCCTGGCGGCGTTTCTCCATTTCCTCTTCAGAGATCTCCAGGATGATAGAGTTGTTGACTGCATCAATGGTGATGGTGTCGCCATCTTCTACCAGGGCAATCGGCCCACCAACGGCCGCCTCCGGGGTGATGTGACCAACCACGAAGCCGTGGCTGCCGCCGGAGAAACGGCCGTCAGTGATCAGGGCGACATCGCTGCCCAGGCCCTTGCCCATGATGGCGGAAGTTGGGCTGAGCATTTCCCGCATGCCGGGGCCGCCTTTGGGGCCTTCGTAGCGGATCACTAGCACATCGCCGGCCACCACGGTACCGTCGAGGATGCGTTCCTGCGCTTCTTCTTCTGAATGGAATACCCGTGCCCTGCCGGAGAAGTGGGTGCCTTCCTTGCCGGTGATTTTCGCCACGGAGCCTTCCGGCGCCAGGTTGCCAAACAGAATGCGCAAGTGGCTGTCTGCTTTGATGGGGTTTTCAAAGGCCCGTATGATCTGCTGGTCCTCCGGGTAGGGGGTTACCGTCGCGAGGTTTTCAGCCAGGGTTTTTCCGGTCACCGTCATGCAGTCGCCGTGCAGCAGGCCCCTCTCCAGCAGCATCTTCATCAACGGCTGGATACCGCCGATGGCTACCAGTTCCGACATCATGTAATGGCCGGACGGCCGCAAATCGGCCAGTACCGGCATCTGTTTACCAATGCGCACGAAGTCATCCAGCGACAACTCCACACCAACCGTACTGGCCATGCCCAGCAGGTGCAGCACCGCGTTGGTGGAACCGCCGAGGGCAATGACAACGGTAATCGCGTTCTCGAAAGCCTCACGAGTCATGATGTCGGACGGCTTGATGTCTGCTTCCAGCAGCTTCAGCACCGCTGCACCAGCGGCTTCGCAGTCAGCCAGTTTGGTGTCAGACACCGCATTCTGCGCCGAACTGCCCGGCAGGCTCATGCCCATGGCCTCAATGGCCGAGGCCATGGTATTGGCCGTGTACATACCCCCACAGGAACCCGGCCCCGGAATGGCGGTTTCCTCGATCTGCTTCACCTCAATCAGGTCCATATTGCCGCGGGCATGGGCACCCACCGCTTCGAAAACCGAAATGATATCGGTGTGATTCTCACCGGGCATAATGGTACCGCCGTAAACAAACACCGACGGCCGGTTAAGCCGCGCCAACCCCATCATGCAACCCGGCATGTTCTTATCACACCCACCAATCGCCACCAGCCCGTCAAAACCCTCACAACCGGCCACGGTTTCAATGGAATCCGCAATCACCTCCCGCGACACCAGCGAATACTTCATCCCCTCCGTGCCGTTGGCAATGCCGTCTGAAATCGTGATGGTGTTAAAAATCAGACTCTTGCCGCCCGCTGCATCTGCCCCCTTGGCCGCTTCCCGGGCCAGACCGTCAATGTGCATATTGCAGGGCGTCAGATTACTCCAGGTAGAGGCAATACCCACCTGCGGCTTCCGAAAGTCCTCATCCTGAAACCCCACCGCACGCAACATCGCGCGACTGGCAGACTTGTTAATACCATCCACCACCGGTGCGGAATAACGACGTCGTTTATCCGTGGTCATAAAAGTGCCTCCCATCAAAAGAAAAGTCATCCAACCAGCAAAACCCACAAATCTCCAAAGCGCAACCGCTGTCAAAAAAGCGCCGCAGGCAAAAAGCAGCCTATACCAGAGCAGCTCGTAGGTAGGGGGACAACACATTCCCAGGAAGTTTCCCCGTGAACCCGCCAATGCCCGTCGGCGCGGGGTGGCTGTTGGATTTTTTGCCGGAAAAAGATGTCTGAGCGAAGCGAGTTGTTTTTCCAAAAAAAATCCAACAGCCACCCCGCAAGCCCGCCCCCACAACCGGAAGTCTGGGAGCCCAAGCAGACCCTTAGGCAGAAACAGAGCGAGCCGAAGCCGCCTGTTCCTGAAGGGCCACGTCTACAACGGTATGCAGCTTCTCCAATTGCGAACGTAACATACCGATAGGCCGACTGCCCGAGAGAGTCAGGGCGATGTCCAGATGGTTGTCGGCCGCCTCCATGGTCATACGCGAAATCTGGAACCCCCGAACCCGAACCACCTGGCATAGCCGCTCCAGCGCCGCCGCCTCCTGGTTCATCCGACAGTTCAACGTATAACTCGGTAACTCTGTTTGTGCTTGCGCGCTCATGCTACGTGCTCCTTGCTGGTGGTAGTGCGACGTTTTTCGTCAATCATGTCTCGGTTACTGGCGCCGGGTTTCACAATCGGCCAGACGTTCTCCTCCCGGCTGATGGCCACGTGCAGCAACATCGGGCCGTCGTAAGCCAGGATCGTCTCAATGCCCCGGCGAATCTGATCGGTGCGCTCAATGTGCAGCGCCGGGATATCAAACGCCCGCGCCATGGCCACAAAGTCCGGGTTGTCGTCCAGATTGATGTGGCTTTCCCGGTTGTTGTAGAACAGCTCCTGCTGCTGGCGCACCATGCCCAGGCATTGGTTATCCAGAATGATCAGCTTCAGCGGCAGGTTATAGCGGCGAATGGTGGCCAGCTCCTGGGCGTTCATCATGAACGAGCCATCACCGGTAACATTGATGACCGTGCCGCGACGATTGGCAAACTGGGCGCCAATGGCCGCCGGCAGACCGAAGCCCATGGTGCCCAGGCCGCCACTGGTCAAGTGGTGCCGTGGATGGTCGAATTCGTAATGCTGGGCAACCCACATCTGGTGCTGGCCAACGTCACAGGCGATGACCGTATCATCCGGCGTAATCCGTGAAAGCTGGCGGATAAACGCGGGGCCGGTGATCGGCGCCAGGGCTTCCTCGTTGTCCGCCGCCTGGAAGCCACTGGTGGTGTGCCAGGTTCTGCATTGCTTTTGCCAGTGGGCAATGGCCAGTGGCTTTTCCTTCAAAGCCTCGGTGAACGCAGGTAATATCCGGTTCAGGTCACCCCGCAGGGCCAGGTCTGCCGGGCGCAGCTTGTTGATCTCGGCGGCGTCGGCGTCGATGTGAATCATCCGGGCGTTGGGCGCGAAGCCGTCCAGTTTGCCGGTGGCACGGTCGTCCAGGCGGGCGCCGATAACCAGCAGCAGGTCGCATTCATCAACCGCCTTATTGGCCGCCCGGGAGCCGTGCATGCCCAACATGCCGAGGCTGTGAGGATTGTTCTTGCCCGGGTTGCCAATCCCCTTGAGGGTCACAACACCCGGCAAGGCAGAAGTGTTGGCAAATTCACGGAAGCTGTCTTCAGCACGGCCCAGAGATACGCCGCCGCCACTGTAGAGCAGGGGGCGTTTGGCTGAGTAAAGCATGGCCAGGGCGTCGGAAATCTCCGGGCAAAGCGGATCTGGCTGAGCGCAGGTTGCAGCAGCCGGCGCCTCGATCTCCGTTAACTGAATGTCTTTGGGAATATCAATCCATACCGGTCCTGGCCGGCCGCTCTGGGCCAGGTTAATGGCTTCTTCCATGATGGCGGGCAGGACCTCGGCGTCGTCTACCAGGTAACTGTGTTTCACGATGCCCAGGGTCATACCCAGAATGTCGGTTTCCTGGAAGGCATCGGTGCCAATCAATCCGGATGGAACCTGCCCGGTGATTACCAGCATGGGGATGGAATCCATATAGGCATTGGCAACGCCAGTGATCAGGTTGGTGGCGCCGGGGCCAGAGGTGGCGATGCAAACGCCGATCCCGCCACTGGCCCGAGCATATCCATCGGCAGCCAGGGCGCACGCCTGTTCGTGGCGGCACAGCACGTGCTCCACACCCACATCGTCCACCAGGGCATCGTATAGCGGCATGATGCAGCCACCCGGATAGCCGAATACGGTATGGATGTTATGGCGGTGGAACGCTTCAAGAATGTGCTGTGCGCCGTTCATGCTCGTTTTTCCCTTTTTCTTTGCCGCAAAAAAGAAACCCCCGGGACCTTTCGGTGCCGGGGGTTTCTGGTGTCTTTGTCAGGTTGTCGCTATCTCACCCGCTTGTCCACGCAAAAGCCCCCGGACGGTACCACGACCACCAGGACTAGCTTCACGATGACAACCATTGCGTTGAGATTCATAAAATCGACAGTCTGCTCTGAATTGATTCAAACAATGTGTGTAGAATCTAACCCACGTTTAAATCCGGTTGCAACCGTTTATTGCCGGAAATGTGGCCTCGCCCGCCTATCGCGGGTTGTCAGGGCCATCAATTAAGAACGATTCCGTGGCGAGTGTTACATGACGAAAGCAAAATTGGGCTCTCTCGGGCTGTCACTTCTGATTCTCGTGCTGCTGGTTGTCTGGATGGCGACTGGCGATGTAAAGGTGGCCAGTAAAGAGGCACCGGATGAGCCGCAGGTTCAGGAGGCAGAGAGGATTCGGGTTGAAATTGAGACCCTTGAGGCAACCCGTTACCAACCAACCCTGAAACTACAGGGCCAGCTTGAGCCCTGGCGTTCGGTGATGGTGGGTGCGCGGGTAGCCGGCACGGTTGAGCGAATGCAGGTAGAGCTGGGGCAAAGCGTTCGTGCCGGGCAGGAGTTGTTGCAGCTGTCTGTTGATGGCCGGGACGCCGTTGTAGAGCGCTGGCGCGCCAACATTCGAAAGCTGGAGGCTGACCTTGCCGCCGGGCGCCGGTTGAGAGCCAACAACCTGGCGGCGGAGACCGACATTCTCAGGCTGCAGAGTGACCTGGCGGCGGCCCGGGCGGAGCTGGCGGCTGCGGAACTTGCGGTCAGGCACCTTCGGCCCGAGGCCCCGTTTGACGGCGTGGTTAACCGTAAAGATGTTGAGCAGGGCGATCTGGTGCAGGTGGGTACGCCGATGCTGGAGCTGGTGCAGATTGACCGGCTGAAAGCCACCGGCAGAATTCCACAGCAAACCGTGAAGGATGTTCAGCCGGGGCAGGCCGTGGAGGTTAATCTTCTGGATGGCACACGGCTGGCCGGCGTCGTCAGTTTTGTAGCCAGCGCGGCAAGCCCTGAAACCCGCAGTTTTGCAGTTGAAATTGTAGTGGAGAATCCCGAACAGAAACGCGCGGCCGGGGGCACGGCCAACCTGAATATCCGGTTGCCCGAGCAGGATGCGATTTTTATCTCACCGGCGTATCTGAGCCTGGACGATGACGGCCGGCCCGGCGTGAAATATGTGGATGACAGCAACGCTGTGGTCTTCCAGAACGTTCGGCTGTTGAGCGTATCCACCAACGGTGCCTGGGTCTCTGGCCTGCCGGAGCAGATTCGCCTGATTACCCGTGGTGGCGGTTTTGTGGCCGAGGGTGAACAGGTCGAGCCCGTTGATCGCTCGGATCGGCGGGGTTAGCGGCCATGCGAGCGCTGATTTCGGCGGCCATGGACCGCAGCCGCACCACCTTGTTGCTGTTCCTGTTTCTGTTACTGGGCGGCATGGCGGCCTATCAGGCGATTCCCAAGGAATCCAACCCTGACGTCACCATACCCATGATCTATGTATCCATGACCCTGGAGGGCATCAGCCCCGAAGACGCCGAACGACTATTGGTGCGCCCCATGGAACAGGAACTGCGATCCCTGGAGGGCATCAAGGAGATGCGGGGCAACGCCTCGGAAGGTCACGCCTCGGTGATGCTGGAGTTTGATGCAGGCTTCAATCCCGACAAAGCGCTGCAAGACGTTCGGGAAAAAGTAGACACCGCACGCGGCAAGCTGCCGCAGGAAGCCGACGAGCCTCGTGTGAACGAGATCAACGTCTCCCTGTTCCCGGTATTGTCGATTGGTTTGTCGGGGCCTTTGTCCGAGCGCGAGCTGATAACCATTGCCCGCCGCTTGCAGGATGCTATCGAAGCCATTCCCGAAGTATTGGAAGTCGACATTGGCGGTGACCGCGAGGATCTTCTGGAAATTGTGGTGGATGCCCAGGTGCTGGAAAGCTACGGCATCGATTTTGACCAACTGGCCTCTCTGGTCAGGCGCAATAATCAGCTGGTTGCCGCTGGCTCCCTGGACACCGGCAATGGCCGTATTGCCCTGAAAGTGCCGGGGGTGATCGAGACCATCGAGGATGTGATGTCGATGCCGGTGAAGGTAGACGGCGATTCGGTGGTCACCTTTGGCGATGTGGCCATGCTGCAGCGTACCTTTAAAGACCCTACCGGTTTTGCCCGCATCAATGGCGAGCCGGCACTGGTGTTGGAAGTGTCCAAACGCTCAGGCGCCAACATCATTGAAACCATCGAGAAAATCCGCGCGCTGATCGACGACGCCAGACCACGGCTGCCAGACACTCTGGACATTCGCTACATCATGGATCAGTCCGATGAAGTTCGGGATATTCTGTCTGACCTCCTGAATAACGTGATGACCGCCATCGTGCTGGTGATCATTGTGGTCATTGCCACCATGGGGCCCCGCTCCGCGTTCCTGGTGGGCCTGACCATTCCGGGCGCCTTCCTGACCGGTATTCTGGTGATCTGGAGCATGGGGCTTACCCTCAATATCGTGGTGCTGTTCAGCCTGATTCTGGTAGCGGGCATGCTGGTGGATGGCGCCATTGTGGTGTCTGAGCTGGCGGACCGGAACCTCAGCGATGGTCAGCCGGTGAAAACCGCCTGGGTAGAAGCCGCCTCGCGAATGGCCTGGCCGGTTATAGCTTCAACCGCCACAACGCTCGCCGTGTTTGTGCCCCTGTTGTTCTGGCCCGGGGTTGTGGGCGAGTTCATGAAGTTCCTGCCGATGACGGTGCTGATCTGCCTGATTGCCTCGTTGGCCATGGCTCTGGTGTTCCTGCCAGTGATGGGTGGTGTCAGTGGCGGCCGGCGTGTGCACCAGGACGCCACGGAAGG
>NZ_LOCO01000006.1:29931-211839 GCF_001574445.1 Marinobacter excellens LAMA 842
CGGTTCATGGTCATTTACCGCAGTACCCTTGGCACCTTGCTGCGCCGCCCGGGGTTGACCCTGTTGGGTGCGTTGGGAGTGATTATCCTGATTTACGCCGCCTATGGCCGTTTCAACCACGGCGTGGAATTTTTCCCGAGTGTGGAACCGGACTCTGCCCAGGTGCAGGTGCGTGCCCGGGGTGATCTATCTGTGTGGGAGCGAGACGCCATTGTGCGCCAGGTGGAGCAGCGCTTGCAGAATATGCCGGAAGTAAAAGCTCTGTATGCGCGTTCCATGCTGTCAACCAGCAGCCAGCTGGCGCCGGATGTCATCGGGGTGTTGCAGTTCCAGTTCAACGACTGGTTTACCCGCCGCACCGCCACCGACATTCTGGAGGATTTTCGGGAACGAACCAGGGATATCCCTGGTATCGAGCTGGAGTTTCGCAAGCAGGAAGGTGGCCCGGCAGAGGGCAAGCCCATAGAGCTTCAGGTCAGCAGTATGAACAGTGACGAGCTGAATGAGTATGTGGATGAGATTCAGCGGCAGATGCGAGCATTGGGTGGCTTCGCCGATATCGAGGATGACCGCAGCCTGCCGGGTATCGAGTGGCGCCTGCAGGTGGACCGGGAAGCGGCGGCCCGCTTCGGTACCGACGTGTTGAGCATAGGCAGTGCCGTGCGCCTGGTCACCAATGGCCTGGTGCTGGCCACCTACCGGCCGGAAGATGTCCGGGATGAAGTCGATATTGCCGTGCGGGTTCCAAACAACTGGCGGGAGCTGGACCACCTGCAACGCCAGACCATCCACACCCCGCGCGGCCAGGTGCCACTGTCGGAATTTGTCAGCCTCGAACCGGGTGATAAAACCGGCTCCATTGTCCGGGTAGACGGCCAGCGCACCATCACCATCAAATCCGATGTTGCCCCGGGCCGACGCATGGATGAGGTCTTGCGCAGCCTGCAGGCCGAAATGCCAGAGCCGCCGGAGGGGGTAAGCGTTCGCTTCGCCGGCGAAAACGAAGACCAGCAGCAGGCGGCCACTTTCCTGACCACAGCTTTTCTGGTGGCGGTGGGCCTGATGCTGCTGATACTGGTTACCCAGTTTAACTCTCTCTACCAGACTTTCCTGATCCTGTCGGCGATTGTGCTGTCGACCGCCGGCGTGCTGCTGGGCCTGCTGGTCAACGGCCAGTCCTTCGGGGTGGTGATGGTGGGTATGGGAATCATCGCCCTGGCAGGCATTGTGGTGAACAACAACATCATCCTGATTGATACCTTCAACCAGATGAAGAAAGAGGGCAAGGCCGCCTACGAGGCCGCCCTGGAGACCGGCTGCCTACGTTTGCGCCCGGTGCTGCTGACTGCCGTTACCACCATTCTGGGCCTGATGCCCATGGTGCTGGGCGTCAACGTCAACCTGCTGGAGCCGTCGCTCGGGCTGGGCGCCCCTTCAACGCAGTGGTGGACGCAGCTGTCCAGCGCCATTGCCGGTGGCCTTGCCTTTGCCACGCTGCTGACATTGCTCCTGACGCCGGCGCTGCTGGTGTTGGGCGAAAAAGCCGGCCAGCGGGTTCGGGCGTTGTTCGGTCGGGATTCCTGATGCCATTCGCCGACAACCCTCTTGTCGAACTTTATCGCGATCAGTGGCTGCTGGCGGTCCACAAACCGGCGGGGCTTCTGGTTCATAGAAGCCCCATCGACAAACACGAAACCGAGTTTGCCCTGCAATACGCCCGTGCGCTGAATGGCGGCGAGCATGTGTACCCGGTGCATCGCCTGGACCGGCCCACCTCGGGTGTTTTGCTGTTTGCCAGAGATCCGGAGACTGCTCGCCTTGTTGGGCAGGCCATGATGGCGGGCGAGGTGGAGAAAACGTATCTGGCGATGGTGAGGGGGTGGGCGCCCGAGTCCGGCGTGATTGACCACCCGCTGAAGGATGAGCCGGAAGACCGGCGTTTACGTGGAACCGAACAGCCTGTGCGGGAAGCGCTTACTCACTTCCGAAGGCTGGCGACCACTGAGATTCCGGTGGCCATTGAACGCTATCCCTCCAGCCGGTACAGCCTGGTGGAGCTATACCCGAAAACCGGCCGAAAGCATCAGCTACGCCGCCATATGAAACACATCAACCACCCCATCATCGGTGATGCTAACCATGGTCGGGGGCGCCATAACCGGTATTTTGCTGAACGGTTTGGCGAGGGCCGGTTGATGCTGGCGGCTACCCGGCTGTCGTTGTTGCACCCGGTCTCCGGCGAAGAGCTGACACTGGTATCCGAGCCGGAAGAGAGCTTTCTCCGGGTGCTTGAAGTGTTTTCTTAGGCCCCGTTTAACAATTGGCTAAAAGTGTTTGATTAATAACCATTGTGTATCTTTTTTTGTCATTTTGCGTCGATTGGTAGTAGCGGCAGGCGCCGCGCCCAAGCTTGGTGCATACTCGTTGATAAGCACATAACTACACTAAATGCTTATACCCGAGGCCCACTGTGCCAAGACTCTCGTTACTGCTCATTCTTGCCCTCAGTCTTTTGCTGCCATCGTCAGTGTTGGCAGAGCCGGCAACCTGGGACAAGCACTCGAAGCGACTGGAGCTGGCGCCCCATGTCGATTACTGGTTGGAAAACGGGCGAACCTCGTTCTCGGAGGTCACTCAGTTACCAGATGAATCCTGGACCGCCGGTGGCGACGAAAGTGCGAACTTCGGCTATAGCGATGATGTTTACTGGTTCCGTTTCCGAGTGACCAACGTCACCGGAGTGGAAGCCGTCAATTTCATGGAAATTGGTTACCCGGTCTTGGACCACATCGAAGTCTACCTCCCTGACGCTCAAGAACCTCTTCTGCTGGGCGACAAGCGGCCGTTCTACGACCGGCCCATCCACCACCGTCATTTTGTTGTGCCTTTGCTGTTGCCAGCCAATGAAACAGTTACGGTATACCTCCGGGTGGACACTACCAGCTCCATGCAGGTGCCGCTGACACTCTGGGAGCGGGATGCGTTTTATGCGGCAGACCAGGGCCGCAGTATGCTGGAAGGTATCTACTACGGCATTGTTCTGGTGATGATCCTGTACAACCTGTTTGTGTTCATGGCCGTGGGCGAGCGCAGTTTTCTCTACTACGTTGGCTACATCACCACCATGCCCCTGTTTCTGGCCAGTCTTCACGGGGTTGGTTTCCAGTACCTTTGGCCGGAAGGCACCTGGTGGAACGATCAGTCCATTATTGTGTTTCTGAATCTGGTGATTGTCTTTGGTGGGGCCTTCAGTATCCGCTTTATCAGCGTTACCCGTGAGAATCACCCGTTGTTGAACCGGTGGACCATGGCGATGATCATGGCCGCGGGCCTGATGGCTGGGGCAGGTCTGTTTATTCCCTACAAGCACATGATTCTGCCCACCATTCTGATCGCTGCGGTGGGCTGTTCGACCATGCTGGTGCTGAGCGTGATGCGTTGGATCAAGAAAGATCCCGCGGCTCGCTATTACACCGTTGCCTGGGTGTTCATGCTGTCTGGGGGAATTGTACTGGCCCTGAACAAGTTCACCTTCCTGCCGCGCAACCTGCTGACAGAGAATGCCACTCAGGTGGGCTCGGCACTCGGTGTCATCCTGCTCTCACTGGCCCTGGCAGACCGCCTGAACCGGGAGAAGAAGCGTTCATTTGCCGCCCAGCAGAGGCTCCTGCGTGAAGAACGCAAGGCTCGCCTGGCTCAGGAGAAGTCGCTGCGGGTGCAGCAGGAGGCCAACGCCATGCTGGAAGAGCGGGTGCAGGAACGTACCCGGGATCTGGAAACCCTGAACGAGCAGTTGCTGGAATTGAATGCCACAGACCCGCTAACGGGCCTGAAAAACCGGGGGCATTTCGACAAGGCGTTCCAGTCATCGGTGGTTCATGCCTACCGGTTTGAGGAAGTGGTGTCACTGCTAGTGCTGGATATCGACCATTTCAAGAAATTCAACGATACCTACGGCCATCTGGTCGGCGACGATTGTCTGAAAATGGTGGCCCAGTGTATCAAGCGCCACGTGACGCGCCCCCAGGATCTCGCTGCCCGCTATGGCGGGGAAGAGTTTGTGGTACTGCTGCCGGATACTCCCGGAGATGGTGCCGAGCGCGTAGCAGAGCGGATTCGGAAGGAAATCGAGAAGACCGCCTTCCGGGTGTCCGGTGAAATACTGCATCTGACCGTCAGTATCGGCGTGTGCAGTGTGTCACCGTCCCGTGCCGACGCCACCAAGGAGATCTTTTCCTGCGCCGATGAGGCACTCTATGAGGCCAAAGGGCAAGGCAGAAATCGTGTGGTGGCGAACCGGCATCAGGGTCAGACCATTACGGCTACATCGCCCGCGTAGCGTCTATCTCCCAGATTTGAGATCAGGGGCAGCCGATGGTCAGCCTCCAGCGCATAAGCCAGTTCCAGCAAGGTGCGTTCATCACCATGGCGGGCCATGAACTGAACGGAAACGGGCAGGCCCGCGTCTGTGAGTGCCATGGGTACGGAGATCGCCGGTGCGCCGGTGGTATTGGCGAGTGGGGTGAAACACACGTATCGGGTCAGCCTCTCAAACAGCTGATCAAATGGAACGGTCGGGCTCAGGTGCCCCAGCGGCGGTGTCGTCTGGCCGAGGACCGGGGTCAGCACGGCGTCGTATTGTGACATATGCCGCGCATAGTCCTGCTGCGAGCGCTTGAGTCGCCAGAGCGCGGCGGGCAATTTCCAGAGTTTCTTCCGGAACATGCTCTCTAGCCCGTTGGTCAGCCCGTCAACTTGCCGCTTATCGAACTGAGGGTGCATCAACTTGCGCCCCTGCAGTTTCACACCGAAGGCCAGCAACCCCCAGTAAAGCGCGAAGTCATCCGGAAAAGACGCTGGAATGGGAACATCCATCGGCTCGATGATATGCCCGAGTTTCTCGAGATAGCGCGCGGTGGCCTCCACGGTTTTGCGGGTTTTCGGGTCTGTTTTGTGGCCGGTCACCGAGTCCAGAACCACTCCGATCCTCAGCTGCTTTCCTGACGGACCCTGCACATGGCCCACTCGGGGAAGGGCCGGGTTGCGTAAATACTCGTCCGCAGCTGCAATGAAGCCTGCGGAATCCCGTACAGAGCGGGTGACCACTCCATCACTGACAATATTGATGGGCAGGGTTTTGGCGGCCTCGTTATCCACCACACGGCCCCGGGTGGGTTTCAGCCCAATCAGCCCGCAGCAGGCCGCCGGGATTCGGATAGACCCGCCACCATCGTTGGCATGGGCCACAGGCACAACGCCGGCGGCCACCAGGGCCGCAGCGCCACCCGAGGAGGCGCCGGAGGAATATTGCAGATTCCAGGGGTTACGGGTGGCGGCGCCATGGGCTGGCTCGGTGGTGGCATTGAAGCCGAATTCCGGCAGCGTGCTCTTGCCCAGACACAGGTAGCCCTGTGCCAGCATCTGCTCAGCGAACGGGCTGGTTTTGCTGGCGGTATTGCTGGGCACGGCCGCCGAGCCATGGCGCGTTGGCAGGCCCTGAACGTCGGTGTTGTCTTTGATAAACGTGGGCACACCGGCAAACGGGGCCTCAGGCTTTGTGAGGCTCCGGGCAAGTGAAAGGCTTCGGTCGTAATCCGTGGCAACCATTCCGTTAATCACCGCTTGTGCCATTTCGGCCCGTTCAATGGCGGCTTTCGTGACGTCCAGCGCTGACACTTCACCTGCACGAATGCGCGCCGCCAGTGCGGTTGCGTCATCTTCACCCATGGCATCATCACGGAAACAATGGAACGGACCTTGGTGCTCGGACTGCATGGTGTACTCCAGACTGATCAGATCGTCTAACGATAACCTACCTGAAAACGTGATGGCATGTCATTTTGGGTATCGCGTCACATGCTTCGTTAAAACCAGCGAACTGGAGATTGATTCTGATCACTTTCAATAACCGGAATCAGACAGTAAGCTGATGGCCAACCTGTTGAACCAGAATGCATCAATGGATCTGATTGAACCCGCTGTCCGAACGTTTCTCGGCATCTTTTTTCTGATGATTGGCCTGCAGTTCTCTGCCAGAACACTGGGCTTATACGCCCGTATGGGGTTCAGTCACATTCATTACGGTGCCCGGGGTAAAGCGACCTGGTGGCATCGCCACATCTTCAATGTCTTTCGGGCGGCGATTCTTCTGGTGTGTCTGGCGCGGATTTTTGTCGACCTGGATGGCTGGCTCGGGGTATTTGCCTGGCTGTATCACTGGCCGGTTCTGTTGGCCGGTGCGGTGTTACTGCTGGCATCGTTTACGGCGGTGAATTACCTGCAGGCGTATATGCACGAAGACTGGCGCTCCGGTATCGCACCCACTGCAGATAAGGCCAGGCTACTGACTCAAGGCCCCTACAGCCGTTCCCGAAATCCGTTGTTTCTGGCGGTTATGACCGGGCAGCTGGGCTTTTTTCTGGCATTGCCCAGTGCGTTTTCGCTGGTTTGCCTGGTGGCGGGTGTGCTGGTGATTACCCGCCAGGCAAAAGAGGAAGAAAAAGCCCTGGCTCAGCGCTTTGGCCAGGACTATGAGGTTTACCGGGCAAAGGTGCCCCGTTGGTTCTGACGTCTGTCGTCAGGATGCCTGTTTTCGGGCGTCTTTGATCACATCGTAGGCGTGGCTGATTTCACGAGTGCGCTCTTCCGCCATCTCCCGCATGCTCTCGGGCATGCCGCGCCCGGCCAGTTTATCCGGGTGGTTCTCACTCATCAGCTTGCGGTAAGCGCGTTTGATCTCTGCATCGGAGGCAGAGGCGGAGACCCCCAATACCTTGTAGGCGTCCTCAATCTGCTGCCCCGAGGAGTAGTTCGGGCTGCCGCCGGCATGCCCGGCATGGGCGCCGCGCAGCATGGCCTCCAGTTGGTCTACCTGGCTTTCTGGCAGGCCAAGGCCCCGGGCAATACGCACCAGCATCTCGTGCTCGGCCGGGTGTACCTGGCCATCTGCGGCCACCGCCGACACCTGAACCTGCAGGAACATCTGCAGAAACGCGGGCTGGCGGCCGGAGTTCTGCAAAAAGCGGTTGAGCTCCGCGTCCAGGTCGAAATCCGGTTGCTTGCCACGGTTGAAGGCGTCCCGGGCGATGGCTTTTTGCTCTTCGTTCAAACGAAACCGTTCAAACATCGCCTCCGCCAGTTGAATCTCGTCCCGGGTCACCACGCCGTCGGCCTTGCACAGGGCGCCCATGACGGCAAACACGGATTCAACGAAGTTGTTTTGCAGGCTCTGAATCTTGCCTATCAGCCGGCTCTTCATCCGCTGGAACAGGAATGCGCCAATGGCAGCCCCCACCAGGAATCCCGGAAACCGGCCAAAGGCATAACCGATCAGGCCACCGAAAATCATTGCGAACAGCATTCAGATATCCTTAGCGAGTAAATCAGTCCGTAGAATATACGTGTTTTTGGTCAGGGCTTCATGAACAGGCTTTCATCCACCGGATCAATCTGTTCCGGCCGCAGGTGCTGTTGCGCGTAGGTCAGCCAGATACGGGACTGCAAAAACAGGTTAAAGGTGTCCTTGTCCAGGTGCCCCTTGTCCACCATAATCGCCATCAGCCCCAAGGATTCGGAGAGGGTTTTACCGCGTTTGTAGGGGCGGTCTACCGCGGTGAGGGCTTCGAATACATCAGCGATTGCCATGATTTTTTCCGGAATGCTCATGTTTTCACCCGTCAGCCTGCAGGGGTAGCCATGACCGTCCATTCGCTCGTGGTGGGTGCCGGCGAGCCTCGGCACATTGGCCAGTCGATCTGGCAGCGGCAGGGCATCCAGCATGCAAATGGTCTGCACGATATGCTCGTTGATTTTGAATCGCTCTTCGTCGGTGAGGGTGCCATAACGCACCGTAAGGTTGTGCAGTTCACCCCGATTGTAGGCGTGCTCGGGCAAGGTCATATCGAACCCCCAGCGGTTACGGGGATCGTCTTTGCGCACCGGGGGAAGTTTGTCGCCCCAGCTGCGCAAGTGGCCGGGTTTGTCAGCCAGCAAGGTTTCCATAACGGGTAGCTCGGGTGTTGGCTGGTGTTCCAGAGCTTGCTGTTCGTCGCCGGACAAGCCCAGGCGATCGTTAAAGTTCCGTAGCCAGGTGCGGCTGCCTATCTCGTGAATGCGCGCGACATCGTCATCCGACATGGATTCGCTGCCTTGATTGACCCGCGCAAGAAACGCGAATTCCTCCTGCAGGGTTTCTTGCAACTGATCCCGTTGTTGCCGCGCCTCGTCAGAATCTTTCCCTTCCAGGCACGCCTTCAGGTACTGGATGTCGGCATCCCGGTGTAACACCTCAAAACGGGTTCGGATTTCATGTATCCGGTTGTGAATGGTCTCAAGCTTGACCGCCTTATCAACCACATATTCCGGGCTGGTTATCTTTCCGCAGTCGTGGAGCCAGGCGGCCAGGCGGAATTCATAACGTTCGTCTTCGGACATCCTGAAGCGTGCAAACGGGCCGTCACTGGCGCTCTCAGCCTGTTCAGCCAGCATCTGTGCCAATTTGGGCACCCGCTCGCAGTGGCCCCCGGTGTAGGGTGATTTGGCGTCGATGGCGTTGGCCACCAGTTGAATGATGCCGTCCAGCAGGGCCTGCTGGCTTTCGATCAGCTCACGGGTTTCGATGGCAACGGCGGCAGAACCGGCAATCTCGTCGACAAACTGGATCAGGTCATCGCTCAGTTCTGTTTTGTCTCCGTGCTCGATCTCGATAATCAACACGCCAATCAGTTTGCGGCGGCGGTTGCGGAGAATGGCAAACACCGAGTGGCCGGGAATGTGGCTGCGCAGAATACGGATCAGTTCGTTGTCATCGGCGGCAGGGGGAATAGACCTGAGTGCCTTGGGTATTTCAAGGCCGCCATTCACGGTCAGTTCGAGTTTGTGATCGTGAATGTTGAACAGGTAGATCGCACCGCGTTTCTGGCCCACGATACTAACGATCTGCTCGAGAATATCCCGCAGCAGCTGGTTCAGGTCCTGGCCGCGGTTCAGTACGGTGGAAATGTTCTGGAAGCTGCGGATGGTATGGGCCATGTCGTCCAGCGCAATGCTCAACTGCGACGCCTCACGGATGTGAGACTCGGAACGAACCTTGGTATCGAATCGGAAGCGTGACAGCTGGCTGACTCTGTCTGTCAGCTGCTCCAACGGCTTGCCCACCTGGCGCCCCATAAACCAGCCGATGACCAGCAACAGCAGGGCGATGGCTCCAGCAATGAGGGTTTGCCTGGCCAATGCGGCCCAGACTTCTGCAAGCAGTTCATCAGAGGGAATGGCAATCACAATCGACAGTGACTCATCCGGCAGGGCATCCAGTGCCACGGCAACGCCATACCAGTCACGCCCCTCTGCGGAAAAACCGCCGACGCCCCGTTCCGTTTGCTGCAGCCGGGCCGTTTGGATAACGGCACCGGCCTCCTGCTCTAATTCTGAGCTGGCCAGCAACTGTCCTCGATCATTGACGATGGCGAGTTGGCTGCCGGGCGTCTGGCGCAGTTGGGCGAGCTGGGCGCCAAGATCGTTCACCGTAACGTCAATGCCAAGGACCGTGGAAGGCTGTGCACTGGCCCGCTGAGACAGTGTCAGCCCGGTTTCCTGAGTGGTGAAGAAGACGTATGGCGCGGATAACTGCAGTTCGCTGACGCTCTGGGCTGCCTGATACCATGGGCGTTGGCGGGGATCGTAGTCATAGCTTTCCAGCACTCGATGCTCGATCAGGTTTAGCCCCTGATCGTAGAAGCGCCATACCCCAACCCGTTGCTCATCTTCCCGTTCGAGGCTTTGAAACAGGAAGTGACTGCCAGTGGGAGCATCCGGAAACTGCACGGCCCCCGAACTGCTCAAGGTGCGGAAGAGAAAGAAATCGCCGTCACCAAAACCGGCGTAAATAGCACTGACGATGGGGCTGCTGGACAGAATATCGGCCAGCACTGGCAGTCGGTCCAGCCGTTCATCCAGGTTGGTTGCGCCCGTTAACGGGTCATGTCGGAGCACTGCCAGGGCGGTGGAGGGCGGCTGGGTAATGGCGTTGATACGGTCATCCACGCTGGTGGCCAGTTGCCGTGCCGTGGCCTCTGCCGCTGTTAGTTTGGCCTGCTCCATGCCTCTGAAACTCTGGCCCACCAGCACCAGGGTGAGAATGAGCATGCCCAGAGTGATGGCGGACGCGATCAGAAAAGCGAGCGACACCTGTGCGGTCTGGCGGTTCGGCAGCATGGGCGAGCCTTAAATGGAAAACAGGTATCCTGAGTGTAGACCCTGACCGCCGAGGTGTTTTGAATGTTGATGAAAATGATCAGGTTATGACAACAGATCTGTTTGATTTCCGTGATGCTGAACCCTGGCAGGAACTGGTGGGTGAGGGCGTTGTGGTATTGCGCCGGTTTGCCCGGAACACGGCCCCGGATCTGATACAAGCCATTGGTGAGGTGGCCAGCAAAGCGCCGTTTCGGCATATGGTAACGCCCGGCGGCCACAGCATGTCGGCCGCCATGACCTGTGCCGGCGAACTGGGCTGGGTGACAGACCGGTCGGGTTACCGGTACCAGTCCACCGATCCGGAATCCGGCCTGCCCTGGCCTGAGATCCCCGAGTCCTTTATAACGCTGGCGCGGAACTCTGCCGAGGCGGCGGGGTATCGGGGATTTGTGCCGGATGCCTGCCTGATCAACCGTTATCAGCGCGGCGCCCGCATGGGGTTGCACCAGGACAAAGACGAGCAGGATTTCTCCTGGCCCATTGTCTCCGTTTCCCTCGGTTTGCCGATAACCTTCCAGTTTGGCGGGCCGAGGCGATCAGACAAACCCCTGAAAATCCCGTTGGAGCACGGCGATGTGGTGGTTTGGGGAGGGCCGGCCCGGCTGTTCTATCACGGCGTACTGACACTCAAAGCGGGCCACCACCCTTTAACGGGCTCTTGCCGTTACAACCTGACTTTTCGCAAAGCCGGTTGAGGTGTGCGGCAGCGAGGCGGTTGGCACCCTTGCCTTACTTTCCTGACCCGCTTCTGGTAAGCTTCGCCGCCCCGATTCGACAGTAATCTGACTTTCATCCAAGCGAAGCATTCCATAACCGTGATGATCCTTCCGCCATAGCGTTCATGCTCCCTTAACTGGCCTCGCCCAGACTTCTTTTTCAGGTTTCCTGACACCCGCCCGTGCCCGTGTGCATGGAGCCGTTTATTTTTCATTGTTCAGTTGGATATCCCCAATCATGGTGCAATCACTCAAGCAAAACTGGTTTTCCAATATTCGAGGCGACCTGCTCGCCGGTGTCGTTGTTGCCCTGGCGCTGATTCCGGAAGCGATTGCGTTCTCCATCATCGCGGGCGTGGACCCGAAAGTGGGTTTGTATGCCTCTTTCTGTATCGCCGTTATTATTGCCTTTGTGGGTGGCCGGCCGGGCATGATCTCGGCAGCAACCGGCGCCATGGCCCTGTTGATGGTGACGCTGGTCAGAGAGCACGGCCTTGAGTACCTGCTGGCGGCAACCCTGTTGACTGGTGTCATACAGATTGCGGCGGGTTATCTGAGACTGGGTGGATTGATGCGCTTTGTGTCCCGGTCTGTGGTCACGGGGTTTGTGAACGCACTGGCTATCCTGATCTTTATGGCCCAGTTGCCGGAACTGACCAATGTGACCTGGCATGTGTATGCCATGACCGCCGCTGGCCTTGGCATTATCTACCTGTTCCCGCTGATTCCCACCGTGGGCAAGCTGATTCCATCGCCTCTGGTGTGTATTGTTGGCCTGACCCTTGTGGCCATGGTGATGGGCCTGGATATCCGCACGGTTGGGGATATGGGTGAACTGCCGGATACCCTGCCCATCTTCCTGTGGCCGGACGTGCCGCTGACCCTTGAAACCCTGATGATCATCCTGCCGTATTCGGTTGCTCTGGCCGTCGTCGGCCTGCTCGAATCGCTGATGACAGCCACCATCGTGGATGACCTGACCGACACCACCAGTGACCGTGACCGTGAGTGCAAGGGCCAGGGCATTGCCAACATCGGCTCCGGCTTGCTGGGCGGCATGGCCGGCTGCGCTATGATCGGCCAGTCCATCATCAACGTGAAATCCGGTGGTCGCACTCGATTGTCTACCCTAACCGCCGGTGTCTTCCTGCTGATTCTGGTGCTGGTCCTCGACAAGTGGCTGGTGCAGATTCCCATGGCCGCGCTGGTGGCGGTGATGATCATGGTCTCCATTGGTACCTTCAGTTGGGACTCCATTCGCAATCTCAGGGAGCACCCGTTGTCCACCAACATCGTGATGCTGGTAACGGTGATTGTGGTGGTGGCTACCCACAACCTGGCCTTTGGTGTGCTGGCGGGCGTGCTGCTGGCGGCGCTGTTTTTTGCCAACAAGATTGGCCACTACATGCTGGTGACTTCTGAGCTGGATGAAAACACCGAGACCCGTCGCTACACCGTGGTAGGTCAGGTGTTCTTCAGCTCGTCAGAGAAGTTCCTGGAATCCTTTGACTTCAAGGAAGCAGTCGATAATGTAGTAATAGATCTCAGCCGGGCCCACTTCTGGGACATCACCGCCGTGGCTGCGCTGGATAAGGCGGTGATCAAGTTCCGCCGTGAAGGCTCCGATGTTGAGGTGATTGGCCTGAACCAGGCCAGCGCCACCATCGTTGACCGCTTCGGTGTTCATGATAAGCCGGATGCCGTCGACCGCCTGATGGGTCACTGACAATGATCGACAGCAATGAAAAGAACGACATTCGCAGCCACAATAACGAGCAGACGGACAACCAAGGCGAGGCAAGTATGTTACGAGTAGTGGCCTGTATCGATGGCTCCCGGGCAGCACCTGCAGTATGCGATTACGCAGCCTGGGCCAGCCGGCACATGGAAACGCCCCTGATGCTTTTGCATGTTCTGGACGAAGAACGCTACCCGGCGGAGCCGGATCTGGCGGGCAACATCGGCCTTGGCAGCCGCGAGCAGTTGCTGGACGAACTGGCACAACTGGATCGCAAGCGGGCCAAATTAGCGCTGGAGCACGGCCATCACATGCTGGATGAAGCCGAAACCAGGGTGAAAGCCGCCGGTGCGGCGGAGGCCGTCAAGCGCCAGCGCCACGGTAACCTGACCGAGTCTCTGGTGGCTCTTGAGAAAGAGACCCGCCTGTTTGTCATGGGGCTGCACGGTGAAAGCAGTTCTGACCGTGATATCCACATCGGCAGCCAGCTGGAAACGGTTATTCGCAGTGTTCACCGCTCCATTTTGTTGGTGCCGGATGACTATAGTGAACCGAAAAGTGCCATGCTGGCGTTTGACGGCAGCCCCACCGCTTTCCGGGGTGTGGAGTTGATTGTCCAGAGCCCTGTTCTCAAAGGCATGCCGCTGCACCTGGTGATGATTGGTGCAGACACTGCAGACCGCTGGGAGCAGCTCAAGAAGGCAGAGCAGATGTTGTCCGGGCTGGGTGTTGATATCACCCTGGCCAT
The DNA here is from genome assembly GCF_001574445.1 of Marinobacter excellens LAMA 842. Taxonomy (NCBI): domain Bacteria; kingdom Pseudomonadati; phylum Pseudomonadota; class Gammaproteobacteria; order Pseudomonadales; family Marinobacteraceae; genus Marinobacter; species Marinobacter excellens. The sequence goes on from NZ_LOCO01000006.1 coordinate 43,388, forward strand.
TCGCGCTGGGGATGTGGAGCCTGCATTGCACGCTTACCAGGAGGAGCATGATATCGACATTCTGGTGATGGGCGCTTACGGCCATTCCAGAATTCGCCAGTTCCTGGTGGGCAGTACCACCACAACCATGCTGAAAACCGCTAAAAAACCATTGGTTATCATTCGCTGACAAGGAATCCCCCGGCCATGCTGACCCGGCAAGTAGTCCCGTTGATCGCCAGGCTGAGCCTGTTATTGTTTGCGGGGCTGCTTGCCGGCTGCGCAAGGGGGCTGCCGCCGGTCGACCATGGCCCGGTTTTGGCGGTATCCTCGGAGGCAGAATCCTTCACAACGGATCAGCGCCGGATGCACCTTGATCCCGAATCCCGACTCTCTGCGTTTGGGCTGCTCGACACGGGCCGCGATGCCTTTGTGGTTCGCAGCGCCCTGATTGAAACCGCCAGTCAGCGCATTGATGCCCAATATTACATCTGGAACGACGATGCCAGCGGCCGGTACCTGGCTGGCCGCCTGGTAGCCGCTGCAGACCGGGGCGTGCAGGTTCGCCTGTTGCTGGATGACATCAATGTGGCCGGCAAGGAATCCCTGTTTGCCATGATGGAGGCCCACCCGGCCATCAGCATCCGGATTTTCAATCCGTCTCCTTCCCGCAAGGGCGTTGGCCGCTGGCTGTCGTTCATCACCGACTTCGACCGCATCAACCGGCGCATGCACAACAAGACCTTCGTGGTGGATGGCAATGTAGGGATCACCGGCGGCCGCAATATTGGCGATGAGTACTTTGACGAGCACCAGGAACTGAATTTCCGGGATCGCGACGTCATGGTACTCGGGCCGCTGGCTGGCGCCATGACCGATAACTTTGAGGCCTACTGGCAAAGCCCGTGGTCCTACCCGCTGGGGCAATTGTATGAGCTGCCGGAATCGGAGCGTGCGGGTGACCGCTTATCCGGACTCAGCCGTGCCACCACCGAGCCGCTGCCTTTTGCTGCGCCCGTACCCCAGGGCAGGGACCAGGCGGAATCCCTGCTGGCAGGGTGGTTCGCTGACTCGGTGACGGCGGAGGCCGAGCTGGTGTTCGATCCGCCACCGGAAGACCTGGAAGCGCCGGCGGACAAACCGCGAAGCACCGCAAAGGCCCTGTTTGATCTGATCGAATCGGCCCGGAAGGAAATCCTGATTGAGTCCGCCTATCTGATTCTGGCCGACGAGCAGCTGAATGGGCTGGACAATCTGGGTAACCACCGGCTGAAGGTAGCGGCGATCACCAATTCGCTGGCCACCAACGATCTGGTCACCAATCATTCCGGTTACGCCCGCTGGCGGAGTGACATGCTGGAGCAAGGCTTTGACCTGTACGAGTTACGCCCTGATGCGCCAGCCTGTAAACGTTGGGTGGCCAATGAACAAGCCTGTGATAACGGTGTGGTCAGCCTGCATTCCAAAGCCGTGGTGTTTGACCGGGAAACGTTGTTTATTGGCTCGTTCAACGTGAACCTGCGTTCGATCTATCTCAACGGCGAAACGGTGCTGGTGATTCGCAGCCCGCAACTGGCGCGCGCGGTAGCCGAAGATATTGAGCGCGCCATGGCGCCGGAGAACAGCTGGCGGGTGAGCCTGAACGAGCAGGGTAGTCTGGTGTGGCAATCCCGGGATGGGGAGGTTTATCAGGAACCCGAGAGCGGATTCTGGCGCCGGGCGGCGTCCCGGATGTTGTCCTGGCTGTCGATCGAGAAGTATCTCTGAGGCCTGTCAGGCCACGTTACCCGCCGCCACCCCGGAGGCCCACGCCCACTGGAAATTATGCCCACCCAAGTGGCCTGTAACGTCCACCACTTCCCCGATAAAGTACAGGTTCGGATGCTCCAGGGCCGCCATGGTTTTGGAGGATAGCTGGCGAGTATCCACACCGCCCAGGGTCACTTCGGCCGTTCTGTAACCTTCCGTTCCAGCCGGCTTGATGGTCCAGTCGCCAAGCGTGCCGGCAACCTGTTCCAGTTCCTGGTTGCGATACCCCTGCAGTGGGCCGTTCCAGCCGTGCAGGTCGTTAAACGCCTGGGCGAATCGTTTCGGCAGGTGCTGATTCAGATAGTGCGCGATGGTGGATTGCGGCTTGCTGTTGCGAAGGGCCAGCAGGTCTTCGTGAATGTTCTCAGCCGGCAGCAGGTTGATGTGTACCGCATCGCCTGGCTGCCAGTAACTGGACACTTGCAGCATCGCCGGGCCACTGAGGCCGCGATGGGTTACCAGCATGGGTTCCCGGAAGTGTTGTTGGTGGCAGTGGGCGTCCACCGGGCAGCTAACGCCAGACAACGGCGCCAGTTGTTGCTTCAGGTCCGGGTGCAGGGTGAAGGGCACCAGCCCCGCGCGGGTGGGCAGCACGCTCAGGCCAAACTGCCTGGCAATCTCGTAACCAAAGCCGGTGGCACCCATGGTGGGAATCGACAGCCCACCGCAGGCTACGATCAGGGATTCGCAACCGAGTGTGCCACCACGGGTCTTCAGGGAGAAGCCCGAGCCTGCTTGCCGAATGCCGGACACCGACGTGTTCATGCGAATCTCGGCGCCGGCCCATTCGCACTCGGTCAGCAGTACGTTGAGAATGTCCTTCGCGCTGTCTTTGCAGAACAGTTGGCCCGGCGCTTTCTCTTCATACTCCACACCGTGGCGGTCCACCAGTTCCACAAAATCCTGCGGGGTATAGCGCTTTAGCGCGGAGATGCAGTAGTGCGGGTTGTCGGAGAGAAAGTTCGCAGGCGTGCTGTTCAGATTGGTGAAATTGCAGCGGCCACCGCCAGACATCAGGATCTTTTTGCCCGGTTTGTTGGCGTGATCCAGCACCAGTACTTTGCGGCCGCGATAACCGGCGGTGGCCGCGCACATCAGCCCGGCAGCGCCTGCGCCGATGATGATGACATCGTACCGGGATGTTGAACCTGCCATAGAACTGCCCACCACTCGTTGAAAATGGCGGGCAGTATATCAGCCTCAGGGCAGGTAAACGGCCCCTTCCATGTAAAACGCCGCCTGGCCGGCGATCGCTACCCGGTCACCTCTGAGCTCGCATCGCAGAACGCCACCGCGTGCAGAGAGTTGGCGGGCTTCCAGTGTTTGTTTGCCGAGCTGTTCAGCCCAGTAGGGCACCAGTACGCTGTGGATGGAGCCGGTTACCGGATCCTCATCAATACCCGCTCCTGGGGCGAAGTAACGGCTGACGAAATCGCACTGAGTCCCTGGAGCGGTAACGATCAGCCCCTGATTGCCCAGTTCTGCCAACAACGCCAGGTTCGGGGCTGCTTCGGTCACTGCAGCTTCTGAATCCAGAACCACCATGTAGTTGGTGTCATTTGGCACGTAGAACGCCTGTTCGGGGGGCGTTTGGCAGCGCTTTCCGGATTAACTCCGGGGTTGGTCGGGGTTCAAATGGCAGGTTGGGGAAGTCCAGTTCCAGCCAGTCATCGGAACGGCGGGTAACCGCCAGGGGGCCACTTTTCGACTGGAAACGAACTCTGTCTTGCTGCCAGCCAAGACGGTTGAACACCACCCAGGCCGACGCCAGGGTGGCATGCCCGCACAGTGGCACCTCTACCGTCGGGGTGAACCAGCGGATATGAAAATCTGCATCATCCTGCTCCGGGAGTGGCACCAGGAAAGCGGTCTCGGACAAATTGTTCTCCAGGGCAATGGCCTGCATCTGTTGCTCCGGAAGCCAACTGTTCAGGGGCATCACCGCCGCAGGGTTTCCCCGGAACAGTTCATTGGTAAATGCATCCACCTGGTAGATATCGGTCTTCATGGGTTGTCCTTGTGGGTTGTTAGTAGAACGCGTCTGGCTGGTGAGACTGAGATTCCATGTAGCTCCTGCTCACTGTAACAGTGAATCTCTGGCAGCGGCGCAGCGCCCCGAAGAACCCAGTGACGGTTGCCAACCGGTATCACACGGATGCCCTCACGGGCCAGGGCCTGCATGGCTGTCATCAGTGTGCCGGCGGCCGGCGTGCCCCCTGTGGCGTAGAGGCCCAGTACATCGTTCCGGGTGGCGCGGTGAACACGGCGCGGTGAACGCGAGTCGGGTTTTGGGATGGTTGCCGTTGCCATGATGAAACTCCTTTTCTGATTCAGCAACCATTATTGGTTTCATCGGATTTCCATAACAGATTCAGCTACAGTGTTATTGAATCGGTACAGATGCAGAAAAATGCAAACTGTACTGCCGAAAAAGCCGGGAAACTGTACTGCTCATAGTGGCGTCGGTTCTGGTGGAATAGAGCTTATAAAGCACGGCTTGGCGGAGAACACGATGGGCATGCTCTACAACCAGGTGGCGGACCAGCTTCAGGCGCTGATCCTTGATGGTGTATACCGGGAAGGGGAGCGTGTGCCCGGTGTGCGGGTATTGAGCCGGCAGTTCGGTGTCAGTATTTCAACCGTGCTGCAGGCCCACCAGACTCTGGAAGCCCGAGGTTACCTGCAGGCCCGGGAACGCAGCGGGTATTTCGTGCGCCGGCCAGCCCGGGATTTGCCGGAACCAAGAATGACGGAACAGCGCAGTCGTCCGGTACCGGTGTCTGCCCGGGAAATGACCCTGGACCTGTGTGCCGATGAACAAAAGCGTATGGTGCCCCTGGCCACGGCCATTCCGCACCCGGACTACCTGCCGGTCAGGCAGATTCAGCAGAGCACGTTATGGGCGGCGAGGCGAGGCCTGGAAACCCTCGACTATGCGTTTCCGGGCAAGGAATCGTTCCGGCGCCAGATTGCGCAGCGAATGGCCACCATCGGAGTGCCCATTGCGCCAGATGATGTGCTTGCCACCAACGGAGCCCAGGAGGCTATCATTCTGGCCCTGCGGGCAGTGACCCAACCCGGGGATATCGTCGCCGTGGAGTCACCTTCGTTTCCCGGCATCCTGCAGGCGCTGGAAGTGGTGGGCCTGCGGGTGATTGAAATCCCCACCCACCCGTCAGACGGCATCAGTCTTGAAGGCCTGCAGCTTGCCCTGGAGCAGTGGCCCTTGAAAGCCTGCGTGGTGGTGCCAAACCACAGTAATCCCATGGGTGCCCGGATGAGCGACGAGCGCAAACAACAGCTGGTGTCCATGCTGGCGGCTGCTGGGGTGCCATTGATTGAAGACGATATCTACGGCGACCTTTTCCATACCGGCGAGCGCCCGCGCCCGGCCAAAGCTTTTGACCTGGCGGATAACGTGATTTACTGCAGCTCATTCTCCAAGACCATCTCTCCGGGGCTGCGGCTTGGGTGGATGATCCCCGGTCGGCATATGGCTGCCGCCCGGCAACACAAATATTTTGTGAATCTGGCAACTTCCACCATCCCGCAGCTGGCAGTCGCCCATTTTCTGGAACAGGGTGGTTATGACCGTTACTTACGCTCGGCCCGGCAGCACTACAAGGAGTCCACAGACCGGCTTCGTTCGGCTATTGCCAGAACCTTTCCGGAGGGCACTGCGGTGAGCCGGCCCCAGGGCGGGTTTGTGCTCTGGGTTCAGCTGCCGGAGGGGGTGTCGGGTACCGAGGTGTATCACCGGGCGCGGGGAGAGAATATAAACGTCGCCCCGGGACGGATGTTCTCCACCGCCAACAAGTTCGACAACTGCCTGCGGCTGAACGGCGGCAATCCCTGGACCGGCCGGATTGAAGCCGCGGTCGACCGCTTGGGCGCCATCGCCCGGGAGGTGCAGTCCGGGGTCAGCCCGGACCGGTTCTGAGATTTGCCGGGTCGAGCAGTCCAGCGGCAATGGCAATGCCGGTGACATCCGGCAGCCGTTCTGCGCCCAGGCGCTTCATTACCCGAGCCCGATACAGGTCGATGGTTTTAACGCTGACATCCAGCTGTTCGGCGATTTCCTTACTGGTGTAGCCCTGGGCCAGGGGCAGAAAGACATCCCGTTCCCGGCGGGTGAGGGTGCTGATCAGCGCTTCGGTATCCGCATCGGAGCGAACGGGTGGCTCGGGTTCGGCGGGTGCCTGTAGTGCCTGCTGCACGCTGTCCAGTAACAACTGCTCATTGAAGGGCTTCTCGATAAAATCAAAGGCGCCGGATTTGAAGGCGCGCACCACGATGGGCACATCGGCATGGCCAGAGACAAAAATAATCGGTATCTCCAAACCCCGTTTTTGCAGTTCTTCCTGAACATTCAGCCCGCCAAGGCCGGGCATCCGGATATCCAGAATCACGCAACCGGGGCGTTGGTCTTCCACGGCATCCAGAAACTGCCGGCCATCACTGTAGGCTCTGACTTCAAGCCCGACCGATTCCAACAGCCATTGGGTGGACTCCAGCATACCGGCATCGTCATCAACAACGTAAACGGTGTTGGCGTTTGACTGGGTGGTACCAGACATCGGGGGCTTACTCCTGGGTTGGTTTGTGGGTGCATCGGGTGTTGCCGGGAGGGAACCGGCAGATCAGCGAAAGGCCGCCGGTGTCTGTGCGGGTGGCATCCAGAAAGCCGCCAAATCCCTCAATGATGGAACGGCTCATGGACAGCCCAAGTCCCAGCCCCTTGGCCTTGCTGGTGTAGAACGGCTGGAACATCTGGCGGATGCCTTCGTCGTCCAGCCCCGGGCCTTCATCGATGACCTGAATCAGGGTTTCCTGTTGGTCGTTGACGCAGGTGCTGACCACAATCCGGGAAGGGCCTGCACTGTCTTTCTCTGCCCCGGCTTCCACATTGGCCTCGATGCCGTTACGGATCAGGTTGATCAACACCTGTTCAAGCAACACCGGGTCTGCGGTGATGGTGGGGGAGTCTGCGGCCAGGTTCTCATAGATCCGGACGCCGTTCTTCTCTGCCTCCCACTGGCACAGGCGTGCAACCTCGGTAATCACCGAATTCAGGGATACCGGGCCCATGCGCTTCTGGCCTTTACGCAGGAACGCCCGAAGACGTTTGATCACCTCGGAGGCGCGGTTGGCGTGGTGCACGATCTTTTGCAGGCCGTCGTCTACCTTCAGCAGCTTCGCGGGATGTTGGTCTGCTTCCTTTAGAAAGCGCTGGCTGGCGGACGCGAAATTCACAATTGACGCCAGTGGCTGATTCATCTCATGGGCAATGCTGGAAGCCAGTTCACCCAGGGTAGCCAGGCGGGCCGTGTGGGCCAGTTCATCTGCCAGCAGCCGGTTCTGCTCCTCGGATTCCACCCGGGCGGTGATGTCACGGGATACGCTGATCACCTCCACCACGGCGCCGGTATAGGTCTCCCGGATGGCGCGGCTGGCAATCTCGAACCAGCGGCGGCTGCCGTTGCGGTGAATAATCTCCAGCGTCATGGTGGCGTAGCCGTCTTCCCGCAGCCGGTGGCGGGTCAGGGCCAGTTGCTCGGCCACGTTTTCCCCCTGGAACACCTCTTCCAGGGCCTTGCCCCGGAGCTCTTCCGGCCAGTAGCCCAACAGGCGCCAGGACGCTGGCGTGGCATCAATGAATCGTCCGTCCGGGGCATGCCGCGAGATCAGGTCTGTGGTGTTCTCGGTAATCAGCCGATACAGGCGGTTGGAGCGAACGGCTTCTTCCAGGGTGAGGATATCGTTGGTGGCATCACGGCCCCGAACCAATACTTCCCCGCTGTCTGGATCCGGAATGAAGCTCCACAGGAAAATATGGTCGGCAAACCGGGATTCCACGTTTTCAATGGCTCGGCCCTGTTCCAGGGCTGATTTAACAAGCGCTGCCGCGTTCACCGGTAAAAGGTGCTCCGGATGGTCCAGTTCTGCGCGTTGGACGAGGGAATCGGCCGCATGATTACTGGCCAGGACCTCTAATGTGCGACCGACCATGAGAGTGGGTTGTGGGTCATTAGGGGCCATTTGGCTGAAAATGCGGGCTTTTTTAGGGTTGCTCATAAATTTATAGTAATAATCCTATAATACCATAGTAGAGTTTCTAATATTTGTTCTATCTTCTACCATTTCGGGCAATCTGGAGTATAGCTGCTTTGGCTATTCTTCTGAATATGCCATAAGAACAACATCTGAGTTAGAGGACCACACCAATGACTTCGATCTTCGACCAGGGCCTTGCGCCCCGGGATGCCAACTACGCAGTTCAGTCCCCCATTGATTTTATCGAGCGCACCGCCAGTGTGTACCCGGATTATCCGGCCATCATCCACGGTGCCATCCGTCGTAACTGGGCAGAAACCTATGACCGTTGCCTGCGCCTGGCCTCTGCCCTGAAAGGCCGGGGTATCGGCCGGGGCGATACCGTGGCGGTGATGCTGCCCAACATTCCTGCCATGGTGGAATGCCACTTTGGCGTGCCCATGATCGGCGCAGTACTGAACACCCTGAACGTGCGCCTGGATGCCGAGGCCATTGCCTTCATGCTGGAGCATGGTGAGGCGAAAGTCGTGATTGCCGACCGCGAATTTGGCCAGGTCGTTAAAGATGCGGTTCGTCATCTTGAGCACAAGCCCCTGGTGATTGATGTGGACGATCCTGAGTACGGCGAGGGTGTCCAGGTCAGCGACCTCGATTACGAAGCCTTCCTGCAGGAGGGTGATCCCGAGTTTCAGTGGAGCTTCCCGGCCGATGAGTGGGATGCCATTTCCCTGAACTACACCTCCGGCACCACGGGTAACCCCAAAGGTGTGGTTTATCACCACCGCGGCGCCTACATCAATGCCCTGGGTAACCAGACCGTTTGGTCCATGGGTATGCACCCGGTGTATCTGTGGACCCTGCCGATGTTCCACTGCAATGGCTGGTGTTTCCCCTGGACCATCACCGCCATGGCTGGCACCCACGTATGCCTGCGCCGGGTAGACCCTGAGAAGATCCTGCAACTGATCCGTGACCACCAGGTTACCCACATGTGCGGCGCGCCGATTGTTCTGAACGCACTGCTGAACGCGTCTCCGGAAGCGAAAGCCGGTATCGACCACGAAGTGAAGTCCATGACCGCCGGCGCGGCGCCCCCCGCCCAGGTGATTGGCTCCATCGAAGAAATGGGTATCAAGGTGACTCACGTTTACGGCCTGACCGAGGTGTATGGTCCGGTCACCGTCTGTGCCTGGAAGTCCGAATGGGATGAACTGCCATTGCGTGAGCGTGCCCAGATCAAGGCGCGCCAGGGCGTTCGTTATCACACCCTGGGCGGTACCATGGTGGCTGACCCCAACACCATGCAGCCGGTCCCGAAAGATGGCAAAACCATTGGCGAGATCTTCCTGCGCGGTAATACCGTGATGAAAGGTTACCTGAAGAACCCCAGTGCCACGGAAGAAGCCTTCCGGGGTGGTTGGTTCCACACCGGTGACCTGGCCGTGTGGCACGAAGACGGCTACATGGAAATCAAGGACCGCCTGAAAGACATCATCATCTCCGGCGGTGAGAATATCTCCACCATCGAGGTGGAAGACACCCTTTACCGCCACCCGGCGGTGATGGAAGCGGCGGTGGTTGCCCGCCCGGATGAGAAATGGGGCGAAACGCCCTGTGCTTTCATCACCCTCAAGCCAGAGGCAGGGGATGTGTCTGAAGAAGACATCATCAATTTCTGCCGCGAGCACCTGGCCCGGTTCAAGGTGCCCAAAACCGTGGTCTTCTCGGAGCTGCCGAAAACATCCACCGGCAAGATCCAGAAGTTCGTGCTGCGGGACCAGGCCAAAGATCTGAACTAATCCCCCTGAACGGCGGCATCTTTCGGTGCCGCCACACCTCGTCACAAAAACAACATTGACTGGCACCCTTTAACGGCGTGCCCGGAGGTAATGCAATGCAAATGTTCCACAGAAAAAACGGTGAAGAACAGCCGTTCTGGCCCGCGGGCCCTTTCAAAATCCGTCTGCCGTTCGTCCACTATCGTTGGGAGTTCGCAGAGATGGTCCAGGCCCTGATCATGTTCGTGGTCAGTTTGGCGATGATTCCCCTGCTTGAAACCTATCTCGGCGTACCCTACGAGGTGGCCCTGGCTTATGTCGTTATCTGCGGTATCGGTTTTATGCTGCCGGCGCTGCTGGGCGTGCCACTGGTTCCCGGCTGGATAACCCCGGGTATTCCTGTGGTGCTGCTGTTCCTCTCGGACTACGAGCCTGGCCCGGAGGCCATTCAGGCGCTGTTCGCCCTGCAGTTCCTGGTGTTCCTGATCTTCCTGATTCTGGGGGTTACCCGCCTGGGCAGTAAACTGGTTGAGTGGATTCCGCGCTCCATGAAGGGCGGTATCATTATCGGTGCGGGTATTGCGGCCCTGATGGGCGAAATTGAGGCTGGTGGCCGTCTGGCCAACACGCCCATTTCCCTGATTGTCGGTGGCCTGGTGTGTCTTTACCTGATGTTCTCGGTGTCCTTCAAGGGCTTCGTCGATAAGAGCAATATTGCCCGCAAGATTGCCAACTACGGCATGGTGCCGGGCATGGTTGTGGCGATCCTGGTTGGTTTTGCCACTGGTGAATACGCTGTACCGGATGTGCAGTGGGGCATCACCAAGCCGGCCTTTGACCAGCTGTGGAACTACCTGCCGTTTACCGTAGGTTTCCCGGATCTGAATATCTTCCTGTATGCGATCCCGACTGCGGTTATCGCTTACGTGATTGCCTTCGGCGATATCGTGGTGGGGCAGTCCCTGATGAACCGTGTCGACCACCTGCGTAAAGACGAAGACATCGACAACAGCATTGACCGTGTTCACCTGGTAACTGCTATCCGTAACGGTGGCCACGCGTTCTTTGCGCCATACCCTGGCCTTGCTGGTCCAATCTGGACAGCGGTCACCGCCACCATGGCCGAACGCTACAAGTATGGCCGTAACGCCATGGATTCCATCTACAGCGGCGGTGGTACTTTCTGGATTACCGGCTTTATTGCCCTGTTTGTCCTGCCGCTGGTGAGCTTCTTCCAGCCGGTGCTGCCGATTGCGCTGTCGCTGACCCTGCTGCTGACCGGTTACATTTGTTTGATGGTGGGCCTGGAGCAGCTGGAGAACAACACCGAGCGAGGCATTGCCGGCACCATGGGTGTGGTTCTGGCGGTGTATGGCGCAGGCTGGGGCCTGGCGACCGGTGCGGTTCTCTACTACCTGATCGAACGCACTCATTTACTGAAATTCACTTCCGACCCGGAGGCCCCGGGCGCCGAGAAGAGCGAGTAACACTGAACCCGGTGCCGTTAGTAACTTGGCGGCACCAACCCACTGTGTGTCCTTGGGAGGCTTGATGCCTCCCTTTTTTTGTTTGCATAAGCGTGCTGACAGTTTGTCATTTCATGACAAATTGTCGAAATTGTCAGCCTGGCCCCTTCCGGTTATCTGGAATACGGGGGTACACTGGCCGAACTGGTGAAAATTTATCCGATGTCGAGTGCTTTAATAACAACAAACCGACAACAGGGGGCCGAAATGACCATCAGTTCCACACCGGACGGCGTCGCCGTCAAACCCAGGCATCTGCGTTTTGATGTAAGGGACGAGTTGAAAACCCTTTGGCACGGCAACGATGCCTTCCGCACCGCATTCTTCAATGCCTTGTCGCTGCAGTTTCCCGACGGAGAGCAGCAATTCATCAACGCTGTTCGCCTGTACCGGGACCAGATCACCGACCCTAAGCTCAAAGAAGAGATCAAAGGCTTTATCGGCCAGGAAGCCCTGCACAGCCGTGAGCACAAAGATTACAACGAAGCCCTGAAAGCCCGTGGCTACGATATTGATGCTCTTGATGCGCGCTTTCGCAAACACATGGACTGGGTGGGGCGGTTGCCACCCAGCAGACAACTGGCTGGTACCTGCGGTGCAGAGCACTACACCGCCGTGCTGGCCAACGCCATTCTCAGTCACCCCGAGTGGATGGAGGGCGCTACGCCGACAATGCAGAGGTTATGGCGCTGGCATGCCATTGAGGAAACCGAGCACAAGTCGGTGGCGTTCGACGTATACCGGGCCTGCGTTGGCAATGAGCGGTTGCGCCGGATTGTCTTTCTGTTTGTCACCTGGAATTTCTTCAAGTACACCTTCATCAACACCTGCAGCCTGCTGAAGACGGATGGCAAGCTCTGGAGTCTGAAAACCTGGTTAGGCGGGCTGAATTTTCTCTGGGGGAAGCCCGGCGTTCTGCGCAAGTGCCTACCGGAATTCATGGCCTACTTCCGGAAAGGGTTCCACCCATGGCAGCAAGACAACCGTCGGCTCCTGGAACATAACCTGAAAGAACTGGAGGCTTGACAGCCTGAGGTGGGTGCTGAAATTTTCACCAATCTGTGCAAGACTGTAGCGCGACAAAAATAATGACAATAAAGGGCATGCCCATGTGAGGTGTTGCCCGCACCCGGAGACACACAGCATGCGAGTAGGCCTGATTGTAGATTCCGCCTGTGACCTGCCCTATGACTTTGCCCGCAAGCACGACCTGTTCGTTCTGCCGGTAACCGCTATTATCGACGGCCAGACCTACACCGATAAACATTGCCCGGTTCGTACCCAGGAGTTTTATCAAAGTGGCCTGCTGGGCAAAGGTCATGAAGCGGAAACCAAAGCCTACACTGCCGAACAGATCCATGACCTGTTCATGGAAAAGATCGTGACCGAGTTCGATGTGGCCATCTGCGAAACCGTCACCAAAAGCCGTAGCCAGATTTTCCAGAACGCCGCGGAAGCCATGAACTCGGTCATGGCTCATTACGAGGAGGCCCGTAAGGCCGCTGGCCGGGATGGCAAGTTCTCCATGCGGGTGATCGACAGTAAACAGATCTTTGCCGGGCAGGGTTTGCTGGCGGCCCATACTCTGAAACTGATTGAGCAAAAGCTTTCCAAGAATGCCCTTCGGCATGAGGTCGAGACGTTTACCGACAAGATCTATACCTGTGTGATTCCCCGAGATCTGCACTATATACGCGAGCGTGCCCGGCGCCGTGGTGACAAAAGCGTCTCGGCGTTTGCCGCGTTCCTGGGTAAGGCCCTGAACATTGTCCCGGTGATCTTTGGCCAGGGTGCCGAAGGCAAACCCGTGGTTAAAACCCGCAACTTTGATATGGCAGTCGAGAAAGTAATGAATTACGCGGTCGCCCGGGTGGAGGCTGGTTTATTGACGCCTTACGTCAGCTTGTCCTGCGGCCTGGCCTGGACGGAGATCGAAGATCTGCCAGGCCTGAATCGCTTGCGCGATGCCTGTGAAAGCAATGGGGTAGAGCTGTTGCTGTCACAAATGGGTATTACCAGTGCCATCTACGTGGGCCCGGGCAGTATCTGCCTGGCCCTGGCCGCCGAGCCCCATACCTTCAACGATTTCCAGTAGCCTCCAGGCCCGTCGGCCCAGACTGGCCCTGCATTGCCCCAGCCGGGGTAATTCCGGCGAACCCGCGCCAGGCCAGTTCGTGTTAGCCTCGTTGGCAACGTTCAGGACCCTAGCCAAAAGGATGCCCGGTTTATGTCAAAGACAAGCCCAAGCCTTGCCGATACTTTGTTGGAAGCACACGTCAAACATGAGATGTCTGCTCTCAAAGGGGCGAAACTGAAAAAGTTCATCGATAACGAGGTGGACGAACTGCTCGATCACGCGGGCAGTGTCACCCTGAACCGACTGGTGAGCGCGGACCAGGTGATGGGCGTGATCCAGCGTATTGTGGTGGATATGGAGCTGGACGCCGGTATTCCGGAGCTGGCCGCGGAAATGGCGACCGAGGTCATGAATGCCTCGGTCCAGTCTGACACCACCCTGGGCGAGATCCTGTCTCGTGAACAGGCCAGCGGGTTCATCGAAGAAGCCCTGGAGCTGCGTCACCAACGTGAGCGCATTATTGCCGAAATCATGGCGCACCCGGTCTACCAGGAGCTGGTGTCCAACGTGGTCTACCACGGTCTGGTCAATTACCTCTATGAAGACAACCTGATTACCCGGTCTGTGCCTGGTGTTGGCTCAATGATGAAGTTCGGCAAGAAAATGGCCAATAGGGCGGTGCCCGGGCTGGACGAAACGTTTGAGCGGCGCATCAAGGCCTGGTTGGCAGACAGTTTGCCGGGGCTGATTTCCCGCAGTGAGCAATTCCTGCACAAGGCGCTGTCTGATGATGAGCTGAGAGATACCGTGATGGCTGCCTGGGTATCCCTGGAAGGTCGCACCATTGCTGAGCTCAAAGAGGGACTGGGCGATGTGGAGTTGCAGGAGTTCGTGGTGATGGGGTACGAGTTTTGGCTGAATTTCCGGAAAACCGGCTACTTTGAAGGCTGCGCCAGGGCGGTGGTGGAGCATCTTTTTGCCAAGTATGGCGATCGCCCGGTCATGGACCTGTTGCAGGATGTCGGGGTGACTCGAGAGGTTATCGTGACCGAAGTGGAATCCCTGGCGCTGCCCATCGTGGAGGTGTTGGCCGAGGAGGGCTACCTCGAGGCACTGGTACGCCGGCGTTTGGGAGCATTCTATCGATCTGCAGCAGCCAAAAAATTGCTGGCTTAGTCTGTTTGGCGGTTTCCTTGCCCTGAGCCCGTCAATACCCGGGCTCAAACAAAAAGGCCGGACGATGTTTGTCGTCCGGCCTTTTTGTTGTTGAAGTAATGCTGGAGGTTCTTAGCGCTCCAGATACTTCAGTTTGTCAGGCTTGCCGTCCCACTCTTCAGCGTCTGGCAGCGGGTCTTTCTTCTCGGTGATGTTCGGCCATTTGCCAGCCAGCTCGGCGTTGATCTCAACGAACGCTTCCTGGCCCGCCGGCAGTTCGTCTTCAGAGAAGATGGCCTCGGCCGGGCACTCGGGCTCGCACAGGGCGCAATCTATGCACTCGTCCGGGTCAATCACCAGAAAGTTGGGGCCTTCGTAGAAGCAGTCCACCGGGCAGACTTCCACGCAGTCAGTGTATTTGCACTTGATGCAGTTATCAGTAACGATAAACGCCATAGTCAGATCCCTGGTTCGTAAAGTATTCGGTCTCATCAGGAGCCCTGAAAATCCGGCCCCGCCTATAATTTTGTGCGCGATATTGTAGGGAGCGCCCCCCGTGCCCGCAAGCTTTCCACTGCTATAACCTTATTACATGGATCAATTCTGGCCCACTTTTCGGTTATTTTTCCATTAATGCCCTGAGTTCGTATAGCTGATTCAGGGCGTCCCTGGGCGTCAGCCCATCAATGTCCATGCTTTTCAACGCTTCCTCGACCACGCTGGGTTCCGCACTGGCAAACATATCGCCCTGGAACACGGCCTCCGTAACGGCTGGTTGCCTGGTGGTTTTGGCCGCTGGTGACGGCTCTGACGCAATGCTGGCAGGCGCCGGTGCGGAGGGGCCATTAAGGCCTTCCAGATGCGCCAGCTGAGCCTTGGCATTGCGAATCACATCCTGTGGCACACCCGCCAGTTTGGCCACTTGCAAGCCATAGCTCTGGCTGGCCGGGCCATCGTGCACATTGTGCAGGAAGACAATGGAGTCGTCGTGCTCGGTGGCCGTCAGATGCACATTCACCGCATGTTCCAGGTCATCCGCCAGTTGGGTCAGTTCGAAGTAGTGGGTGGCGAACAGGGTGTAGCAACGAATGTCCCTGGCCAGGTGCTCAGCTGTGGCCCAGGCCAGCGACAGGCCGTCAAAGGTACTGGTACCGCGGCCCACCTCATCCATCAGCACTAGGCTGTGCTCGGTGGCGTTGTGCAGGATGTTGGCGGTTTCGGTCATTTCCACCATAAACGTGGAGCGGCCGCCGGCAATGTCATCGGAAGAACCCATGCGGGTGAAAATCCGGTCTACCGGCCCCAGCACCGCCCGGTTGGCGGGCACAAAGCTGCCGGTGTAGGCGAGCAGGGCAATTAACGCGGCCTGGCGCATGTAGGTGGACTTACCGCCCATGTTCGGGCCGGTGATCACCAGCATCCGCCGCTTGGCGTCCATCAGCAGGTTGTTCGGCACGAAGGGCTCGTCGAGCAGTTGCTCCACCACCGGATGGCGGCCCTCTTCCACATCAAAACCCGGCTGCTCGGTGAACTCCGGGGCGGTGAAACGCAGGCTGGTGGCCCGCTCGGCAAAGTTACTGAGCACATCCAGTTCCGCCAGGGCCTGGGCGGCGTCCTGCAGCGGTGCCAACTGCTCGGCGACGGTTTCCAATACCTCGTCGTACAGTCCTTTTTCCCGGGCCAGCGCCCGGCTCTTGGCGCTCAGGGCCTTGTCTTCAAATTCTTTCAGTTCCGGCGTGATGAACCGCTCGGCGTTTTTCAGGGTCTGGCGGCGGATGTAATCCACCGGCGCCTGGTCAGATTGGGCCCGGCTAATCTCGATGTAGTAACCGTGCACCCGGTTGTAGCCCACTTTCAGCGTGGAAATGCCGGTGCGTTCGCGCTCGCGGGTTTCCACATCCAACAGGTACTGGCCAGCGTTCTCGCTGATGTTGCGCAGTTCGTCCAGTTCTTCGTCGAAGCCTTCGGCAATCACGCCGCCGTCCCGGATCACCACGGGCGGGTTCTCGATAATGGCCCGCTCCAGCAGGTCTGCCAGTTCCGGGTATTCGTCAATAACCGTGGCCAGCTTCACCAGGTGATGTGAGTTAACGGGCTTTAGAGCCTCCTGCAGCCCCGGTAAGCTCTGGAACGCATCCCGCAGGCGTGCGAGGTCCCGGGGGCGGGCTGAGCGCAGCGCGACTCGGGCCAGAATCCGCTCGATATCACCCACCTGCTTGAGCAGATCGTGGATTGGCTCGTAATGGAAGCCGTCCAGCAAAGCCGACACCGCCTGCTGGCGCTGGCGCACGACCTCCACATTCCTGAGCGGCCGGTTCAGCCAACGGCGCAACTCCCGGGCGCCCATGGCCGTGGCTGTGCGGTCCATTACCCAGGCAAGGGTGTACTGCTGGCCGCCCATCAGGTTGGTGTCTATTTCCAGGTTGCGGCGGCTGGCGGCGTCCAGGATCACCGCATCTTCCCGACGCTCGCGGGTCAGTTTGCGGATGTGGGGCAGGGCGGTACGCTGGGTTTCCCGGGCGTACTGCAGCAGGCAGCCGGCGGCGCAGATCGCCAGGTGCAGGTCTTCACAGCCAAAACCGGTCAGGTCTTTAACCTGCAGCTGTTGGGTAATCACCCGCCGGGCGGAATCCATCTCAAACAACCAGGGGCCCTGGCGACGAACCCCGGTGAAGCCCTCCAGCACATCGCTGTAAGGGAAGTCCTCGCTGATCAGAATCTCCGCCGGCCGCAGGCGCTGCAGCTCCCCCTGCAGAGCTTCCAGGCTTTCCAGCTCTGCGACCGCAAACCGGCCACTGGAGATGTCCAGCGACGCGAAGCCGAACTGCTCCTTATGACTGAAAATCGACACCAACAGGTTGTCCCGCCGGTCTTCCAGAAACGCCTCGTCGCTCAGGGTGCCCGGTGTCACCACGCGCACCACCTGACGATCAACCGGCCCTTTACTGGTGGCCGGGTCGCCAATCTGCTCAGCAATAGCGATGGATTGACCTGCGCGCACCATGCGGGCAATGTAACCTTCAGCCGCATGGAAAGGCACGCCCGCCATCGGGATGGGGTTGCCCCCGGACTGGCCCCGGGCCGTCAGGGTAATGTCCAGAAGTTCCGCTGCTTTCTTGGCGTCGTCGTAAAACAGCTCATAGAAATCACCCATGCGATAAAACACCAGCTCGTTCGGGTGTTCCCGCTTGATCTTCAGGTACTGCTGCATCATCGGGGTGTGCTTGGAAAGATCGGTCTGGGCTACTGACATGGGTTTGTCCGGTTGATCGTACTTTTGGGTGAAAGCGGGGATTGTAAGAAAATAATGCCCGTGATGAAACGAAGGGTTTGGCAACAGACACAGGGAGATTGTTATGCAGGCCTCTGACCAACAACTGGAGAGCGCTGGAAACACGCTGGGTGAATGGCTCGTCGAGCACGGTAAAACCATCGCCACCGCCGAAAGCTGTACCGGCGGCTGGGTGGCCAAAGTGCTGACTGACCGGGCGGGGTCGTCTGCGTACCTTATGGCCGGGTTGGTGACCTACAGCAACGAGGCGAAACAGGCCATTCTGGGGGTTGAAGAATCGGTGCTCGCCGAGCATGGCGCGGTGAGCGAGCCAGTGGTTCGCCAGATGGTCGCCGGTGCCATACGTGCTGCGGACGCTGACATAGCCGTGGCCATCAGCGGCATTGCCGGCCCTGGCGGCGGCAGTGATGAAAAGCCTGTAGGCACCGTATGGTTCGCCTGGGGCACCGGCCCGGACCGCATCGAAACCAGCGTGCAGTGCTTTGATGGCAACCGGGATCAGGTACGCCGCAAGTCGGTTTTGTATGTTCTGCAAGGGGTTACGGAGTTTCTGAAAACGCTGTGACGTTTTTCACCCGGGCAGGGGTTGGTCTCAGCGAAGCCTTATGTTTTAATACTGTTCAAATATACAGGAAAACACTGGATGCCTCCGGTGTCATCGCTTCGAATTTCGCTACTGTCGGCCCAGTCTCGGCCCAGTAGCTCCGGCAAATGAGGGTCAGGTACCAATGGAAGACAATCGCAAGAAAGCACTCGGCGCAGCACTCAGCCAGATTGAACGCCAGTTCGGCAAGGGTGCCGTGATGAAAATGGGCGATCAGCCCCGTGAAGCCATTCCTGCGGTATCCACCGGTTCCCTCGGGCTGGACGTGGCCCTGGGTATTGGTGGCCTGCCTTACGGCCGGATCGTTGAAATCTACGGCCCGGAAAGCTCCGGTAAAACCACACTGACCCTGCAGGTTATTGCTGAAGCCCAAAAGGCTGGCAAAACCTGCGCCTTCATCGACGCCGAGCACGCGCTCGACCCCATCTACGCAGAAAAGCTGGGCGTAAACGTAGACGACCTGCTGGTTTCCCAGCCAGACACCGGCGAACAGGCCCTGGAAATCGCCGACATGCTGGTGCGCTCCAACGCCATTGACGTGATCATCGTCGACTCCGTTGCCGCACTCACACCGAAAGCCGAAATCGAAGGCGAAATGGGTGACAGCCACGTCGGCCTCCAGGCCCGCCTGATGTCCCAGGCTCTGCGTAAACTGACCGGTAACGTCAAACACGCGAACTGCCTGATGGTCTTCATCAACCAGATCCGCATGAAGATCGGCGTCATGTTCGGCAGCCCGGAAACCACCACCGGTGGTAACGCCCTGAAATTCTACTCCTCCGTACGCCTGGACATCCGCCGCATTGGCGCTGTCAAAGAGGGCGACGAAGTGGTCGGTAACGAAACCCGCGTAAAAGTCGTCAAGAACAAGGTATCTCCGCCCTTCAAACAGGCCGAGTTCCAGATCATGTACGGCAAGGGCATCTACCACATGGCCGAAGTGCTGGACATGGGCGTTAAAGAAGGCTTCGTCGACAAATCCGGCGCCTGGTACGCCTACAACGGCGACAAAATCGGCCAGGGCAAAGCCAACGCCTGCAAGTTCCTGGAAGAGAACATGGACATCGCCAACGAAATCGAAGCCAAGGTTCGTGACAAACTGATGCCGAAGCCGGTGAAGAAGGAAGCGGCAGAAGCGCCAGCGGAAGCGAGCGGCGAGTTGCTGTAACCCGCTTCATACGGCTCTATGCGGCGTTGATACGTTGGACGGCATATTCGGAGCCTAGCGAGTTGTGGCAGGGAGCCCCTCACGGGAATCTCGTAGGCCATGGATGGCCGGAGCGAAGCGCACATGGATGTGCTCGTAGCGTTTCCCGTGAGGGGGTTCCTGCCACAACTCATGCTCCATGAGTTAACGGCAAGAAGGGAGTCGGACGGCAAATGTCTAGCAAAAAGAGACTACTCATCGTAGCCCACGCCCCATCCCCGAATACCCTGAAACTCCGGAACGCCACTGAAAAAGGCGCCCGTAACCCCGACATCGAAGCCGTAGAAGTGGTGGTAAAAGCCCCACTGGATGCCGGCCCCGAAGACATCCTCGCCTGCGATGCCATCATTCTCGGCACCACCGAAAACCTCGGCTACATGTCCGGCGCCCTCAAAGATTTCTTCGACCGAAGCTATTACCCCTGCCTCGAGAAAACCCAGGGCCTGCCCTTTGCCTACTACATCCGCGCCGGCCACGACGGCACCGGCACCCGCCGCGCCATCGACAGCATCACCACCGGATTACGCTGGAAACGCATACAGGAGCCATTGCTGTGCAGGGGAGATTACAGGGATGAATTCGAGCAACAGTGCGAGGAACTGGGCATGTACGTGGCGGCCAGCCTGGATGCTGGCCTGATCTGATTAACTGGCGAACCGGTTGTAAAAACCCTCAATCCGGGAAAGCGCATTGTCGATCGCTCTCGAGTAGCCTTTCTTGTCGAGACAGTAGCTGAACTGCAGACTCACACGGAAGCCCGTCTGAAACGGCTGGCACGACACCACTCGGGCATCAATGCGCGACTCGCTGATGTATTTACCCTCAATATCCAGGAACAAATGCGCGCCGGAGTCTACCGGCCGAGGGCACAGCACCGCCATACCGTAACGATTGAGGTCCAGGCAGGTTACCGCCACTGGCTGCTTCCCGCGACCAAAGAACGCCCTCTCACGGAGTTGCACCCTGAGACACGACGCCGAAAAACGATCCTTGATGCGGCGATCTGCGGAATAATTCGTCATTGCTTTGACCATCACCCGTATTGTACTTGTTGTATCCGGAATCCGTCCGGGCATGGAAGTGTAGTAATCGACGGCCTGCCTGAAAAATGACCAAGGGGGAATTTGTGACCCGGTTGGCATATTGTCACGAATCCGGCCTCTTCCGATAAATGCGGCGCGGATAGGCGACAGCTTGAAGCTCAAACACTACAATGCGAGCGACAGTTACTACTCAAAACCGAACTCAACGGGAATCGAACTTGAAGTCATTGCCCTTGCATCAGCTCTACAAAGCCTGCGTTCTCAAAGATCTGCCATTCAAAACCACCCGGCAACTGGAGCCGCTGGCTGAGATTGTTGGCCAGAACCGCGCTCAGGAAGCGGTTCGTTTTGCGCTCGCCATGCCCCACGGTGGTTATAACGTGTATGCGGTCGGTCGCAATGGCTTGGGTAAGCGCACCATGATGCTCCGGTACCTGGAACACCACGTCGATACCGAACAGCAGAGCCACGACTGGTGTTACGTGGCCAACTTCGATGAGCCGCGCAATCCGCGTTTGCTGCAACTGCCGGCAGGAATGGGCACCCAGCTCAAACAGGACATGGACAAGCTGATGTCGCGGTTGGTGAAGGTGATTCCCCAGACGTTTGACAGTGACAGCTTCCTGGAGCGCTCCGAGCACCTCAAGAACGAGTACGGCAAAAAGCAGGAAGATGAGCTCGAGAAAGTGGCCAAGCAGGCCCGGCGCAAGAAAGTCAGCCTCACGGTAACCACACCGGGTGGCTATCGGCTGGTTGCCATGAATGGCGATGAGCCCCACACCGTGGAGAGCTTCCAGGCGCTGACCGATGAGCAGCGTGACAAGTTTGAAGACACCATCAACGCCCTTGAAAAGAAGCTCCGCCAGGCCCTTCGCAAGCTGGCCGATTGGGAGCAGGAGTACGCCGAGAAGCAACAGGCATTGAACCAGGAAACCCTCGAAGGCATCTCGGGCCACCAGATTGATGAGTTGGTCAAGCGCTACAACGACCAGCCAGACGTGGTTTCCTATCTTGAAGCCGTTCGCAAAGATCTGGTCGACAACCTGGATATCTTCCTTGAGGACGATGAAGAGCAGGCGGCGATCGCCTACGCCTCACTGGACAAGAAAACGCCCCGGCGCTACGTGATCAATGTGCTGGTGCACCAGAAAACCAATGAAGTGCCGGTGGTGGTGGAAGACAATCCCACCTACCACAACCTGTTCGGGTACGTTGAAAACGTCACGTTCAAAGGCACCGTGTTCACCGACTTCTCCCTGATTCGCCCGGGTAGTCTGCACAAAGCCAATGGCGGTTACCTGCTGATGGATGCCATCAAGGTGCTGGAGCAGCCGTTTGTCTGGGACGGTCTGAAGCGCGCCCTGCGCTCCCGCACCCTGCAGATCAATTCCCTGGAGCGGGAGCTGACGCTTTCAGGGACCATTTCCATTGAGCCGGAAGCCGTACCTCTGGATGTTAAAATTGTGCTGTTTGGTGATCGCGAAACCTGGATGCTGCTGCAGGAATACGATTCCGAGTTTGCTGAGCTGTTCCGGGTGACCGCCGATTTCGAAAACGAGATGTACCGTACTGAGGAAAGCCAGCTTCTGTATGCCAAGTTCATTGCCAGTCTGGTGGTGGAGAAGAAGCTGCTGCACTGCACCAATAAAGCGGTGGCCCGTATAATCGAGCACAGCGCGCGCATGGCCGAACATCAGAACAGGCTCTCGCTGCATGCAGCGGACATCGCCAACATTTTAAGGGAATCCGATTTCTGGGCCCGACAGGCGGGTGCCAAACTGATCTCTGAAGTGCACGTTGAGCGCGCGCTGGAGAGTGCCCGTTACCGTAGCAGCCGTATCCGGGATCATTTTTACGATTCGGTTCGGGACGGCTCCACCCTGGTGACCACAACCGGCACCTGCGTCGGTCAGGTGAACGCCTTGTCGGTGCTGTCGACCGGCGGTTTCGAGTTTGGTCTTTCCAACCGGGTAACCGCAACCTGCTACTATGGTGATGGCGGTGTCATGGACATCGAGCGGGACGTGAAGCTGGGTGGCAATATCCATTCCAAAGGCGTGATGATTCTCAGCTCCTGGCTGGCCTCCCATTTTGCGGTGAATGACCCGATGCACCTGTCGGCCAGTCTGACCTTCGAGCAGAACTACGGCGAAGTGGACGGTGACAGCGCCTCCCTGGCCGAGCTGTGCGCCTTGATCTCTGCACTGTCTGGTATTCCGGTGCGGCAGGATCTTGCGATTACCGGCTCGGTGAACCAGTTTGGCGAGGTGCAGCCGATTGGCGGCGTCAACGAAAAGGTCGAAGGCTTTTACGCCACCTGTGAGCTGAAGGGCGGCCTGACCGGCTCCCAGGGCGTTATTATCCCGGTCACTAACGTGCAGAACCTGATGCTGGACAGCGAAGTGGTCACGGCATCCAAGGCGGGCAAATTTGCCGTATACCCGGTTGCCCGTGTGGAGGAGGCCATTACACTGTTGCTTGGCAAACCGGCGGGCAAGGCCGATGACAAAGGCAGGTACCCCAAGCAAAGCGTTTTTGGCATTATCCAGCAACGGCTCGAGAAAATGCGGGAACATGAACGGCAGGAACATGCCAGGGACGATCACAAAGATCCGTCCATCCACTGACCGGCTCCATAATAAAACGGACAGGAGAAAACAGATCCATGACTGATATCCAGCAGACTGTGTATGTGGTAGAGGACGACGAGGCCGTCCGCGATTCACTGGAATTGTTGCTGAAATCCGATGGCAAGCCGGTGAAAACCTATGAAAGCGCCGGCTCTTTTCTGGCAGATTATTCTGACCAGATGGCGGGCTGCATTGTGCTGGATATCCGTATGCCGGGTATGGACGGCATGGAGTTGCAGAAAAAACTCAACGACAAGCATTCGATCCTGCCCATTATCTTCGTGACGGGGCATGGCGACGTTCCCATGGCTGTCGATGCCATGAAGGAAGGTGCCGTCGACTTTATCCAGAAGCCCTATCGCGAGGAAGCGCTGCTGGAGAAGATCGAGGCGGCGCTGGAGCAGGATCGTGAGCAGCGGAAATCTCTGGATGAGCGCCAGGAGATCGTTCGCCGTATCAAGAGCCTGACACCCCGCGAGCGTGAAATCATGGATCGGATGATTGCGGGCCAGGCCAACAAGGTGATCGCCATCGAGCTTGAGATCAGCCAGCGCACCGTTGAGATTCACCGGTCCCGTGTGATGCACAAGATGGGCACCCATTCATTGGCACATCTGGTGCGTATGGTTCTGTCCGTAAAGGAACTTATCGACTAGGTCTGTCGGTATCGTCATCATACAATGACGTTTTTAACCGGCCATGTTTCTATGACTGAAGTTGTCAGTGAGAACTCCGAGGTGACGGTTCTGCTGGTTGATGACAACCCGCAGAACCTGAAAGTCCTCTACGAGACCCTGAAAGACAAAGGCTACCGGCTTCTGATCGCCAACGAAGGCGAGAAAGCATTGGACCTTGCCCACCGCCATCATCCGGAAGTGATTCTGCTGGATATCATGATGCCGGAAATGGACGGCTATGAGGTGTGTGAGCGCCTGAAAGCCGATCCGGAAACTTCAGATTGTGCCGTTGTATTCCTGTCAGCCCTGGACGACCTGCAGGCCAAGGTGAAAGGCTTCAGCCTGGGTGGTGCAGACTACATCTCCAAGCCATTCCAGTCCCTGGAAGTGATTGCAAGGGTTAAAACCCACGCCCAGGTGATTCGCCTCGAGCGGCAACTCCAGGCCCGGAACCGCGAGCTGCAGAGCGATCAGGCGCGCATCCTGAACTCCATCAGCGAGGGCATCTACGGCCTTGACGAGAACGGCATCATCGAATTTGCCAATCCCGCAGCCGCCATGATTATGGGATGCCCGGCGGAAGACCTGATCGGCAAGAGTTTTTTCGAACTGCACTTTTCGACGGCGGCGGAGTGCCAGGACAGCCTGCCGGTGATGGCCACCTGCCGGCAAGGTGTGGCGGAAAACCAGCGTGATATCCGGCTGCTGCGAGCTGATGGCAGTGGCTTCCCCGCGGAGTATCGTTCCACCCCCAAACTGGATGACGGCGAGTTGCATGGCGCGGTGGTTGTGTTTCGGGACATTACCGTGGAACTGGACAACGAACTGGCCCTGGAGGAAGCGCGGGCCCTGGTTCAGGAACAGCGGGATCAACTGGCCCACACCTCACGCCTGACCACCATGGGTGAGATGGCCGCAGGGTTTGCCCATGAGGTCAACCAACCGCTGACCGCTATCACCAATTATGCCCGGGTGTCCAAGCGCATGATGGCCAAGGAGCAACCGGACCTTGTGTTGCTTCAGGAAACCCTCGACAAGATCGAAGCGCAGTCGCACAGGGCCAGTGAGATTATTCGCCGCATCCGACGGTTCATGAAAAAGCCTGCCACTGGTAAAGAAGTCCTGTCTGTTCCGGTGCTGCTGGAGGACACCCGGCAGTTTGCGGAAGTGGATATGAGGAACAACGAGGGCGGTATTGATGTCCGCGTTGAAGATGACCTGCCAGACGTACTGGCGGACCCGATTCAGGTGCAGCAGGTTGCCCTTAACCTGATCCGTAATGCCCTTGAAGCCACTCGCAGTGCCGAATCATCCACGCCTGTGGAAGTCAGCGCCCGCCGATGCGGTGACCAGTGTGTGCGCATTCAGGTGCTCGATCACGGGGTGGGTGTGCCGGAGGATGCCGAGGAAAAGCTGTTTCATCCCTTCTACACTACCAAGGATGAAGGCATGGGCATTGGTCTGGCCACCTGCCGGTCCCTGATTCAGGCCCAGGGTGGCGACATTGGCTATGAGCGTCCGGAAGAGGGTGGTGCCTGCTTCTACTTCACGCTGCCTGTTGCCAATGCGGAGGGGCAGCCCTGCGCAGCAGATTGAGCATCGATCTGGCGGTGAGCGGCCAGATCGATGCGTTTATCCCGCCGTTATAGCCATTCAATACGACCACTCAGGTGTGGCGCATCGCCTTTGCTGTTCAGGAGCTGGTAATCCCAGGCGTCGCTGGCGGTCTGCCAGTTCAGTTGGGCGGTGCCGGGCAGAAACAGGGGTTTCTTGAACTGACAGCTCACCCGCACAGGGCCGGATTGCCAGTCAGCCTGCTGTTCCAGTAATGACAGCGCCCGGGCTTTGCTCCACACGCCATGGGCAATGGCCCGTGGGAAGCCAAAGGCTTTGGCACTCAATGCGTGCATGTGAATCGGGTTGCGGTCCCCGGATACCTGCCCGTACCGTCGCCCAAGGTTCTCCGGTGCCGTGATGGACTCGCTGAACGGATAGGTTTCGAGTTTGGGCGGTTGCGCTTTCGGCTTGCCACCTTCAGCATTTGCCATCCGGAACAGGTTGGTGCTTACCTCCTCCCAGATCAGCCGGCCCGCAGAGCGCGCCTCGGTGATCAGGTCGAACTCGATGCCGCGCTCCGTGCTCTGCTGATTGCCCAACGTAACCCGGATATCCAGGTTTTCGCCGGTCTGGATGGGTCGGTGTTGGGTGATGGTGTTGCGCAGATGCACAAGGCCCAGCAGGGGCAGTGGAAACCGTTTGTCGGTCAGCAATTTCAGGTGCAGCGGGAAAGCAAGGATGTGCGGCCAGGTCATGGGCAGGGTGGAGCCAGGCTTGAATCCGCACACGTTCAGATAGCGGGACAACATCGGCGTATCTGTGGCCACGCCCAGCAGCTCAGCCTGCAATTCCGGGATCTCTGTGTTGGCGCCGGGCTTGTGTGATTTTGGCAGCAGTGCTCTGCCGAACATGGGCAGCAGAGAGGGTGGGGTGCTGCGATAAATCAGTGGTTCTGTCATGGTATTCTTCTCCCTTGTTGGCCTGATCGGCCGGGTAATTTCCCGTGAATCAGTAACGTAATTACCGATTTTCTCTACATTCTGGTACAACTGTGCGTCTGTGGCCTGATATGCTCTAATGTAAGACGAAAGTCGTGGCGGCCTCGCAGTCTGGCAAACCCCTCCAGATCGGGCATTGACCCGCCGTGCCATGAGCACTGTCCGGTGGGTCAAAGTAGTAACCATATAAATAAAATAGCGGGATACTATGCAGGAACTACGTGATGCGGGCGTGATGTTGCGCCTGATTTATGAGGCGATGAAGAAAAAGGGTGTCGATACCGATGCCATATTCAGCCGCCTCGGCGTTGACGAGAACTACGTCTACACAGACCAGCTTCGCACTCCCCACAGCGCCCAGCTTTACTTCTGGCAGGCGGTGGAGGATGTATCCGGCGACCCGGACATAGGCCTGCACCTGGGGCCGCTGTTGCCCGCCTATAAGGGCCAGGTTCTCGAATACCTGTTTCTCAGCAGCCCAACCTTCGGAGAGGGACTGCGCCGGGCTCAGAACTATCAGCGCTTGCTGAGCGATGCCGCCAATACCGATTTCTTCATTGAAGGCGAAGAAGCCTGCATGGTGCTGGACGCCGCCTCCGATGAGATTCGCAAGCTCAAGCACTTCAATGAGTGCTTCGTACAGGGGCTGATTACCTTCTTCAAGTCCATCACCGATGGCAATTTCTACCCATCACGAATCGAGTTCGAGCATGGGCGGGAGCAGGGAGCCGAGCACGTACGCGAAGTTCTGGGTTGTAACGTGGTTTTTGGCGCAGAAGAAAACCGGTTGTATTTCCCCGCTGCGATGCTGTCCCACGCCTCTCCCCACGCCGAACCAGAACTGTTGGCGCTGCACGAGCGCTTTGCCAGTGAACAGGTGGCGCGGCTAGAGAAAAAGGACATTGTCGGTCAGGTGGAGCGCATCATCGCCGAGCTGCTGGACAGCGGCGAGGTGACCCTGGATGCCGTTGCAGAACGGCTGGGTATCAAACCAAGAACCTTGCGCACCCGGCTCACCGAGGCGGAAACCAGCTTCAACCAGGTGCTGGCGGATTTCCGCTATCGGCTGGCGCGGCAGCTCCTTGCGACCACCGATGAGTCCATTGATGAAATTGTGTACCTCACCGGTTTTTCCGAACCCAGTACGTTCTATCGGGCGTTCAAGCGCTGGTCTGGTATGACGCCCATCGAATACCGGAAGACGGCCCAGGGCAAAGATGCCATGGTTGACGCCATGTAACCGGGGGTTTGGAAAAATCTGAAAAAAGTTCAGTAAAAGCGTTGACATAAACGGGGGCCTCTTTATAATGCGCCCTCGTTGTCACCGAGCAGTCAGCAAACAGGCTGTTAGGCAACAAACGCGGAGCGGTAGTTCAGTTGGTTAGAATACCGGCCTGTCACGCCGGGGGTCGCGGGTTCGAGTCCCGTCCGCTCCGCCATTTTTATCCCCCCCTTGCTTTACCTCAGTTACTTCCCTTGATGTGTTTCCGGTATTCTCCCGGGCTTATGCCATACCAGCGCCGATAGGCCTTGTGGAAGGCTGGTGGGTTCGCGAATCCCAATAGCCAGGCGATTTCCGAAAGCGAACTGTTGGTCTCCTGCAAATAGTCTTGTGCGAGTTGTCGTCGAGTGTTGTCCAGCAACTCCCGAAAGCCGGTTCCTTCACTGGCAAGCTGTCGTTGCAGTGTCCAGGGCGTTGTTCCCAGTCGGTTGGCCAGGGTTTCAATGGTGGGTGTTTCTCCCCGCAATAACGGCGTCATCAGGTACCGGGCCCTGTCAGCCACACTCCAGCCTTTGCGAATCTGCTGCAGCTCCTGTTCACACCAGGCGGTCAGTTTTTCGTGCATACCTTGGTGCGCCTGGCTCGGTGCCTGAAGCCAAACGCTCTCCTTCAGACGAATCGAGTTTTCCTTCGCGCCGAATTCCACGGGGCAACGAAACCAGCTCTCGAATACCTCGTCCAGCCCGATCGAGGGATACTCAATTCGTACCCGTTCCAGGATGTCGTAACGGCCGGTCATGTGTCTGATCAGTTGGGTCCAGGCGGCAAGGATGGAGTCCACGACAAAGTAGTTGTACTGGTTGTATGGACTGATCGAATAGAAACAGGCCTTACGGTGTTCAGCCGCCAGACTTGGCTCGCCTCTGGAGTTCCGGCTGCTTAACAGAGCATACCGTACCAGTGTGGCAAGGGACTGGTGTACGGTGTTGGCGGTTTCTGCGGCCAGGCCGGCAATGCCGGCGTCGATGGGGCGGGTCAGGGCGCCCATACGCAGGCCCAGGGCGGGGTTGCCCGTTGTGGCGATGGCAGCCTGGCCCAGGCGCATGAACCTGGGAATGCTGATGCGTCCTTCCGGCGCGGCCAGCTCAGGGTCGTTAAGATGGAACTGGGATTTTAGCCTTTCGGCATCGCCTCCCTCGGCCTCAGTGGCACGCAGCAACACGGAAGCATAGAGCAGGCTGATGTCGCCCAGCGAATTCTGGTTGGGTCTGGATGCATTGGTCATGATCGTATTATCGGTGTTGTCCAGGGATAATAAAATGTTCTTTTTGGATATTGTTGCGCTGGCGGGAGCTGGGTAGTGTAGGGCCATAACAACGGGCGCGATGGTTGCCCGATCCTACAATCGATGAGGAGATTACCAATGGCTGCATCACCGGGCGTGAGCAAGTACCCGCACCTGCTTGAACCACTGGACCTTGGCTTTACCACCCTGCGTAACCGCACACTGATGGGTTCCATGCATACCGGCCTGGAGGAAGTGAAAAACGGATTCGAGCGTCTGGCTGCGTTTTACGCCGAGCGTGCCCTTGGTGGCGTTGGCCTGATCGTAACCGGTGGCATCGGCCCGAATACCGAAGGTGCGGTATTCCAGCACGCCGCCAAGATGAACACAGAGGAAGAATCTGACAAGCACAAGGTGATTACCCAGGCGGTGCATGAGGCTGACGGCAAAATCTGTATGCAGATCCTGCATGCGGGCCGTTACGCGTATTCCCCTGAGCTGGTCGCGCCTTCGGCTATCCAGGCGCCGATCAATCCGTTCAAGCCCAAAGAGCTGGACGAAGCCGGCATCCAGAAGCAGATCGACGACTACGTGAACTGTGCTGCCCTGGCTCAGCGCGCTGGATACGACGGCGTGGAGATCATGGGTTCCGAGGGTTATTTCATTAACCAGTTCATTGTCAAACACACCAACCACCGCACCGATCAGTGGGGTGGCAGTTACGAGAACCGCATTCGCCTGCCCATTGAAATCGTTCGCCGGGTTCGTGAGCGCGTGGGCGAAAACTTCATCATCATTTATCGCCTTTCCATGCTCGATCTGATCGAAGACGGCAGCACCTGGGAAGAAGTGGTGCACCTGGCCAAGGAAATCGAGAAGGCTGGCGCCACCATTATCAACACCGGTATCGGCTGGCATGAGGCCCGTGTGCCGACCATCGCCACATCCGTGCCCCGTGGCGCCTTCACCAAGGTAACGGCCCGCCTCAAGGGTGAAGTCAGTATTCCGCTGGTAACCACCAACCGGATCAACATGCCGGACGTTGCCGAGAAGGTTCTGGCAGAAGGTGATGCGGATATGGTGTCCATGGCCCGCCCCTTCCTGGCGGACGCTGACCTGGTGCTCAAGGCGGCGGAAGACCGCGCCGAGGAGATCAATACCTGCATCGGCTGTAACCAGGCCTGTCTTGATCACACGTTTAGCGGCAAGCTGACGTCCTGCCTGGTCAATCCCCGCGCCTGCCACGAAACCGAACTGGCGTATGTGAAGACGGCTACGCCGAAGTCGGTTGCGGTGGTTGGTGCTGGTCCCGCAGGCCTGGCGTTTGCCTCGGTTGCCGCGGAGCGTGGACATAAAGTCACCGTCTTTGACGCCGGTAGCGAGGTGGGCGGTCAATTCAATGTGGCCAAACGCATTCCGGGCAAGGAAGAATTTTACGAAACCCTGCGCTACTTCCGGGTGATGCTCGACAAACATGGCGTTGATATTCGGCTCAATACCCGCGTTACGGCAGAGGACCTCAAGGCCGGTGGCTTTGATGAGGTGGTCCTGGCCACTGGCGTGGAGCCACGCACACCGGAGATCGAAGGTATTGATCACCCGAAGGTGATTGGCTACCTGGATGCGTTGTTGGAGCGTAAGCCGGTTGGTCAGAAGGTTGCTGTCATCGGTGCGGGTGGTATCGGCTTCGATGTGTCTGAATTCATCGTCCACAAGGGTGAATCGCCTTCGTTGAACACCGAGCACTTCATGAAGGAGTGGGGCGTGGATCTCACGGTTGAGCACCGTGGCGGTATTCAGGGTGTTCAGCCTCAGGTGCCTGAGCCTGCGCGGGAGGTCTACCTGCTGCAGCGCAAGGCCTCGAAAGTTGGCAAGAACCTGGGCAAGACCACCGGCTGGATTCATCGTACCTCTCTCAAGCACCGCAACGTGCAGATGGTGCCCGGCGTCAGCTATCGCAAGATTGATGACGAAGGCCTGCACATCACCATTACACCGAAAGGTGCCGAGCAGGGCGAGGATAAAGTGTTGCCGGTGGATACCATCATCGTGTGTGCTGGTCAGGAGCCGCTGCGTGAGCTGCACGCAGGCCTGGAAGCAGCCGGTTTGCCGGTGCATCTGATTGGTGGTGCCGATGTGGCGGCAGAGCTGGATGCAAAGCGGGCCATTGATCAGGGTAGCCGCCTGGCAGCGGAGATCTGATCACAAAACGTTGCAGTTTTTCTCTGTGTTTCGGTTAAGGTCTGGCTAGACTATGGAGTTGAAGAGCGGGAGGGGGATGGAACTCTCTTCCCGCATCGGGCGTCCATAACAAGAGTTTTCCGAAGCATGGAGAAAGTGAATGGTTAATGCCGGGCAGGCAGCCGACGGGTATTCGGCGGTTTTCTTTATGGAGGGCAGTCAGGTTGCCCGGCAGATGCGGTTGTCTGAATTTGGCGCGTTTCTGGACGGCTATGTTGGCCTATCTGATCTTGCCGAGACAGATGTTCGGGCGGTGCTGGTCAACCTTTCACCGGAGTTGACGGTTCGGTCGTTGGTTTTCTTCCGTATCTGGTTTGATGATGAGGGGCGGGCCGACAGTCACTGGAACGTGCCTATCGAGGCGTTGGCAGAGAAAGGCGCCAAGGGACCGGATATGGGCGGCGGTGCTATCCGGCTGGTTTGTAGGAGCCAGTGTCCTGATCCGGCATTTGCCCAGGAACTCTGGGACCCGGACATGACACCGGGCAGTAACCACTTCCAGTTGATCCGCAAAGCGGTTGACGCCAACGCTTTGCGTTTCCAGAAGGTGGAACCGGAAGAAGAGAATATTCCGGTCCTGACCGCGGCGAGTGTGGAGCAGCCCGTCGAGGATAACCGTGACCGGGCCCGTGTTGCCCAGATCCTCCGTGAACAGCGGCTCAGGATCAAAACCCTCCAAAGTGTGCATCGGGATTCCCTGGCTGACCTCCAGCGTGAGCATCGCCTCGAAATGCAGGCTTTGCGCAGCGAAATGTCAGATCTGGAACAGCGATACGAACGCACCCGGATCAGCAATGAACAGCTCAAACAGCGCCTGGCTCAGCGCAACGAGCAATATCTCTCCATGCAGGAAAAAATGGCGGAGGGCGACGCCCGCCAGCGTAAGGACGTTCATGCTGACGCCGAGACCGTTCTGCTGCATGAACAGCTGGAGCGCAAACAGCGTGAGCTGGAGCTTCGGGATGACAAAATTGTTGCCCTTGAGCAGGAAAACCACGAGCTTCGACACCAGGTACCACCCGAGGATTCGCTGCTGGAACAGTTGCAGAGCCAGTCCGTATTCCTGGTTGCCTATCATCCCGGCGTGGGCCATATCACACTGCCTTACGACGATATCGATACCTATTTTGGCAATCCGGTGGCCTATGCCGCCGAGCGTTGCGGTATGAACGAGCCGGCCTACAAAGACTGGCTGGCACACTACGAACACCCGGTTTGCCGCCACGTGGATAGTGACGGAAATGCCTGCGGTGAGCCGATCATGCGGGTAACCCAGCCGGCGGAATTCCAGCCAGGGGTAGATGATCATTGCGAACAGCACCGGTCCTGACGCGGATCTTTTTTCAGTATCTGCCTGAGATTCGTTAAACTGTGGCTCTGTTCGTTACAGAACAGGAGGGGCCATGCCTTTCCTGTCTCATTCAGACACCACGGGATACTTCATGGATCAGTTCAGGAATATCGGCATTGTCGGGCGCATGGGCAGCGTCAAGGTGGTTGAGTCTCTGCGGCAGCTCAAGCAGTACCTGACGGCCAACAACTACCACGTCATCATCGAGGAAGATACCTCCACCATGATTCCGGGCCATGGCCTGCAGGTCGCCAGCAAAAAACTGCTGGGCGAAATCTGCGACCTGGTCATTGTCGTGGGCGGGGACGGTAGTTTGCTGGGGGCTGCCCGTGAACTGGCCAAATCCAAGATCCCGATTCTGGGAGTTAACCGCGGCCGCCTGGGCTTCCTGACGGATATTTCTCCATCTGACCTCGAAGAGCGCCTGGCCCGGGTGCTTGAGGGTGAATATATCGAGGAATCGCGGTTCCTGTTGGATGGCCATGTGGAACGTAATGGCCAGCCCCTGGGCTACGGTTCTGCCCTGAACGATGTGGTGCTGCACCCCGGTAAGTCTACCCGGATGATCGGTTTTGACCTCTACATTGATGGCCACTTTGTTTACAGCCAGCGTTCCGATGGCTTGATTGTTGCCACGCCCACCGGCTCAACCGCCTATTCCCTGTCAGCAGGTGGTCCCATCATGCACCCGAAACTGGATGCTGTGGTGCTGGTGCCCATGTTCCCGCATACCCTGAGCAGTCGTCCGATCGTGGTCGATGGCAAGAGTGAAATCAAACTGGTGATTGGTGAAACCAACGAAACCTACCCGCAAGTCAGCTTTGATGGCCAGATGAACATTGCCTGTG
Organism: Marinobacter excellens LAMA 842; assembly: GCF_001574445.1. NCBI lineage: Bacteria > Pseudomonadati > Pseudomonadota > Gammaproteobacteria > Pseudomonadales > Marinobacteraceae > Marinobacter > Marinobacter excellens. The sequence goes on from NZ_LOCO01000006.1 coordinate 76,721, forward strand.
CGCCCGGGGATATCATCCGAATTACCAAAAAGCCGTTCAAGATCCGTCTGATCCACCCGACCGATCACAATTTCTATGCCACCTGCCGTGACAAGCTGGGTTGGGCAAGCGAAATAGCAGCGAGTTGATTATGGCGGGACAGACTTCAACCGCGAGCCGCGGTTACGACATTATTGGTGACATTCACGGTTGCGCCCACACCCTGGAGCGGTTGCTCCAGCAGATGGGGTATCGTAAACAGAACGGCATTTACCAGCATCCCCGGCGCCAGGCCATTTTTATTGGCGACATCATCGATCGGGGCCCAAGAATCCGTGAGGCCCTGCATCTGGTGCGGGATATGGTGGAGCACGGTGCCGCCCGCATCGTTATGGGCAACCATGAATACAATGCCCTCGGCTACTGCACCCGGGCGCGGCCGGGCAGTGGCAAGCAATTCCTGCGCGAACACAACCCTCGCCATGACCGCCTGATCAAGGAAACTCTTGAGCAGTTCGATGCGTATCCCCACGAGTGGAACGATTTTCTGGAGTGGTTTTACACCATTCCGCTGTTTATCGAAGAGGAGCACTTCCGGGTGGTGCATGCTTGCTGGGATCAGGATCTGATAGACAAGTTCCGGCAGAATCAGGGCGGTGCCTGTATTGATGAAGACTTTCTTCATGCCTCGGCCGCCATCGAATCTTTCGCCGGCCAGGTGATGGACACCTTGTTGCGTGGCACTGACTTGCGCCTGCCGCCAGGGGTCAAGATTACGGGGCGGGATGGCTATGTTCGGGAATTCTTCCGCACCAAGTTCTGGGCCGACAACCCACAAACATACGCCGATGTGGTGTTCCAGCCAGACCCATTACCACCGGAAGTGGCGTCCATGAGCTTGCGGGAGGATGAGCGTAAACAACTGATTACTTATCCGCTGGATGCGCCGCCGGTCTTCGTCGGGCATTACTGGATGGATGGTGAGCCGGCACCTTTGAAGTCGAATGTGGCCTGTATCGATTACAGCGCCGTAAAGTACGGCAAGCTGGTGGCCTATCGGCTGGATGATGAAAAGGCACTTTCCCGCGACAAGTTTGTCTGGGTAGAGGTGGATCGTCCCGAGCAGCCGGATTATCCCACCAGTGAAGACAGCGTGGCGCGCTAAGTATCAGCGAGGTTAGTTTGGACCAACATACATCATCTCCGATTACCCCCAGCGGGCGCTGGCAGCCGGCTCCCCGGCATGCACCGTTTGTTGTGAGCGTGATCGGCATCGCCGTTGCCATGGTGTGGCTGACATCCATGGGGCAGAACCCCCTGGCCGCGGCCATGATGATCGTCGATCCGAGGCACTATTCCTGGGACCTGTTCAGTTCCCTGGGCGGGAGGTTGGATGCGCTTTCTGCGACAGTGGCAGGCGGGCAGTTGTGGCGCCTGATTTCACCGGATTTCCTGCATTTCAGCTGGACCCACATCATTTTCAACTCGGTCATGCTCTGGTTTCTGGGCAGCCAGATTGAATGGATTGATGGTCGCGCCCGCCTGGTGGCGCTGTTCCTGGTAACCAGTCTGTCCGCCAATCTGTTGCAGTATCTGGTGTCTGGCCCCCTGTTCGGAGGTTTGTCGGGTGTCGTTTATGGCATCCTTGGTTACTGTTGGCTGAGCCAGCAACGCCGGCCCAGATTCCAGTTTCCACCTGCGTTGGTCACCTTTGCCCTGGTGTGGATGGTGATCGGCTTTACGCCTATCCCGGAAATGATTGGCCTGGGCCGGATGGCTAACGAGGCTCACCTGGGAGGCTTTGTGGGTGGTCTGGCGTTGGCAGCGGTGATGCCCGCCCGGGGGCGGTTTCGGTGAAGGCATAAAAAAGCCCCACCAAAGGGTGGGGCATTAAAAGAGCTTATAGCTCCTGATGAGAGAGACCAAATGATACGACCGTCGTCATTTGGCGAGATAATGATAATTGTTATCATTTCCATCTGTCAAACGGATTTGCCGATTTTTTTATGAATGATTTTTCAGGAGGTGGGTAATGACCTACGACGAACTCATTGAACGGCTGGATCCGACTGTATACCGGAACCTCAAGCAATCTATCGAGCTTGGTAAATGGCCTGATGGAAGGGCAATGACCCGAGAGCAGCGGGAAATCAGCCTGGAAGCGGTTATCTATTACGAGAACAAACACAATGTGCCCGAAGAGCAGCGGGTGGGCTATCTGGACCGGGGCGAGAAAGCCGGTACCGCCTGTGATCCATCCGTGCAGTTTCGTAAAGATCGCCAGAACGGCAACGATGTGGATCCAGACCAGTTCGTCGAGGTCAAGGTTTGAGCGAGTCAATTGATGTAACCGGCCGCTTGCGTAAGATGCCGGCGCAAGCCGGCGATCCGGTGGCCTACACTCTGGCCGTGGGTGACACCCGCATTCCCCTGAATGACCTGATTGGCCAGAAGGTGCGACTGGACTTTGACGGTGTGATTCGCTGCATCCACTGCGACCGCACCACCAAGAAGAGTTTCAACCAGGGCTACTGTTATCCCTGTTTCCGCAAACTCGCTGCCTGTGACAGTTGCATCATGAGTCCTGAGAAGTGCCATTACCATCTGGGTACCTGCCGGGAGCCCGAGTGGGGCGAGGCGAATTGCATGGTGGAGCACGTGGTCTACCTGGCCAATTCCAGTGGCTTGAAGGTGGGTATTACCCGGGGCTCGCAAGTGCCGACTCGCTGGATCGACCAGGGCGCGGTGACAGCCATTCCCATGCTGCGGGTAGCCAGCCGTTACCTGTCCGGTCTGGTGGAAGTGGCGTGCAAGAGCCATGTGGCGGATCGGACCAATTGGCGCGCAATGCTCAAAGGCGATGTGCCGGAGCTGGACCTGGTGCAGGAGCGCCAGAGGCTGCTGGCAGTGATAGAGCCTGATCTGGCAGACCTGCGGCGAACCCATGGCGAAGACAGTTTGCGAGTTGTGGACGAGGCCTCACTGGGGCTTGGTTATCCGGTTCAGGTGTGGCCGTCTAAAGTGAAAACGCATAATCTGGACAAGTCACCGGATGTGGAAGGGCGGCTGGAAGGCATCAAGGGCCAGTACCTGATGCTCGATACCGGTGTGATCAATATTCGAAAATTTACCGGATACGAAGTCCGGTTCCGGGTTCTTGACTGAGCGCGGAAGTCTACTGTCTGGAGAGTGTGAATGCGTACCAACCAGCCACAAACCATCTACCTGAGCGAGTACCAGGCGCCGGCGTATCTGGTGGACCATGTAAGCCTGAGGTTTGAATTGTTCGAGGACGGCGCGCGGGTGCACAGTACCTTGTCCATGCGCCAGAACCCCGCGGCCGGGCAGAGTGGCACGCCACTGGAGCTGGATGGTGACGGTCTGACCCTGGAGACTCTGTCCCTGAACGGTCAGCCGCTGGCCAGTGGCGAGTATCAGAACGAGGGTGACAAGCTGGTGATTCCAGTGGTGCCGGATTCGTTTGAGCTGGCGGTCGTCACCTGGATAGAGCCGCAGAACAATACCCGCCTGGAGGGCCTGTACAAGTCATCGGGCATGTTCTGCACCCAGTGCGAGGCCGAAGGTTTCCGCTGTATCACCTATTATCCGGACCGGCCGGATGTGATGGCGCGCTTCCAGACCCGCGTTGAAGCCGATAAGTCTGCCTACCCGGTGTTGCTTTCCAATGGTAACCCCATTGAGCAGGGCGACCTAGAGAACGGCCGTCACTTTGTGACCTGGGAAGATCCGTTCCCCAAACCGGCCTACCTGTTTGCGCTGGTGGCGGGCGACCTTGTCGAGAAACGGGATACGTTTACCACTGTTTCTGGTCGCGATATCGATTTGCGCATCTACGTTGAGGCGCGCAATGCCCGCAAGTGCGATTACGCTATGGATGCGCTCAAGCGTTCGATGCGCTGGGATGAAGAGGTGTATGGCCGTGAGTACGATCTTGATATCTTCATGATCGTAGCAGTGGATGATTTCAATATGGGGGCCATGGAAAACAAGGGCCTGAACATCTTCAATTCATCCTGCGTGCTGGCCAGCCAGGACACGGCTACGGATGCCGCTTTCCAGCGTATCGAAGCCATTGTTGCCCATGAGTATTTCCATAACTGGTCCGGTAACCGGGTTACTTGCCGGGACTGGTTCCAGCTGAGTCTGAAAGAAGGCTTTACGGTATTCCGGGATTCCCAGTTCTCGGCGGATATGGGCTCGCCCACCGTCAAGCGCATTGAAGACGTTACCCTGCTGCGCACCGCTCAATTCGCCGAAGATGCCGGCCCCATGGCGCATCCGGTTCGGCCGGCGTCGTACATGGAAATCTCCAACTTCTACACCCTGACCATCTATGAAAAGGGCGCAGAAGTGGTGCGGATGATTCACAATCTGCTCGGCGCCGAGCTGTTCAGGAAGGGCAGTGACCTCTACTTTGGCCGCCACGACGGCCAGGCCGTCACTACCGATGACTTTGTTCGGGCAATGGAAGATGCCTCCGGGCGCAACCTGAGCCAGTTCCGTTTGTGGTACGAGCAGGCGGGCACGCCGGTGTTGGCGGTAGCGGATCATTACGATGAGGCACAAGGTGTGTATCGACTGGATATCCGGCAGTCGATTCCGGATACGCCCGGACAGTCCGGGAAAAAGCCGCAGCATATTCCGTTTGCGATCGGCCTGCTTGATTCCGAAGGGCAGCCGCTGCCTCTGAACATGGGGGCGGAGGACAGCAACGGTCCCGCTGAGCGGGTGCTTGAACTGACTGAGACGCAACACAGCTTTGAGTTCCATGGACTCAAGGAGCGGCCGGTGCCGTCGTTGCTGAGGGATTTTTCCGCCCCGGTGAGGGTTCATTACCCATGGGCCCGCGAACAGCTGTTGTTCCTGATGAGTCATGATCCGGATGGCTTTAACCGGTGGGATGCTGGCCAGAAACTTGCGGTCGATGTTATCCAGTCATTGGTTGACGCGCCTCAGGGCACGGAAATTGAACCACGGCTGGTGGAAGCCTATCGCCTGTTGTTGAACGATACCGAGTTGGACCAGGCGCTTGTGGCCAAGATGCTGCTGTTGCCTTCGGAAGCCTATCTGATCGAGCTTTCCGAGCAGGCCGACGTGCCGGCCATTCATGACGCCCGGGAGCAGGTTCTGACGCATCTGGCCCAGGCGCTCCGCGATGACCTGCTGGCCTGTTATCAGCGCAACGCTGGTCAGGGCGATTATCAGCTGACGCCGGGTGCCATCGCCCGTCGCAGCCTTCGTAATACAGCGTTGGCGTGGCTGCTGCACATTGATGATGAGCAGGGGCGGGCGCTGGCCGTTGAGCAGTTTGAGCAGGCGGATAACATGACGGACCGGCTCGGCGCCTTGCGTGCCCTGGTGAATTCCGGTTTTGAATCGGATCGGATCAGGGCCCTGGCAGAATTCTTCGAGCGTTTCCAGGATGACCCGCAGGTGGTTGAACTCTGGTTCTCGGTGCAGGCGTCCAGCGACCGGGCAGGGCAGTTGCCGCAGATCCAGGCGTTGTTGGAGCATCCGGCCTTCGACTGGAAGAACCCCAACAAGGTGCGTTCTGTGGTCGGGGTGTTTGCTGGCCAGAACCTGGCAGCTTTCCATAAACCGGATGGCAGTGGTTACCGGTTCCTGGCGGACCAGGTGTGTCGACTGGACGACAGCAACCCGCAGATTGCTGCCCGGTTGGTGTCTCCGCTTACCCGGTGGAAGAAGTTTTCACCGCAATACAGCAGTCAGATGAAGACCGCCCTTGAGCGGATTCGTGACAAAAACGAGCTTTCACGAGACGTGTACGAGGTGGTTCACAAGAGCCTGGCGGACTGACCCAGGCTCGTACCCTGGCTGTGATTGTAAAGCCGTCGTCACAGCCAGATACAAAATCGCACTTTCGGTCGATAGACAATGTTGCTCAATCGGCTAATCTGATGGAAAGTCTGCGATTACGTCAGACCATAACAATAAAGCCCTGTAGAGGCTCCCAGACGGATTTAAGGTTGCACAATGAGATACAACAAGAACGCATTTTTGGGCGGGCTGCTTGCGCTTTCGTTTGCAGCTGCACCGGTTCACGCCGGTGTGTCTGCCGCTGAGGCAAACCGCCTCGGTCAGGACCTGACGCCCTTCGGGTCCATCAAGGCTGGCAATGAAGCTGGTACCATTCCTGCCTGGACTGGCGGGCTGACAGAGCCCCCGGCTGGTTACGAAGGCAGTGGGCAGCACCACATCAACCCGTTCCCGGACGATCAGGTGTTGTTCACGATTACCGCCTCCAACATGGAGCAGTACGACGAGTACCTGACCGATGGCGTCAGGGCCATGCTCCGTACCTACCCAACCACATTCCGTATTCCGGTGTACCAGTCGCGCCGCACCCATGCCGTGCCCGACTGGGTTGCCGAGAATACCCGCAAGAACGCAGTCAACGCGGAAATTGTCGGACAGGCCGAGGGCTTGAGCGGAGCGTTTGGCGGTTACCCGTTCCCGATCCTGCACGGTACCGATGAAGAAAAAGCCTGGCAGGTGGTCTGGAACCATCTGACCCGGTGGCGCGGTATTTCCGTTACCCGTCGTTCCAGTGAAGTGGCGGTTCAGACCAACGGTGATTATGGACTGGTGACCTCGCAGCAGGAAGCTTTCTTTAACTTCTACAACCCGGAAGGCGGCGAAGCCGATCTCGATAACATCATTTTCTACTACCTCTCGTTCACCCAGTCTCCGCCCCGCCTTGCCGGCGGTGCCATTCTGATTCACGAGACACTCAACCAGATTATCAACCCTCGCAACGGTTGGGGTTACAATGCTGGCCAGCGGCGGGTTCGCCGTGCCCCTAACCTCGGGTACGATTCCCCGATCGCGGCGGCCGATAACCTGCGCACCGCGGATGACACCGATATCTTTAACGGTGCCATGGATCGCTACAACTGGAACTACGAGGGTATGAGGGAAATATACATCCCTTATAACAACTACCGGATTGGCGAAAAAGGCACACCGTATTCCGAGATTCTGGGTATTTCCCATCTGAATCCTGATCTGACCCGCTGGGAGCTGCACCGCGTGCACGTGGTAGAAGCCACCCTCAAGCAGGGCGAGCGGCACATATACGGCAAGCGTCGTTTCTATGTGGATGCGGACAGCTGGAACACCGTGCTGCTGGACCAGTACGACGGTCGTGGAGAGCTGTGGCGCGTGACCATGGGTATCCCCAAGAACTATTATGAGCTGCCCGGCGTGTGGACAGTGCTGGACGTGTACCACGACCTTCAGGCTCGCCGTTACCACGTGCTGGGTCTGGATACGGAAGAATCCGGTACTCGGGTGTTTACCGACGATGTACCGAATAAACGTTATTTCTCACCGGCCTCGCTGCGTCGGCGGAGTGTGCGCTAAGGACTCGGCGCACAGTCTGATCCCGGAGTGGCAGTAGTAGTGCCAGATATACCGGCGGCCTTATGGCTGCCGGTTTGTTTGTGCTTCTGCGAGGCTCAGGGATAACGCAACAAGATACAATCAACGTAAAGGCAATTTGAATGGCTAATAGGTTCATATGCGAGACACTGGGGTCTGCCTGTCTGGGGTTCTCCATGGTACTGGCAGCCCCCGCGGCATTTGCGGTGCCAGATATTCTTGAAACTCCTTCCCGCCCGACACTGCTGGCGCCGGAATCGTTGCTGAATGACGCAACGCGTGCTGGTGAGCGGATTGTTGCCGTTGGAGAGCGTGGGCATGTGATCTTCTCGGACGATGAGGGACACACCTGGGTTCAGGGCGCTGTTCCCGTGTCCCTGACACTCAACGCCGTGGATTTTGGCACCGAACAGCACGGCTGGGCGGTTGGTCATAGCGGCGTGGTGTTGCATTCGTCGGACGGTGGAGAGAACTGGACCTTGCAGCTGGACGGTAATCAGGCTTCAACCCTGGCTATTGAAAGCAAGCAGTCTCAAATTGCCGAACTGGAAGAACAGATCGAACAGGCTGAAGACGATGAGAAAGCGGATCTGGAGTGGGCGCTTGACGACCTGTTCTTTACTCTTGAGAACATGCAGGCAGACCAGGATGTCGGGCCGGTAAACCCGTTCCTGGATGTCTGGTTTGAAGATGACAGCCACGGGTTTGTGGTAGGTGCTTACGGCATGATCCTGAGAACCCAGGACGGCGGCGAAAACTGGGAAGACTGGGCGCCGAACCTGGATAATCCTCAGAACTTTCACCTCAATAGCATCACTCAGGTTACCGGTGGTGCCCTGGTAGCGGTTGGTGAAGCCGGGCAGATCCATGTGTCGGTGGACGGTGGCGATACCTGGGAACGCCGTGAAAGCCCCTATGAGGGGTCTTTGTTTGGGGTTATGGGTACTGGCCAGGTTAACGAAGTGTTGACGTTTGGTCTGCGGGGCAACACCTTCCGCTCGACCGACCTTGGCCGCAGCTGGACGGTGGTTCCCAACGAGGGCGGTGCAACCATTAATAACGGTGCGGTTGCAGATGACGGCAGGATTACCCTGGTGGGCAATGGTGGCGCCGTGCTTATGAGTACCAATGGCGGCGAGAGCTTCCGGGTGTACTTCCGGAACGATCGGGAAGGTGTGATGGCCGTTGTTCCCCTGCAAGGAACCAATCTTCTTCTGGTTGGCGAGGGCGGTGTCAAGTTCACCGACGCTCGTGGTCGGAATCCGAATTAACGCCCTGGTGTGGCATCAACAGATTAATGGATAGAGGGGCTTTTTAATGTCTAACCCGATGCACGACAGGGGTGAACATTACCTGACAACGCCAAAGGCGGAGCCGTTTCTCGAGCGGCTGATTTTCAATAACCGGGCACCGATCCTGGTTGCGTTTTTCATTCTGACGCTGTTCCTTGGCTACAACGCTGTCAAGATTCAGCCAGACGCGAGCTTTGAGCGGATGATTCCGCTTGAGCATCCTTACATCGTCAATATGCTCGAGCATCGGGACGATCTGGAGAACCTGGGTAACTTTGTCCGGATTGCGGTGGCCGTGGAAGAAGGCGATATCTTTACCGCCGAGTACATGGAAACCCTGCAGCAGATTACTGACGAGGTCTTTTACCTGAATGGGGTAGACCGTTCCGGCCTCAAGTCCCTGTGGACTTCCAACGTACGCTGGGTAGAGGTAACAGAACAGGGCTTCCAGGGTGGTACGGTCATTCCTGATGGCTACGACGGTTCCCGTGAAAGCCTGGAGCAATTACGTCAGAATATCCTGCGTTCCAACGAAGTAGGGCGCCTGATTTCCGATAACTTCCGTTCCACCATCGTTTACGCGCCACTGTACGAGAAGAACCCGGAAACCGGCGAAGCGCTGGATTATGGTGAGTTCTCACGACAGCTCGAAGAAAAGATTCGCGATAAGTACGGAGCGGAAAATCCTAACGTCAATATCCACATTGTCGGTTTCGCCAAGAAAGTGGGTGATCTGATTGAGGGTATTGCCTCCATTGCCTGGTTTGCGGGGATCACCATCCTGCTGACCACGCTGCTGTTGTTCTGGTACTCCCGCTGCATTGCGGGCACCCTGGTGCCGGTGTTCACGTCGATTATTGCCGTGTTCTGGCAGCTCGGTACTCTCAAGCTGCTGGGCTACGGGCTGGACCCATACTCGGTGCTGGTTCCTTTCCTGGTCTTTGCGATCGGTATCAGTCACGGCGTTCAGATTGTCAACGCCATGGCGGTTGAAGCAGGCAAAGGGTTCGATGCCATTACCTCAGCCAGGCTCGCGTTCCGGGCCCTGTATATTCCGGGCATGCTGGCCCTGATTTCCGATGCCTTCGGCTTCCTGACCCTGGTGTTTATCGAAATCGACGTAATCCGGGATCTGGCTATTGCGGCCGGCCTGGGTGTGGCGTTCGTGATCATCACCAACCTGGTGCTGCATGTACTGATCATGTCTTACATCGGTATCTCGAAGGGTGGTGTCCGGCATGTGCAGAATCACGGGGAAAAACAGGACCGCAAATGGCGGGTCATGTCGTACTTCTCTCATCCGGGTGTTGCGCCGATTTCCCTGCTGATTGCGGTGATTGGTCTTGGCCTGGGTCTTTACTACAAGCAGGACCTGAAGGTTGGTGACCTGGACGAGGGTGCGCCGGAGCTGCGCCCGGATTCCCGCTACAATAAGGATAACTCCTTCATCATCAACAATTACTCCACCAGTGCTGACGTCCTGGTGGTGATGGTGAAAACCCAGGAAGAGCAGTGCACCCAGTACAACGTATTGCGTGCGATGGATCGCCTGCAGTGGGAGCTGCAGAACACCCCGGGTGTGCAGAGCTCTGCTTCCCTGGCGGATGTTTCCAAGATGGTGACCAAGGCCCTGAACGAGGGTAGCTGGAAGTGGTACGAGATCTCCCGTAACCAGACCATCATCAACGCTTCCATTCGTGAGGCCCCGGCAGGCCTGATCAACACCACCTGTGATCTGACGCCGGTGCTGGTGTTCCTGGAAGACCACAAGGCGGAAACCCTGCAGACCGTGGTTGACCGTGTTGAGGAGTTTGCCGATAACTTCAACAACGACGAGCACACTTTCCTGCTCGCCGCAGGTAACGCCGGTATTGAGGCCGCTACCAACGAAGTTATTGCCAATGCCAAGGACATCATGTTGCTGCTGGTCTACAGCGTGGTGAGCTTGCTGTGTTTCCTGACGTTCCGGTCGATCCGCGCGGTGGCCTGTATCGTGATTCCGTTGGGCCTGACCTCCATCCTGTGTGAGGCAATCATGGCGGTCTCGGGTATTGGTATCAAAGTGGCGACCCTGCCGGTGATCGCATTGGGGGTAGGTATCGGTGTCGACTACGGTATCTATATCTACAGCAAGCTTGAGAAGTTCCTGCTGGAGGGCAAGACGCTCCAGGATGCTTATTACGAGACTCTGCGCTCAACCGGTAAGGCGGTTATCTTCACCGGTGTGACTCTGGGTCTTGGTGTGGTGACCTGGATCTTCTCGCCGATCAAGTTCCAGGCGGATATGGGCTTCCTGCTGTTCTTCATGTTCCTCTGGAACATGGTGGGCGCCATTTGGTTGCTGCCTGCGTTGGCGCGCTTCCTGTTGCGCCCGGACAAAATGCTTGCCAAGGCAAGAGCGGCGAAATAATCGCCAGAACTGCAAAAAAGCCCGCACTCGCGGGCTTTTTTGTTGCTGGGTCAGACGGTTAGCGAGCTAATGCATTCTTTATTTATGGCCCGAAGTGGTCTATGTTCTTAGACGACCGGGATGTTTGCCCGCACTTTGAGCCGGGCAACTGACAATAAAGACCAAGAAGAGAAGGAAGAGCACACATGACACTAAAACTGAAAGCGTCCGCGTTTGCCGTTGCTGCCGCCGTGAGCCTAGGGGCCGCATCGACAGCCGTTTCCGCACAGGAACAGCGCTTCGTGACCATTGGTACTGGCGGCGTGACCGGTGTTTACTACCCTGCCGGCGGTGCTATCTGCCGTCTGGTGAATATGGACCGAAAAGAACACGGTATTCGCTGTTCGGTCGAGAGTACCGGTGGCTCCGTGTACAACCTGAACGCGATTCGCGGTGGTGAGCTTGATCTGGCGGTGGCCCAGTCCGATTGGCAGTTCCACGCCTACAACGGTACCAGCCAGTTTGAAGATGCCGGAAAAAACGAAAAACTTCGCGCCGTCTTCTCTCTGCACCCTGAGCCGTTCACCGTAGTGGCGAGCAAAGGCTCCGGTATCAAGACCTTTGAAGACCTTGAAGGCAAACGGGTATCTGTAGGCAACCCGGGCTCCGGTCAGCGTGCCACCGCCGAGGTTCTGATGAACGAAATGGGCTGGGGTATGGACAAGTTCGCCCTGGCGGCGGAAATCAAGGCGGCGGAGCAGTCCCAGGCTCTGTGTGATGGCAACATTGATGCTTTCTTCTACACCGTTGGCCACCCCTCCGGTGCCATCAAGGAAGCCACCACCTCCTGCGACAGTGTCCTGGTAAACGTGGATAACGCGGCCAGCAAGAAACTGATTGACGACAACCCGTACTACCGGAAGGCGGTTATTCCGGGTGGAATGTACCGTGGGTCTGACCAGGACGTAACCACTTTCGGTGTGGCAGCAACCTTTGTGTCATCAACCGATGTGGCAAACGATGTGGTTTATGAAGTGGTTAAAGCGGTCTTTGAGAACTTTGACAGCTTCAAGCGCCTGCATCCTGCGTTCGGTAACCTGAAGAAGGAAGAGATGGTCTCTGACGCCCTGAGTGCGCCTCTGCATCCGGGTGCCGCCAAGTACTATCGTGAGGCTGGCCTGATCGACTGATCCGGCACGTCGCCGGCAGGGTGGGCGTCCGGCCCGCCCTGCTGATTCCAACCAGGTTATCTCCCATCACAGGTACATTCTATGGCGAAGAACGACCCCGGTACCGGGGCGGGTGTTGACGCCGCCAAGGTCGATCAGCTGTTGCAGACAGAAACCGGAGGCAGGGCTCTCACCGGACCGGCATCTGTCATCCTGTTTATCGTGCCCCTTTGCTGGTCTTTGTTTCAGCTCTGGATTGCATCACCGCTACCGTTCATTCTGAACTTCGGTATTTTCAATTCCACGGAAGCCCGCTCCATTCATCTGGCCTTTGCGGTTTTCCTGGCCTTCTCTGCTTTCCCCATGATCAAAGGGGTTCATGTCAACAAAGTGCCAGTCTACGACTGGGTGCTGGCGCTTGCGGCTGCTTTCTCCGCATCTTACCTTTTCGTGTTCTATAACGAACTTTCTACCCGTCCGGGTGCGCCGATTACCATGGATCTGTGGGTTGCGCTCAGTGGCCTGGTGTTGTTGCTTGAGGCCACTCGGCGGGCCCTTGGCCTGCCGCTGACCATTGTAGCGGCGGTGTTCATCACTTACTCGATTGCTGGCCCTTACATGCCGGATGTCATTGCCCATAAGGGTGTCAGCCTCAACAAGCTGGCGTCTCATCAATGGCTGGGTACCGAAGGTGTTTTCGGGGTGGCGTTGGGTGTATCCACCAGCTTTGTGTTTCTATTCGTACTTTTTGGTGCGTTGCTTGAACGTGCCGGAGCCGGCAACTACTTCATCAAGGTGGCCTACGCCATGCTTGGCCATATGCGTGGTGGCCCGGCGAAAGCTGCGGTGGTGTCCAGTGGTTTGAGTGGTGTTATTTCTGGCTCATCGATTGCCAATGTGGTCACCACGGGCACGTTTACCATCCCGCTGATGAAGCGTGTTGGCTTTCCGGCTACCAAAGCGGGTGCTGTCGAGGTTGCTGCGTCCACCAATGGGCAGCTCACACCGCCTATCATGGGCGCTGCCGCGTTTTTGATGGTTGAATACGTGGGCATTTCTTACCTGGAAGTGATCAAGCACGCCATTCTGCCGGCTCTGATTTCCTACGTGGCATTGATTTACATTGTTCACCTTGAAGCTTGCAAGCTGAAGATGGAAGGCATGGAGCGGCCGAACCGTCCCTCCCTGGCACAGCGAATGCTGAATTGGGTGGTGATTCTGATCGGCCTGATTGTGCTCACCTTTGCGGTTTACTATGGTGTGGGCTGGACCAAGGATGTTCTTGGCGAGGCGGCGCCCTGGGTGCTTGGGCCGCTGCTTGTTGCGGTCTATGTGGGTCTGGTTGGCTATGCCACCCGGTTTCCCGAGCTGGAAGTCGATGATCCCGAAAAGGCGATGGGCGCATTGCCTGAGGTGGGCCCCACCGTCAAAACCGGCCTTTATTATCTCCTGCCTGTGGTGGTGCTTGTCTGGTGCCTCACCGTAGAGCGCTTTTCGCCGCAGTTGTCTGCGTTCTGGGCGACCCTGTTCATGATCTTTATCGTGATAACACAGCGCCCGCTGAAAACACTTTTCCGCAGCCGCGGCCAGGTGCTCCGTGAGTTTGTCAGTGGCTTTGTTGATCTGGCGCACTCTTTGGCCACCGGCGCTCGCAACATGGTGGGCATTGGTGTTGCCACGGCCACCGCTGGCATCGTGGTTGGCACAGTAACCCTCACCGGCATCGGGTTGGTGATGACAGAGTTTGTAGAGTTCCTCTCCGGGGGGAATCTGCTGTTAATGCTCATCTTCACCGCAGTGATCAGCCTGATACTGGGGATGGGCTTGCCCACCACGGCTAATTACATCGTGGTATCGACACTGATGGCGCCGGTCATCGTTACCCTCGGCGCCCAGAATGGCTTGCTCGTGCCGCTTATTGCGGTTCACCTGTTTGTGTTCTATTTCGGGATACTGGCGGATGATACGCCGCCCGTGGGTCTGGCCGCCTACGCGGCGGCGGCTATCTCGGGCGCAGACCCCATCCGAACGGGTATTCAGGGTTTTACCTACGATATCCGTACCGCCATCCTGCCGTTCATGTTTATCTTCAACACCCAGTTGTTGCTGATTGGCCTGACCGGGTGGGTCGACCTGCTGATTACCGTGGCCAGCGCGGTAACGGCCATGCTCGTGTTCTCCGCCGCGACACAGGGTTTCTGGTTTACCCGCAGCTACAAGTGGGAAAGCCTGCTGTTGCTGTTGATTACCTTCACCTTGTTCCGGCCCGGGTTCTGGTGGGACATGATCTATCCGCCTTATGAAGAGCGGCAGGGCAGTGCGATTATGGAGTACGTCGAGACGGTGCCGGTTGATGACACAACGGTTTTCCGGGTATCGGGCATGGGGCTGGATGGCAGTGACGTGACCACTTATGTTCAGCTCGATATTCCGGCTGGTGGGTCAGCGGAGGAACGGCTCTCAGCCGTCGGTTTGGACGTGTCCGATCAGGGTGACGTGCTGGCGGTGAATTTTGTGGATTTTGGCAGCGCTGCGGAAGATGCCGGTATTGAGTTTGGTTGGAATATCGAAGCAGTTCAGGCAAAGCTCGACCGGCCACCGAGGGAATTGATGTTTATTCCCGCGCTGTTGTTGCTTGGATTGGTGGCGTTTGGCCAGCTCAAGCGCAAAGCAAGGGAGGACGCATCACCTCAAACGGCGTAAAGCTCATGGCACTTAGTAAAAACCCGGCGTTGCTGCCGGGTTTTTTTCTGTTAGACTCGCCCTCAAACCGGCCCGTGGTTTGTATCACGGAGCCCGGCCACCATGTGATCTTTGGTATAGATCACCGCTGAGAAACCATCAGGAGAGAATCATGCCCGTCGTTACCCTGCCGGATGGCAGTCATCGCAGTTTTGCCGAACCCGTTACCGTTCATGATGTGGCCGCCGATATTGGTGCAGGCCTTGCCAAGGCCGCCCTGGCTGGAAAAGTGAATGGCAAACTCGTGGATACCAGCTACCTGATCGAAAACGATGTGGATCTGGCCATCGTAACCGAGCGCGATGAAGACGGCGTAGACGTGATTCGCCACTCCACGGCACACCTTATGGCCATGGCGGTACAAGATCTGTTCCCCGGCGCCCAGGTAACCATCGGGCCGGTGATCGAAAACGGTTTCTACTACGACTTCAAATACGAGCGCCCGTTTACCAACGAAGACCTGGCGCGCATCGAAAAGCGTATGGAAGAACTCGCCAAACAGGACCTGCCGGTCTCCCGTTCCATCATGTCCCGGGAGGAAGCGGTCAAACTGTTTGAAAAAATGGGTGAGGAATACAAGGTTCGGATCATCGAGGATATCCCCGGTGAAGAAGATCTCTCGTTCTACAGCCAGGGTGATTTCATTGATCTTTGCCGTGGTCCTCACGTGCCCAGTACCGGGAAGCTGAAAGCCTTCAAGCTGACCAAGGTGGCGGGTGCCTACTGGCGCGGTGATACCAGCAACGAGCAGTTGCAGCGTATCTACGGGACCGCCTGGGGCAACAAGAAAGACCTGAAAACCTACCTGCATCGCCTGGAAGAGGCCGAAAAGCGGGACCACCGCAAGATTGGCAAGAAGCTTGGCCTGTTCCACATGCAGGAAGAAGCCCCCGGCATGGTGTTCTGGCATCCGGATGGTTGGTCCCTGTACCAGGAGATTGAGCAGTACATGCGGGGCAAACAGCACCAGCATGGTTACAAGGAAATCAAGACACCGCAGGTGGTGTCACGCACGCTCTGGGAGAAATCCGGGCACTGGGACAAGTTCAAGGATGGCATGTTCACCACCGAGTCCGAGAAGCACGATTACGCCATCAAGCCCATGAACTGCCCGTGCCACGTACAGGTGTTCAATCAGGGTCTGAAAAGCTACAAGGACCTTCCGCTGCGCCTGGCAGAGTTCGGCTCATGCCACCGAAATGAAGCCTCCGGGGCTCTTCATGGCCTGATGCGGGTGCGTGGATTCACTCAGGATGATGCCCACATCTTCTGTGAAGAAGACGCCATCCAGGAAGAAGTGTCGGCGTTCATGAAAATGCTGCACGAAGTATACGAGGACTTCGGTTTTACCGAGATTCTGTACAAATTGTCCACTCGTCCGGAGAAGCGCGTAGGTTCGGATGAGGTCTGGGACAAGGCGGAGGCTGCCCTTGAAGAAGCCCTGAACCGCGAGGGGGTTGATTGGGAGTTGTTGCCGGGTGAGGGTGCCTTCTATGGTCCCAAAATTGAGTATTCCTTGAAGGACTGTCTCGGCCGGGTGTGGCAGTGTGGTACCATTCAGGTAGATTTCTCAATGCCGGGCCGCCTGGGTGCCCAATATGTGGCCGATAATTCCGAGCGGAAAACTCCCGTTATGCTGCATCGGGCGGTTCTCGGGTCTTTTGAGCGGTTTATCGGTATACTGATCGAAGAATACGAAGGCGCATTCCCCACGTGGCTTGCTCCGACACAGGTTGCGGTGCTGAATATTACCGATAACCAGCGTGATTATTGTCAGAATCTGGCCAAAAAGTGGGATTCTTTGGGTTATCGGGTTAATGCTGACTTGAGAAACGAGAAGATCGGCTTTAAAATCCGCGAGCATACTCTTAACAAGGTTCCCTACCTGATCGTTGTTGGCGATAAAGAAATCGAGAACAACGCCGTTGCAGTAAGAACTCGCAAAGGCGAAGATCTGGGCACCATGTCTGTCGACGAGTTTGAACAGCTGCTTGCAGCTGACGTCGACCGAAAAGGCAGAAACAAAACGGAGATCTGATTATTAAACAGCGAACGAATCGGGGTGGGCGTACTCCAAAAGCGCCTATCAATGAGAACATTGACGCAACTGAAGTCCGTCTGATTGATGCCGAAGGCAATCAGGTCGGGATAGTACCCATCGAGGACGCGATCCGCATGGCGGAAGAAGCCACCCTTGATCTGGTGCAGGTTACGGATTCCGATCCGATCGTCTGTAAGATAATGGACTACGGCAAGAAAATTTTTGAAGAGAAAAAGGCCAAGGCGGCTGCCAAGAAAAAGCAGAAGCAGACGCAGGTCAAAGAGCTGAAGTTCCGACCAGGAACGGAAGAAGGGGATTATCAGGTCAAACTACGCAACCTGGTACGTTTCCTTGAGAACGGGGATCGCGGCAAGATCACGATTCGGTTCCGCGGCCGTGAGATGGCACACCAGGAAATTGGTATGAAACTCATGGCTCGGATTGAAACCGACATCGAAGAACTTGCAACGGTTGAGATGCGGCCGAAAATGGAAGGCCGGCAGATGACCATGATCGTGGCTCCCCGCAAGAAGAAGTGAACCTGATCCCAGCACGGGTCCCCCGCAGCGGCGGGGGATTTGTCGTTCAGGGGCACAGTTGTTTTTATTCATAATAGAATGCGGAGTTTTAAAAATGCCGAAGATGAAAACCAAAAGCGGAGCTACCAAGCGGTTCAAGAAGACCGCCACCGGCTTCAAGCACAAGCAGTCCTTCACCAGTCACATCCTGACCAAGAAGAGCCCGAAGCGTAAGCGTCAGCTGCGCGGCACCAAGCTCATCGCCAAGTCGGATGTTGCATCTATCAAGCGCATGACCGCGTGCTGATCCAGCCGCGCGAAACGTTCCTTAGAAAGTAAAGGTAGAAGGATTAAAGTATGGCTCGTGTAAAGCGTGGCGTGGTAGCACGTCGTCGTCACAAGAAGATTCTCAAGCAGGCCAAGGGTTACTACGGCGCTCGTAGTCGTGTATTCCGCGTTGCCAAGCAGGCGGTTATCAAGGCTGGTCAGTACGCCTACCGTGACCGTCGCAACCGTAAGCGCGCTTTCCGCGCTCTGTGGATTGCCCGTATCAACGCTGGCGCCCGTGCAAACGGCCTGTCTTACAGCCGTCTGATCGCTGGCCTGAAGAAGGCGAATGTTGAAATCGATCGTAAGGTTCTGGCTGATCTGGCCATGAACGAGCAGCAGGCGTTTGCCGCTGTGGTTGAGAAGGCCAAAGCATCCCTGTGATCGCTTAAGCTCTTTCATCGATTACTGATCGATCCGGGTGCTTCATGTCATCGTGAATGCGCCCTCTGATAGGGGAAGGGCACGCTCTTCCCCTATTTTTGTTTTAACCTACCCCATTTCTGGTTTGGAGCAGGGTCAATGGAAAACCTGGAGCAACTGGTTCAGGACGGGTTGAACGCGGTAGAAAACGCGAGCGACCTTCAGGCACTTGATCAAATTCGCGTGGAATACCTCGGCAAGAAGGGGGTGATCACCCAGCAGGCGAAAACCCTGGGTAAACTCTCTGCGGAGGAGCGTCCTGCCGCCGGCCAGAAGATCAATGAAGCCAAGGGGCAGGTTGAGCAAGCTATCAATGCGCGCAGGGCAGATCTTGAGACAGCCGCCATAGAGGCGAAGCTGGCCAGCGAATCCATTGATGTGACCTTGCCCGGCCGTGGCCAGGACCTGGGGGGCTTGCACCCGGTCACCCGCACCCTGCAGCGTATTGAAGAGATCTTTGCCCGCGCCGGTTACAGCGTGGAGCAGGGGCCAGAAATCGAAGATGACTACCATAACTTCGAAGCGCTGAACATTCCCGGGCATCACCCGGCCCGTGCCATGCACGATACCTTCTATTTCAATCCCGGCACTCTGCTGCGGACCCATACCTCTCCGGTTCAGATCCGTACCATGGAAGCCGGCAAGCCGCCATTCCGGATGATCTGCCCGGGCCGCGTGTACCGCTGCGATTCGGATATGACTCACACCCCCATGTTCCACCAGGTGGAGGGGTTGCTGGTTGAGAAGAACGTCAGCTTTGCGGATCTGAAAAGCACGGTGGAAGAATTCCTGCGGGTGTTCTTCGAGCGTGATCTGAAAGTACGTTTTCGTCCGTCGTATTTCCCGTTCACCGAGCCCTCCGCGGAGGTGGATATCGAGTGGGGCCGGGAAGCAGACGGCAGCATCAAGTGGCTGGAAGTGATGGGCTGCGGCATGGTGCACCCGAAAGTGTTCGAGCATTGCGGTATTGATGCCGAAGAATATCGTGGCTTTGCCTTTGGTCTGGGCGTTGAACGCCTGGCCATGCTCCGCTACGGCGTGAAAGATCTGCGCATGTTCTTCGAAAACGACCTGCGTTTCCTGCGTCAGTTCCGTTAAGCCCAAGGGCAGGACGACGTACGCAGAGCTCAGAATCAACCGCATAAACCGCATCAGGACAAGGCAAGAACGATGAAATTCAGTGAACAGTGGCTGCGCGAGTGGGTTAACCCGAACCTTGGATCCCAGGAATTGATGGACCAGATCACCATGGCCGGGCTGGAAGTGGATGGCTTTGAGCCGGTGGCCGGTGAATTCAGCGGTGTGGTGGTTGGCGAAGTGCTTTCTACCGAACCCCACCCGGATGCTGACAAGCTGCGTGTGTGTCAGGTGAGTGACGGGACCAATACCGTTCAGGTGGTTTGTGGCGCTCCCAATGTGCGCGCCGGCCTGAAAGTGCCGTTTGCGGTGGTTGGTGCGGTGTTGCCCGGTAACTTCAAGATCAAGAAGGCCAAGCTGCGTGGCCAGCCTTCCGAAGGCATGCTCTGCTCCGAATCCGAACTGGCGCTGTCTGAAAGTCACGATGGCCTGATGGAATTGCCTGTTGATGCGCCGGTTGGTCAGGACGTAGCGGATTACCTGAAGCTCAACGACATCGCCATTGATGTTGACCTCACTCCGAACCGCAGTGATTGCTTGTCCATCAAGGGGTTGGCCCGGGAAGTGGGTGTTCTGAACAGCCTGCTGGTAGAGGCACCAGACATTGCTCCGGTGGAAGCGGTGCATTCGGAAGTGCCGGATATCCGCGTAGAGGCGCCGGAAGGTTGCCCCCGTTACCTGGGGCGCGTTCTGCGAAACGTAAATCTGCAGGCGGAAACACCCTTGTGGATGCAGGAAAAGCTGCGCCGTTCCGGTATCCGGTCCATTGATGCCGCAGTGGATGTCACCAACTACGTGATGCTGGAACTGGGCCAGCCCATGCACGCCTTCGACCGTGACGAGATCAGTGGCGGTATCATTGTGCGTATGGCCAAGGCAGGCGAAAAACTGGTGCTGCTGGATGGTCAGGAAGTTGAATTGACTCCGGAAACCCTCCTGATTGCGGACCACCAGAAACCGATTGCCATTGCCGGCGTTATGGGTGGGGAGCACTCCGGGGTGAGCCCGAAAACCCGGGACCTGGTGCTGGAGTCGGCCTATTTCGACCCCATTACCCTGGCGGGTAAGGCCCGCGAATATGGTTTGCACACCGATGCCTCCCACCGTTTTGAGCGTGGTGTTGATTACCAACTGGCTCGCGATGCCATGGAGCGGGCAACGCGCCTGCTGATGGACATTGTTGGTGGCGAGCCCGGAGAAATCGTGGAAGTGGCAAGCCAAGAGCACTTGCCGAAAGCGAGAGTGATCGATCTGAGGGAAAAACGCCTGGCCGATGTGCTGGGCCTGGCGATTGACCGCACCACGGTGGAAGAAATCCTGTCTCGTCTTGGTCTGCATATCGACAAGTTACTGAAAGACGGCTGGCGCATCAGTGTGCCCAGCTTCCGCCCGGACATTTCCATCGAAGAAGACCTGATCGAGGAAGTCGGTCGTATCTTCGGTTACAACAACCTGCCGGTGACCGAGCCAACGGGCTCCCTTGGCTTGCGGGCGAGGGAAGAGGCGGTACGGCCGTTGTCGGCCATTCGCAACTTCTTCGTGGCGCAGGGCTACCAGGAAGCAGTTACCTACAGCTTTGTTGATCCGAAGGTACAACAGCTGATCGATCCAGAGCGGGAAGGCATTGCTCTGGCCAATCCGATTTCGGCGGATTTGTCAGTGATGCGTACCACCCTGTGGAGCGGCCTGTTGAAGACAGTAGTGCACAACCAGAACCGCCAGCAGCCCCGCATCCGTCTGTTTGAAACCGGTCTCAGGTTTGAGAAAAATGACGGTGAGATCGACCAGCAGCCGATGCTAGCCGGTGTGGTGGTGGGCAATCAGGTACCGGAAAACTGGGTAAACGGTCGCAGAACAGCGGACTTCTTTGATGTAAAAGGAGAGTTGGAAAGCTTGTTCCGTGTGCTGAGTATCGAGATTCAGTTCATCGCCAGCCAGCATCCGGCGCTGCACCCGGGCCAGACCGCTGAATTGTTGCGTGACGGTGAACATGTGGGCTGGTTGGGCACGTTGCACCCACAAGTTCAGA
Organism: Marinobacter excellens LAMA 842; assembly: GCF_001574445.1. Taxonomy (NCBI): domain Bacteria; kingdom Pseudomonadati; phylum Pseudomonadota; class Gammaproteobacteria; order Pseudomonadales; family Marinobacteraceae; genus Marinobacter; species Marinobacter excellens. The sequence goes on from NZ_LOCO01000006.1 coordinate 98,189, forward strand.
AAAATCTTGAACTTAATGGCACGATCCTGATGTTTGAGCTATTCTTGAATTCGATCGTTACCGGATATGTGCCTAATTTCAAAGATATTTCAAAATTTCCGGAAGTTCGGCGGGATTTGGCTATTATTATCGGGAGCGATGTGGCGTTCGCCCAGGTTGAGCATGTGGCCAGGAGGCATGCTGGTGAACACCTTACGGCGTTGCGTGTGTTTGATGTCTATGAAGGCGAAAGCCTGGGTGAAGGCAACCGAAGCCTGGCGCTCAGCCTGTTCTGGCAGCATCCCGAACGCACGCTCAATGAAGATGAAGTGCATTCGCTCTTCAACGGCGTTATTGATGCCTTGAAAGAAGAGCTGGGGGCAACACTGAGGAGTTGAGAAATGGCGGCTTTGACGAAAGCGGACATGGCAGAGCGCTTGTACGAGGAGTTAGGTCTTAACAAGCGTGAGGCCAAGGAAATGGTAGAAGCTTTCTTCGACGAAATCAGAGGCGCACTCAGCCACAACGAGCAGGTTAAGTTGTCGGGATTTGGCAACTTCGATCTCAGGGACAAGAAGCAGCGCCCGGGACGGAACCCGAAAACGGGTGAAGAAATTCCCATCAGTGCACGACGCGTAGTTACGTTTCGACCAGGTCAGAAACTGAAGCAGAAAGTAGAAGCGTATGCTGGAACCGAGTCATAACAACGAGCTCCCCGCCATTCCGGGGAAACGCTATTTCACGATTGGTGAAGTGGCCGATTTGTGTGCTGTAAAAGCCCACGTATTGCGCTATTGGGAACAGGAGTTTCCCCAGTTGTCGCCGGTCAAGCGCCGGGGCAATCGTCGTTACTACCAGCGGGCGGATGTGATCACCATTCGTCAGATCCGTAGCCTGTTGTACGATCAGGGCTACACCATCGGTGGTGCCAAGCAGAAGCTGAGCAGCTCGGAAGTCAAAGACGACACCTCCCAGTACAAGCAGCTGATCCGGCAAATGATCACCGAGCTGGAAGAGGTACTGGATGTGCTGAATTCCCCCGCCCGGTAAGTTGCCTCGGGGAACGCAGTGTAAGCCGTTGATGAAAGGCCGGAGTGGGTACCCACTCCGGCCTTTATGCTTTCTGGCGTGCGCTTTCTGCCTATTTGGTCTTGCAGGTTTTGATCCCCAGCAGGGAATAGGCGGGGCAGTTGCCAATGGCAGCGGTGGCCAGGGGCACCACACCAATCCAGCCCCAGGCCGTTTGTGGCCCTACAAACACCAGGGCAATCAGAACAATGCCGACAATGGCGCGAATAATCCGGTCCGCTGAACCCATGTTTACCGTCATCTTTGTCTCTCCTGTTTGATGTCGGGCGATGCTGGCACTATAGGCCTGCGGCGACGAGCGTTCAGTGATAAAGTCACACAGCCAACCAAGATTATTCGTCCGGAGCCATTAATGGCGAAACACAGTATTCTGGAAACCCTTAACGAAAGCCTGCGCAAAGACACGCTGACGTCGATCAGTGTTATGCGATTTCCTCCAGGGAAGGTGCTTTTCAGCGCCGGGGAGCATTGCCGGGGGCTGCCATTGGTGCTTGATGGCAGCATCAAGGTCCAGATGACCGGCGTTTCCGGGCAGGGCATCGTGTTGTACCGGATGGGTGCTGATGATATATGCACCTTGTCGATTGGCTGCCTGATGACCGGCCGTGGCTACCGGGCCGAGGCCATCGTTGAGGAAGAGGCGGAAGCGGCGATCATCCCTCGAAGGCTTTTTGACCGGCTGATGGACCAGTCCGCCGAGTTTCGGCTGGCGATTATGGAGTCTTACGGAAAGCGCCTCGACGATCTCATGTTGCTGGTGGAGGAGGTGGCGTTTCGCCGGATGGATGAGCGCCTGGAAGAGTGGTTGCTGGCGCGGGCGAGTCATGGCCAGCGGGTGCTGGCCATTACCCATCAGGAGCTGGGGATTGAGCTGGGCACGGCTAGAGAAGTGGTCAGCCGCCTGCTGAAGGAGCTGGAGCGGCAGGATCAGGTCAGGTTGGCCCGCGGCAAGATTGAGCTGACGGGGCTTGCCGATAAGCTAGCGCCTGCCTGAAACGCTGTGCACCAGTCGTGCCAGCTGCCCTGCGGTTGTTTCCAGATTATCGGCGGCCTGGGTGTAGGCCTCCTGCAGTTCCATCGGTGCAGGGGTAATGGAAAAGGCAGCAGACAACCCGAGGCGGTGCAATTCTCCCAGTTCCGCCCCCAGTTTCCCTGCCAAGCCAATCACCGGAACACCGTATTTTTTTGCCAGCGAAGCAACGCCGGCAGGGGTTTTGCCGTAGGCGCTCTGGGAGTCAATCGCCCCTTCGGCAGTGATCACCAGGTCCGCTTGGGCCAGATGGCTTTCCAGCTCCACGGTTTCCATCACCAGCTCTATACCCGGGCGTAGTTCCGCCCCCAGAATACCCGCAACCATGCCGCCTATTCCACCCGCTGCGCCACTGCCCGGAAAACTGGCAATATCCATTCCTTGCTGTTCCACCAGGCGGGCAAAGTGCCCCAGATTGCGATCCAGCTCCACCACTTGCCGGGAGTCAGCGCCTTTCTGCGGCCCGAACACCGCTGCCGCGCCATTCGGCCCCAACAGAGGGTTGTTGACGTCGCAGGCCACAACCAGGTTTACTCCGGCCAATCGCTCCAGAGCAGGGGCCAGGTCCAGGCTGGCCAGTTCTGCCAGGCCGTTACCGCCGCCCGGTATGGGGTGGCCACCGTGATCCAGAAGACGTGCCCCGAGGGCTTGCAATATGCCAGCGCCACCATCGGTGGTGGCGCTGCCGCCCAGGCCCATGATCAGGGTTTTGGGTTTGTGCTCAAGGGCAGCCAGTATCAGCTCACCGGTACCAACGCTGGACGCTGTCAGGGCATTTCGGCTACTGGCGGGCACGCAGTGCAAGCCGCTGGCCTCGGCAACTTCAACAATGGCAATCTCTCCCTCATTAACCAGGCCGTAGTGAGCCGAGACGGGTTCACCCATTGGCCCGGTGACCTTTACAGTGTGAAGCTGCCCCTGACGGGCTTCCGTCAGCGCCCGGGTGGTGCCTTCACCGCCATCGGCCAGCGGCACCGTCACAAGCTGATCATCCGGAGCTGCGAGTCGCCAGCCCCGGGCAATCGCCTGGGCCACCTGTTCGGCGGCCAGGCATTCCTTGAATGAATCGGGGGCGATGACCACTCGTAAAGTGCAGGATTTGTTCGTCGACATTGGAGGGTTCCTCACAGGCCGCGGTCTTTAACGCTTTCCATTACTACAAAGGTGCTGGTTTGCAGCACATGGGGCAGGCTGGAGATCTGTTCGCCAAGCACTTGCCGGTACTCGGCCATGTTTTTGGTTCTGACTTTAAGAAGGTAGTCGAAGTTGGCAGCCATCATATGGCATTGCTCAACTGCGGAGATTTGCCGAACCGCCGTGTTGAACGCCGCCAGCGCCTTGCTGCTGGTGTCGTTCAGGGTGACCTGGGCAAAAGCTACGTGCGACAAGCCAAGCTTGGTCTGGTTAACCATGGCGCTGTAGCCGGTGATGTAGCCCTGCTCCTCCAGGCGCCGCATCCGGATCTGGCAGGGAGTCTTGGAGAGGCCTACCCGGGAGGCAAGGTCTGTCACGGTTATGCGGCCGTTCTTCTGTAGTTCCCGGATGATCGAGAGGTCAATCCTGTCCAGATCCGCCATGGCTGCTATCCTTTTAGAAAGTCGGTCTGTTTTTTGTGCCCAGGTAATAATTCCTGTTCTTGGCCTGAATTAGGGGTAATGATTCTGTAATTTCAATCCAAAAAAGGAAAAAGGTAAACCAATTTCGACCTGAATAGGTAAATAGTATATAGCGGCTTCGTTAAAATGCGGACAGTATTCCAATAAGCAGGAGGGTATCCCCCATGAGTCCACAGCAATCCATGACGCCAGAGCTTCATAACATTCGCAAGGCCATCCGTGCCAACTACCTGGCGGACGAGTATGAGGTTATTCATCGATTGATTGCTGAGGCTCAGCTCTCCGATGACGCTCGGGTGGCGATCTCTGCCCGGGCGGCCGATCTGGTTCGCAGCGTCCGTGGCAGTGCCCGCCCGACCATTATGGAAAAATTCCTTTCCGAGTACGGGTTGACCACCAAAGAGGGCGTGGCCTTGATGTGTCTGGCCGAGGCGCTGTTGCGGGTTCCGGACAACCTGACCATCCACGATCTCATCGAAGACAAAATTACATCCGGTAACTGGGGCGCCCACGTGGGCAAGGCCAAATCCGGACTGATCAATTCGGCCACCCTGGCCTTGTTGATGACCAGTAACCTGTTGAAGGACTCCGAGCGCCAGAGCGTGGGGGATACCCTGCGCAAACTGGTCAAGCGCCTTGGCGAGCCGGTAGTTCGTACCGTGGCGGGGCAGGCCATGAAAGAAATGGGCCGACAGTTCGTGTTGGGCCGGGATATCGAAGAAGCGCAGGAGCGTGGCAAGGCCCAGGAAGCAAGAGGCTACACCTATTCCTATGACATGCTGGGTGAGGCTGCCCGTACCGATGCCGACGCCCAGCGTTACTACCAGGCGTACTCCGATGCTATCGACAGCATCAGCAAGCGCTGCGAAGGTGATGTGCGCACCAATCCGGGTATTTCGGTAAAACTGTCCGCACTGCTGGCCCGCTATGAGTACGGTAACAAAGAGCGGGTGATGAACGAGTTGATGCCCCGGGCCCTGAAACTGGCCCAGAAGGCCGCAGCGGCCAATATGGGGTTCAATATTGACGCGGAAGAGCAGGACAGGCTCGACCTGTCCCTGGATGTGATTGAAGCGATTCTGTCGGAACCGTCACTGAAAGGCTGGGACGGTTTTGGCGTGGTGGTCCAGGCCTTTGCCAAGCGGGCGTCCCAGACGCTGGACTGGCTCTATGCACTGTCTGAGAAACTGGACCGCCGGATCATGGTGCGGCTGGTGAAGGGTGCCTATTGGGATGCCGAAATTAAACGGGCCCAGGTGATGGGGTTGTCAGACTTCCCGGTGTTTACCCGCAAGGCCTGCAGCGATGTGTCGTATTTGGCGTGTTCCAAGCAGTTGCTGGGCATGACAGACCGGATTTACCCCCAGTTTGCCACCCACAACGCCCATTCCGTCTCTGCGGTGTTGGAGTTGGCAAAAGGCCTGGGTCGCGACAAGTTTGAGTTCCAGCGGTTACACGGCATGGGTGAATCCCTGCACGATCAGGTGCTGGAGGACAGCGGTGTACCTTGCCGGATCTATGCTCCCGTTGGTGCCCACAAAGATCTGCTGGCGTACCTGGTGCGCCGCCTGCTTGAGAACGGTGCCAACAGTTCTTTCGTGAACCAGATTGTGGACACCAGTATCACTCCGGAAGAGATTGCCAAAGACCCGATTGATGTGGTGAAGACTCTGGGGCACAACTTGTCCAGCAAGGCGATTGTGCATCCGTCGAAGCTCTTTGGTGAGCAACGCCGTAATTCCAAAGGTTGGGACATCACCGACCCGGTAACCGTTGAGGAAATCGACGAGGGCCGCAATCGTTACAAGAGCCATCAATGGCACGGCGGTCCGGTATTGGCCGTTGAGCCCGCCAGTGATGAAGTGGTTGAGGTGCGCAATCCGGCCAACCCGGATGATCTGGTCGGCCACATTACCTACGCCTCCGAGGCGGACGTGTCTGCTGCCCTGGACGCTGCCCAAGACGGATTCAAGCAGTGGTCAGCTTTGTCGGCAGAGGATCGCGCCGAGTTGGTCCGCAAGGTAGGCGACCTGTATGAAGAGAACGTACACGAGCTCTTTGCCCTGACCACCCGGGAAGCCGGTAAATCCCTGCTGGACGCGGTGGCGGAGATTCGTGAGGCGGTGGATTTTGCGATGTTCTACGCCAACGAAGGTGTCCGGTACAAAGACGCGGGCGAGGCCCTTGGCGTGGTTTGTTGTATTTCCCCCTGGAACTTCCCGCTGGCCATCTTTACCGGCCAGATCCTGGCGAACCTGGCGGCAGGCAATGCGGTGGTCGCCAAGCCGGCGGAGCAGACCTCACTGCTGGCGGTACGGGCGGTTGAACTGATGCACCAGGCGGGCATTCCCAAGGCGGCTATCCAGTTGCTGCCGGGCACCGGTGCCACCGTGGGTGCTGGTTTGACCTCCGACGCCAGGGTGAATGGTGTGTGCTTCACCGGTTCTACCATGACTGCCCAGCGCATCAACAAAGCCATGACCGAGCACATGGAGCCGGACGCTCCACTGGTGGCGGAAACCGGTGGTCTGAATGCCATGATCGTGGATTCCACCGCCTTGCCCGAGCAAGTGGTGCGCGACGTTCTGGCGTCGTCATTCCAGAGCGCTGGCCAGCGCTGTTCTGCTCTGCGTATGTTGTACGTGCAGAAAGACATCGCCGACAACCTGCTGGAAATGCTCTATGGCGCCATGGAAGAGCTGGGCATTGGCGACCCCTGGCTGCTGTCTACGGACGTTGGCCCGGTGATCGATGAGAATGCCCGCAAGAAAATCAACGATCATTGCCAGAAGTTCGAGCAGCAAGGCAAGCTGCTGAAGAAGATCAAGGTGCCCGAGAAAGGCCTGTTCGTTTCCCCTGCGGTGCTTCAGGTGAGTGGCATTGAGGAACTGGAAGAGGAAATCTTTGGTCCGGTTCTGCACGTGGCTACGTTTGAAGCCAAAGACATCGACAAGGTTGTGGATGCGGTGAACGCCAAGGGTTACGGCCTGACCTTCGGCATTCACAGCCGGGTAGATAACCGGATTGAGCACATTGCCAGCCGAATCAAGGTGGGCAACACCTACGTTAACCGGAACCAGATTGGCGCCATCGTGGGCTCTCAGCCGTTTGGTGGCGAGGGCTTGTCTGGCACTGGCCCGAAGGCCGGCGGCCCGCAGTACGTGCGTCGCTTCCTGAGAGCGGAGGTGGTCCACAAGCGGTCGGAGTCCAGCAACAAGGTGCTTGGGGCTGACAAGGTGCAGAAGCTGATCGACAAGCTGGAAAAGGCCGAAGTACCGGCGGCGGATCGCCGTAAAGAAGCTCTGCGCCCCTGGTTCAAGAACGTACCGGCGCCTCTGGATCTGGGCTATGAAGAAATGCCAGGACCAACCGGCGAACAGAACCACCTGTCCTGCCATGCCCGCGGCACCATTTTGTGCCTGGGGCCGGATGCGGAGTCTGCGGTAGAGCAGGCTGGCACTGCGTTGTCACAGGGCAACAAGGTGGTTGTGATTGCACCTGGTGCCGAAAAAGCCCTGGCGGATGCCATCAAAGCCGGCCTGCCGGTAGTGGCCGCCGACGGCGTGATCGCTCCGGATGCACTGACCCAGCTTGAGGGCTATGCCGCCATTACCAGCGTGGCCGAAAAGCCTCTGCTCAAGCAATATCGCCAGGCCCTCGCCCGGCGCGATGGTGCGTTGCTGCCCATCATCACCGAGCACAAACTGGACCAGCGTTACGTGATCGAACGGCACCTGTGCATAGACACCACCGCCGCCGGCGGCAACGCCAGCCTGATCGCCTCCGCTGAATAGGGTCTGTCCCCAAGGGTCTGTCCCCGAATGGGGACTGACCCACTTTTACCTCGGTCCATCTCCAAACCCCCGATACCTGGTGCGTTTGGGGTCAGTCCCCGTCCGGGGACAGACCCCGTAGCCAGCTCCCCATTCCCAAGCTACCATACCCACTCCCGAGTTCACGTCACCCATTACCGGAACACCATTGAACACGCCCGCACCAAAAGAGACCACCGAAGCCGAAGCCACTCAAACCTTCTGCGCAGTCTGCCTGTCGCTGACGCTCTGTTTCGTGGTCTACTCTATGCTAATCGTCGTGGTACCGGTCTACGGCTTGCAACTGGGCGCCTCTCCCTTGGTGCTTGGTGCGGTTCTGAGTGCCCAGTATCTGTTACCTCTGGCCCTGGCTATTCCGCTGGGTGGGGTGGTCAGCCGTTTCGGTGGTCGGGCAACGCTGATAACCGGTGCCGGCTTGATGGTGGCGGGGCTTCTGGCCATGCACCTCTGGCCTGGTTTTGGTGGATTGGTCCTGGGACAGCTATTGGTTGGTCTGGCGCATCTCCAGATGGTTCTGGCGGCACAAACCATTATTGCCAACCTGGGCGCGGGTCCGCGCCTTGAGAAGTATTTTGGCTGGTACTCCACCTGGCTTTCCGGCGGACAGGTGATCGGCCCTCTGCTGGCAGGGCTGTTGCTGAGCGCCAGCGGAACGGCCTACGCGTTTCTGGTGATGGCAGCGTTTGCGCTGGTAGCCGGCGTGGTAGGATTCTGGTTGACCGGCCAGGCCACTGAACGCATTCAGGTTACTCGAAAGCAGGCAGGATTCCGGGCCCAGTGGGCTTTGATGCAATCGAATCGCGGCGTACAGCTGTCGGTTCTGGTGACAGTATTGGGCATGTTTGCCCTCGGTGTTTACGGCAGTTACCTTCCAGTTTATCTGGAGAGCCTTGCAATCAGCCCGGTGATCATCGGGATATTGGTGAGCCTCAGGGCGGGGGTGTCCATGGTGATTCGTCCGTTCATGGCGTCGATCATCGAGCTCGCCGGCGGCCGTGTGAATACGGTGTTTTTGTCACTGGTCACTGTGTCTGCAGGTATCGCGCTTCTGGGTGCAACGGAACAGGTTGTCGTCATGGGATTGCTCGCGGTGCTGGTCGGTATCGGCTCAGGACTTACCCAGCCTTTGTCCATGGTTATTCTTGCGGAGTCGGTTGACCGCGCCAAGCGCTCCGGTGCGCTGGGAATGCGACTGATGGCCAACCGCGCCATCCATTTTCTGGCACCGCTGATGTTCGGCCTTCTGCTGGAGTTGGGCGGTTTCGCACTGGCGTTCGGCGCCTCCGGTGTTGCCATCGCCGCCGCGCTACCCATAGGGCGAAAGCTGTTCAAGCCGTAATCCTTTGCAAATTGAACTTCGGTACTCGGGTGGTTACCATTCAGCCTGCAGAAATGAGGGGCTATTCCGTGACCAGATTACTGATTTTCTTGATTGTGGTTCTCGCAGCCAATACTGCGCACGCCAATGAATCCCGCTGGTTGCTGCAGACCAGCGTTTTCACAACCCACCACAATCCCAAACCGGAACACAACAATGACCAGAAACTGGTCTCGCTGGAATATGCCCGTGAGGACGACTGGGTGGTTGGCGGAGCAAGCTTTCTGAATTCCTTCAGTCAGCGTTCAGCGTATGTCTTCACCGGCCGGTACTTTGATTTCGGGCCGGGGCCAGTGTTTGCCAAGGTGACCGGTGGGCTGATGCACGGGTATCGGGGCGAGTATCGGGATAAGATTCCGCTGAATCACCTGGGCGTAGCGCCCGCTATTATTCCTGCGGTGGGGGTTCGAGGGCAGCATGTATCCTCAGAGCTTTCGTTTCTGGGAGCCGCAGCAGTGATGATTACCACCGGCTTGCAGTTTTAGGTAACTACCAAGGATTCCTTGACCGTTCAGGTCGGCATTCAGTTGTTCCGGAATATGTTCGCCAGAAACACAAAACCCGGACCTTTCGGCCCGGGTTTTGTGTAGGGAATTCTGGTCGGGACGGTAGGATTTGAACCTACGACCCCTTGCACCCCATGCAAGTGCGCTACCAAGCTGCGCTACGCCCCGTAAACTGCGGTCCACCAAGAAAAGAGGTTTATCTCAGTGGCTTAGCGGGAGCGAAGTCTACACCAGCCCACGGTAAAAATAAACAGGGAGCTGGTGATTTTCTCCAAAGGATTACCTCAGTTTGGTTTCCCTCAGTTTCAGGATGAACTCCGGCGGCTCAAAGGTATCGGGCCGGGCTTCTTCCCAGTATTTGTCGAATACCGTCAGGCCGGTTTTGCCTTCCAGCAGGGCGCCGGGTTCCAGAAACGGGAACAGGTCCAGATAGCTATGTATTTCCGTTTTGGAGACGCGCCGGACAATATGCTCGGGGCCCAGTTCGGAGGGGTGTTTCAGGCCAGATGCTTCCAGCAGGTTCTGAAGGGCGTCCAGCGTGTTCTTGTGGTAGTTGAATACCCGTTCGCTTTTCAGGGGAACGTCCAGTTTGTTGCCCCGGCGTGGGTCCTGGGTGGCTATCCCGCTGGGGCAGCGTCCGGTATGGCAGTTAAGGGCCTGGATGCATCCCAGGGCAAACATATAGCCGCGAGCGGCGTTACACCAGTCTGCACCGAGTGCCAGGGTGCGGGCAATGTTAAAGGCCGAGGTGATCTTTCCGGCGGCGCCAATGGCGATGTCTTCCCGAAGGTTGGTGCCTACCAGGGTGTTGTGTACCAGCAACAGGGCTTCGGTCATGGGCATGCCCAGCCGGTTGATGAACTCGAGGGGTGCGGCACCGGTTCCTCCCTCACCGCCGTCTACCACAATAAAGTCGGGCTTCTTGCCGGTTGCCAGCATGGCTTTGACAATGGCAAACCACTCCCAGGGGTGACCAATGGCCAGTTTGAAACCGACCGGCTTGCCATCGGAGAGTTCGCGAAGCTGCTCCAGAAACTCCAGAAGCTCTACCGGGTTGGAAAAAGCGGAATGGCTGGCAGGAGATACGCAGTCTTCGCCCACCTGAACGCCTCGGGCTTCGGCAATCTCTTGGGTTACTTTTTCACCGGGCAGAATGCCGCCATGGCCGGGTTTGGCACCTTGGGATAGTTTGACCTCTATCATTTTAACCTGATCAATGCAGGCATTTTCCCGGAACATATCCGGGTTAAAGCTGCCGTCTGGATGTCGGCAGCCGAAATAGCCGGAACCAATTTCCCAAACCAGATCGCCGCCTGGCTTCCTGTGGTAACGGGAGATAGAGCCCTCGCCGGTGTCGTGGTAGAACCCGCCTTTGCGCGCACCGGAATTCAGGCTGAGAATGGCGTTGGCAGACAGCGAGCCAAAACTCATGGCGGAAATGTTGAATACGCTGGCGCTGTAGGGCTTGTCGCAGTTCTTGCCGATCACAATACGGAAGTCGCTGGAGCTCAACTTGCTTGGTGTAAGGGAATGGTTCATCCATTCGAACCCCTCCTCATACATGCCGAGTTGTGAGCCAAACGGTCTCTTATCGAGTACGTTCTTGGCCCGTTGGTAAACAATGGTGCGTTGTTCCCGGGAGAATGGCCGTTCTTCGGTGTCTGACTGGATGAAGTACTGCCGGATTTCCGGCCCCACGGACTCAAACAGGTAGCGAAAGTTCGCCATGATCGGATAGTTGCGACTTACCGTATGACTTCTTTGGAGCAAGTCCCAGGTTCCCAGGGTGGTCAATCCAGCGAAAATCAATGGAATAACGTATCCAGCGCCTGCCCACAAAGTGATCGGTAAGGAAATGATCAGACCGGCAATGCTGATTACATAGGCCGAGTAGCGCAGCGGGAAGGTGGTGGTTTTCGCCATGGATACCTCGGTGGTTGGAATGGGTCAGGACAAATTTGAGTAGGCTCAAGTATATCTTACGTCCTGTGATGCGGAGGGTTCAGATAAGTGTCCGGTTGGACTTTCGCACCTGAAATCTGGTCTATGCTTGAATATGTAGTGATGACACACGTCAACTTTGATGTTTTGAGCTCAAAATAATAAGATGACCAGCTTGTAATCTATGAAGGTAGATTCACAGCTAATGAACCCGAACGAATATTCAATCGTCACACCAGACCAGGAGGCGCCAACGTGGGCGAGGTAGTGAAAGACGAATATCAGACGGATTACGTCGCAGGCCAGGACAACATAAGACCGTTTGGACTGGACCTCCATAACTGGGTATTCCCGGTCACATCAGTCATTGTTGTGCTGTTTGTCATAGCAACCCTGATGTTCCCGACAGCCGCCAAGGAAACGTTGGACGGCATGAAGTGGGACATTATCGGATCCTTTGACTGGTTCTTCCTGATCAGTGCCAACATCTTTGTGGTGGTTAGCCTGGCCCTGATCTTCATGCCCGTAGGCAAAATACGGATTGGCGGTCAGGAGGCAACGCCGGAATTCTCGACAATGTCGTGGTTTGCCATGTTGTTCGCAGCGGGTATGGGGATTGGCCTGATGTTCTGGGCCGTAGCAGAACCCGTGGCTTACTACACCGGCTGGTATGAGACGCCGTTCAATGTAGAGGCGAACTCGGCCGAGGCCCGTAACATGGCCATGGGCGCGACTCTGTACCACTGGGGTCTGCACCCATGGGCAATCTATGCTGTGGTCGCCTTGTCGTTGGCGTTCTTTGCTTACAACAAGAACATGCCCCTGACCATCCGCTCAGCCTTTTTTCCGCTCCTGAAAGATAAAGTGTGGGGCTGGCCTGGGCATGTCATTGATGTGCTGGCAGTGGTCGCCACCATCTTTGGTTTGGCGACGTCCCTCGGCTTTGGTGCGCAGCAGGCTGCCTCGGGCCTGGACTACCTGTTTGGTATGGGCGCCGGGATCAATGTTCAGATGGCCATTATTGTTGGTGTCACGGCATTGGCACTGATTTCGGTGCTTCGCGGTCTGGATGGCGGCGTCAAGGTGCTCAGTAACATCAATATGGTCACCGCGGGTGTGCTGCTGTTCTTCGTGATTTTTGCCGGCCCGACGCTGGCCATCGTGGAAACCATCTGGATTACCTCATCCACCTACGTGGCCAACGTGGTGCCCCTGAGTAACCCGTTTGGTCGCGATGACCAGGCCTGGCTGCAAGGCTGGACCGTATTCTATTGGGCCTGGTGGATTTCCTGGTCACCGTTCGTCGGGATGTTTATCGCCCGGGTGTCCAAGGGCCGGACAGTGCGCGAGTTTGTGACTGCAGTACTGATCATTCCGACCCTTATTACCACCGTGTGGATGAGTGGGTTTGGTGGCGCGGCCCTGGAGCAGATTCAGCAGGGCATGGGAGCACTGGCAGAGGACGGCCTGACAGAAGTCTCGTTGGCCACTTTCCAGATGTTTGCCAACCTGCCGCTGACCGGAATCATCTCCTTTGTGGGTATTGTTCTGGTTCTGGTGTTCTTCGTGACATCGTCGGATTCCGGCTCACTGGTCATCGATAGCATTACTGCCGGTGGCAAGACCGATGCACCGACGGCTCAGCGTGTGTTCTGGGTGGTGATGGAAGGTGCGATTGCCGCAGCCTTGATCTTTGGTGGTGGTGACGATGCCCTGGGGGCCATTCAGGCGGTGGCCATCAGTGCCGGCCTGCCGTTCACTGTTGTGCTGCTGATCATGACATGGGGTCTGTTGAAGGGCCTGACACACGAACGTAAACTGTTGTTGCAACGCGGTGAGCTGCTCTGATAGGGCAGCCCTCACGGCAAAAAAAAACCGGAGCCTGGTGCTCCGGTTTTTTTTGTGGCCTGCCATCGGTCAGAATTTCCCGAAAGCTCCCATCGCGTACTGAACACGCTCCCTGGGGCTGAAATGGGGGCGCTTCAGGGCCTCAATGTTTCTCAGCCTGGGTAACAACCCTTCCCCGTTAGCCATCTGTATGGCCAGGCCGGGGCGGGCATTCAATTCCAACAGCAAGGGGCCTTTGTAGGCGTCTACCACCAGGTCTACGCCCATATAGCCTAATCCTGTGGCCTCGTAGCATCGAGAGGCCATTTCCAGCATGTCTTCCCAGCTGTCAATCTGGATGTTCTCCAGCGCCAGGCCGGTGTCGGGATGGAGTTTGATAGGGCGATTGAACTGCACCGCGTTGAGGCTGCGGCCAGTGCCTACGTCCAGGCCAACACCAACGGCCCCCTGATGCAGGTTGGCTTTGCCATCGGAATCCTTGGTGGCCAGCCGTAACATGGCCATCACCGGATAACCCTGAAAGATAATGATGCGGATATCCGGAACGCCCTGGAAGGAATACCTGGCCAGGGAGGGGGTGGGCTGCACCAGGTCTTCCACAATGGCGACGTCTGGCGTTCCTGCCAGGGAATATAGGCCGGCCAGGATGTTGGTCAGATGGCGTTCGAGCATGGCTACGGAAATGCGGGCGCCAGAGGCCTTGACGTAGTCATCGCCATCCCGCCCGGTGATCACGGTAATGCCTTTGCCACCGGAGCCCTTGGCTGGCTTGATGGCGAAGCCAGCGAGCCCGTCGGCAATTTCCCGAAAATGGGAAATTTCGTGTTGCTGGCGAACTACCTGCAACAACTCTGGGGTTTTGACGCCGTACTCGCTGACTGCCAGCTTGGTTTTCAGCTTGTTATCAACCAGCGGATAAGACTCCCGTTCGTTGTACCGGGAAATGTAGTCCACATTTCGCCGGTTCATGTTCAGGATGCCAAGCTTTCTCAGTTTTCTGGGGGAAATCCAGTCCATATCAGTCGTAGGCCTTCATCGGGGTAAAGCGCCTTAATTCGCTGAGCTTGTAACCGGTGTATTGCCCCATCAGCAGGATCAATCCCAGCACCACCAGGTGCAGTTCCGGGAAGTTGAATGTCAGGTGCCCGGCCAGCGACGTGTTCATGACCAGATAGGCACAAATTGCGACAAACAGACTGCCACTGCCTTGTGCCATCACCTCCCGGGCACCTTCCTCTTCCCAAAGGATGGACATTCGTTCAATGGTCCAGGCAATGATCACCATCGGGAAAAAGGTGACGGTCATGCCGGTGTTGAATCCCATTTGATAGCCAATAATGCTGAGCCCTGCGGTGATGAAGATCACCAGGATGATCAGCGCAGATATTCGTGAAACCAGAAGCAGGTTGAGGCTGGAGAGATAGCCTCGTAACAGCAGCCCAATAGCCACTACCGACAGGAAAGCGATCAGTCCGGGCACCAGGGTTGTCTGAACAAACGCCACGGCAATCAACACGGGCATGAATGTACCGGAGGTGCGCACCCCGATGACAATTCGCATAAATGCCACAATCAGGGCCCCGATGGGCAGTAACAGCAGCATTCGGAACATGCTTTGTTCTTCGATCGGGAGTTGGTAGAAACCCAGTACCCCAAGGCCGTTCTTGTTGGCCTCCAGGGTGGCCAGCTGAAGTGCGGGCACCGTCTGCCGGAGCATGGAGAAACTCACCTGGGAGTTGTCGCCACCCACCACATCAAGCAGCGACTCCGACCCTTGGCGCCACAGCAACAGGTTTTCCGGTACCCCTTGTTCGGCGGTTCTTGGATCAAAGGTGAGCCAGCGGTCACCGTTATGTATCTGCAGGAATTGCATCAATTGCTGGCGCCGGCGGGCATCTTCCAGTTTGAGTGCGTCGGCGGTGCGGGCTGGGATGCCAGCATGATTCAGCATTCGAACCAGCATTTGCAGATAGTTGTCGTCAGCGACCAATAGGGTGGTGTTCTGGGTTCGGCTGTCAGGCTGAAGCAGCCGGATTAGCTCCCGTGTCAGGCTTTCCGGAGAGCTGGAGCGTTCGTTAGCCTGGCGCAGTACTTCGCGGACTGCGGTAGCCTGGGGTTCTTCCCAAAAGGTGGGGGTTGGCCTCGGTTTTCGTGACCGCGCGGATTCCCCGGCACTGTCATCAGGCACAAACTGGGCTTTGAAATAGAGTGTCTGGGGGCCGGAGACATCCCGCTTTGTCCACTCGGCGCGCCGGCTACCCGAGGTTTCGATGATAGAGAAACCATAGCCTGGGGACGCTGCTTGCTCGGTGAGGATGCTAAACCCCGGTGGTTGTTCCGGAATGTGCAGACTGATCTGTGCCGCCTCATCCTGTCCGACGAAGTCCACCCGGGCCTCGATCATCCAGACTGGCCGTTGCTCTCCTGTCATCCAGGGTACGCCAAGCTCGATATGCCGCCAGGTGGCAATGGAAATGCCAGCGGCAATCAGCAGCAGAACAAAGGCGTAGAAAGGTGCTCTGGAGCGGACGGTCATGAGTCATCCCCGTTAACCGCTTTCCTGCGGTAGGAATCGGGGAGTTCCGTGGCGTACTCCTTGCCCACGTCAATGAGCATGACATCCCGTAACACGTTACGGCCGATCAGTACTTCGTAAGTCAGGTTCGCCCGGTCAGCAAGGGTAAACTCAGCCACTTGCTGGTGGTCGCCAATGGCAAACTGGAGTTCCACCACTACGCGCCGCTCGGCCTCTTCGGCACTGGCCTGGATGACCCTAACACGGCGCGATATCTCCCGCTCCATGGTGACCCATTCCCCGTCCGCGCCGGGCACCGGGACCTCAAAGCGTACCCAGTTGCTGCCATCCCGCTCGAAACGTTTGACGTTGCGTGCGTGGATCGAAGATGTCTCTGCGCCACTATCAATGCGAGCGGTGTAGATGTGCCCGGGGCCGGCCAGGTAGAACTTTTCTATTTCCCCTACAATCACCTTGCCTTTCAGCCTGTCGGCGCGCCCCTGGTTCTCTGCAACGGCAGGGCACACGGGTACTGCGGCCGGTGGGCAGACGGGCCTTTCAACCTGAGTAGCGATGGCGTCCAGAATGGATTGTGTGGCAGCGTCGCTTTTATTGAGAAGCTGCTCATGACGCACGGTGGCGTTGCTCTCCATCGTCACAAGCGTGGCTCTCTGGGTTTGTACCGACGTTCTCAGGTCTTCCATGTTATTTTTGGGGACCATGAAGTAACGGTCTGCCGAGCAGCCGGTGATCACAAGCGCTATGGCTGGAATAACGAACATCAGGAAGCGCCGAGGCTGGAAGAACCTGTAACCCATTGATTTCCCCTGAACTGGCTGCGGAAGCGGTTTCTGCGACCGATTATAAAGGCAGCCTTTGAATGTGTTTCTGAATCAAGCGGCAAAGTATACTACACGTGACCTGTGTGAATACTTTACAGTTGGTTAAGGCCCTGAAAAACGACTCAGAGTGAAATCAGCTGTTCGTGGCCAAGGGCGGTTTCAGAGCGGAGAAATTCCTGGATCACCGGGGAGCAGTTCAGATAGAACAGTAGCAGTTCGCGCTGGATATCCTGATCTTGAATGCGTGAGGCAAAGCCCACGATGTCTTTTAGCGCCTGGTCGCTCACAGCGCTGTGCTCATTTGTTGGCACTGACTGGCCGTAGCGTGAGTTAAGAAGTTGGGTCAGGCGCTCAAGGTGAAATTCGCCGGTGTG
This sequence comes from Marinobacter excellens LAMA 842, assembly GCF_001574445.1. Taxonomy (NCBI): domain Bacteria; kingdom Pseudomonadati; phylum Pseudomonadota; class Gammaproteobacteria; order Pseudomonadales; family Marinobacteraceae; genus Marinobacter; species Marinobacter excellens. The sequence goes on from NZ_LOCO01000006.1 coordinate 115,140, forward strand.
GGTAATATGCGGCAACACCCGAACAGATTCGTGCCCCGCCAACGCTTCGGAGGTTCCAAGTGTTTCATCAATGCATCCCGCGCCTGATGTCGGCATGGTATCTACGCCCAGTTTTCTCCAAAGTGCCTTGAGCATGTGCTGTTCCTGCCTTGGCGCGCTCCTGGTGTCGGAACCCTGCGCCGTTGAGAGATCCTTTTAATCCTTGTAGAGCAATTTACGTTGGCCGTAAAGAACCGGATTCCGTCACTTGCCGGAAATGCCAATCAGTCGAGGGCGGAACTGAGATCAGCACAGGTAATGAGGGTTTAACGGGCAAAAAGTTCCGCGCTTGGGGTAGACTGGTTCGCTAACACTAACCATTGAAAATCTTTGGTGTTAACACGCTACGAAAGGAGTTTCACGCTGTGGTCGATACCCTGACCAATCTTATGGAGCTACGCCCCGAATGGCTGGCCGGCTGGATTATCACGCTTCTGGTGGCGTGCGTCGCCTTGTTTGCTGGCCTGGTCTGGGCCGCTTTGACAGTGCGCAAAGTTCGTGCCGCGCTGGATCTGAAGGCACAGGAGTTGTCTGATCAGAATGCCCGGTTGCGCGAATCGGATCAGGCTCAGGCGTTGCACCATCAACAGGTAAGCCATCTGGAACAGCAGATAGAGCAGCAGCGGCAAACCCTGCTGGAGCGGGATAACAGTCTCGAGACCTGGCGTCAGAAAGCCACCAGTCTGGAGAACCGATTGGCCTCTACCGATTCGGAGCTGGCCAGTCGCCGGGACCGGTTAAGTCAGCTGGAGCAGGAGAACCGGGATCTCCGACTGCGGGCTGAGAGCCTGAGCGATGAGTTCAACCAGCTGAAAGTGGAGCTCCGGGAACAACAGGTGACCCTGGACAAAGAGCGCCGCTCGGCAGAGGAAAAAATGGAGCTGCTTGAGAAAAACCGGGACGCTCTCAAACAGGAGTTTGAGAACCTGGCCAACCGCATCTTTGACCAGAAAAGCGAGCGCTTCAGTCAGCAGTCGAAAACCAGCCTGGATTCCCTGCTCAACCCGTTCCGGGACCAGCTCCAGGACTTCCGCAAACGGGTTGAGGATGTATACACCACCGAAACCCGGGATCGCCAGGCCCTGCGAAGCGAAATTAAATCGCTGCAGGATCTGAACCGCCAGATTACCGAGGAAGCCGCCAACCTGACTCGCGCCCTCAAAGGCGACAAGAAAGTACAGGGCAACTGGGGGGAATTGATTCTTGAGCGAGTGTTGGAACGCTCAGGCCTGCGCAAGGGTGTGGAATACGAAACCCAGGGCAGCTACCGGGACGAAGACAACCAGTTACTGCGCCCCGATGTCATCGTACATCTGCCGGACCAGCGCAACCTGGTGGTAGACTCGAAAGTGTCACTGCTGGCTTACCAGCAGTGGGTAGTGGCCGAGGAAGACAGCGCCCGTGACGAAGCCCTCAAGCAACACGTAGAGGCGGTGCGCAGCCATATCCGGAGCCTGAGTGAGAAAGACTACAGCCAGCTTAATGGCCTGCATTCTCCGGATTTCGTGCTGCTGTTCATGCCAATCGAGCCAGCCTTTGTGGCAGCATTCCAGCAAGACGAGAACCTGTTCGCAGAAGCCTTCGAGCGAAAGATTATTGTGGTGACTCCCACCACCTTGCTGGCGACCCTCAGGACGATTGAAAATATCTGGCGTTACGAGCGGCAAAGCCAAAACGCCCGTCGGATTGCCGACCGGGCTGGCGCCGTCTACGACAAACTTCGGGTGTTTGTGGAGGCCATGGAGCGCTTGGGCACCCAGCTGCACACGGCTCAGGGCACCTATGATAACGCCATGAATACGCTGACTCGTGGCCGTGGTAATCTGATCTCCCAGGCCAACCGTTTTGTGGAACTTGGGGTTCGGGTAAAGAAGGAACTGCCCAAGGCCATTGTGGACCAGGCCGAGGTGGATGCGGATGACGAAGATGCCGATTCCGGCGAGCCGAAGCATACCGAGCTTGGCGCGCCTACAGACGCAGGTAGCGACGCACCTGAGGTGGCGGAAGAAGGCACAAATGACAATCAGGAGTAGCGGTATGTTGTCACCCAGAATTGTAAGCCTGGCCGGTGGGCGGTCATTAGTGGCAGGCCTGGCAATGGTGGCCTCGTTGGCCACGGTTTCTGCCCACGGGCAGTCGTTGGCACCGGAGCATGAGATCCGTCGCCTGATGCTGGCTACTGAAGAGGCCGTTTCGGCAGAGCGCTGGGGTGAGGCGAGCGAGTACCTGAACCGTCTGCAGAAGATGGAAACCGAAAAGCCCGCAGATTATTTCTACTACCGCGGCCGAGCAATGTTGCAGGCCGGCCACCTCAACGAGGCGCGGGCGGCCCTGGAAGCTTATGTGAGCAGGGCTGGAGTGGATGGGAAGCACTACCAGCAGTCACTGAAGCTGATCACCGATATTGAGAAAGAAAATCGCGCCAACGTGCGGGCGCTGGCCAACGGCAATGGCGAAGCCAAAGAGCCCGTGGCCATTATCGAACCGGCGGGCGGCCAGGAGCTGAAAAGCCTGCGCCAGCTGTACCTGGCCGACTCAGACCGGGAGGCGTTGACCATCCATCTCAATGCCCTCTTGGAAACCGCCGGCTGGCGCAGGGACAAAACCGTGGTGCGGTTGGACCGGCCAGCAGACATCCGGTACCGGGTGAGCGTTGCCAACGGTAACCTGAACATTCAGGAAATCACCCGGAACACCGATGATACAACCGTCCGGAAGTCTGTTTCGCTGCCGGTATTTGGCGTAAACCCACAGCCCCGCTGGGACTGTGAGCCCGCTGTAGGCGCCTGCTGGATTTATGATCCGAGGGATGGCTCCCGGCTGTTCCAGCTGGCTCAAAGCCGAAACCAGGTGAATGAGATTGCCCTGACCCTGGGCCGGCTGATTCGCAACGTGCAGCAGGGCAGCTCCGGCTCCTGATCAGTTGGCCAGGTCACCCCGTTCGCCTTCACGCCAGGCGCCCGGGGTGACGCCAGTCCACTTCTTGAAAGCCCGATGGAAAGTGGACGGTTCGGTAAAGCCGACCCGCTCGGCGATATCGTTGATCGGCAATTCCTGATGGCTCAGGTAGTAAATAGCCATATCCCGCCGTAGCAGATCCTTAATCTCCTGAAACGACGTATTTTCCTGCTTCAGCCGCCGCCGGAGGGTTTGCGGACTGGTATGCAATTCCTGGGCAATCCAGTCAAAGTCCGGCATGGGCTTGGAAAAATCCCGGCCAATCAGTCCCCGGATTCGGCCCGTCCAGGTGTTGCTCTCGTCCGGCCGGGATAACAGATCCGCCGGCGAGGTTTTCAGAAACTGGCGCATCTCCGGCTTGTCCCGGATCACCGGGGCGGAGAGAAAACGCTTGCTGAAGGTGAGGGCGATGCAGTCGGAGTCGAACGCCAGTGGGCAATGGAAGATATGGCGGTACTCATCGCCATGCTCGGGGCGGGGATAGTTGAACTCCGCCTTCTCCAGCTCCACCGGCTGGCCAATCAGCCAGCTGCCCAGGCGGTGCCAGATCACCAGGATGCTCTCGCGCAGGAAATAGCTTGGGTCGTGAATCTCGCCCTCGATACGGGCCACCAGCCGGGCGTTGTCTTCGTTAACTTCCAGTTCCATGCTCACCATGGGCTCAAACAGGCGGGAGAAGCGGAACGCCTGCTCGTAGACTTCTTCCAGCGTCTGGCAATTAATCACCAGGGCGCACATGGTGGCAAAGGTGCCGGTGCGGGCCTTCCGCGGCCCCATGCCCATAAACTCGTCACCGGTGCGGTTCCAGATCACCTGCATCAGCCGGCTGAACTGGTCGCTGCTTACCCGGGCCATGTCTATGCGCAGCAAATCCGGCGAAATGCCGGCCTCCTGCAGCAGCGCACGGCTATCCAGCCCCAGGCGCTCCGCGCCGGAGAGGGATGCTTCAACGAAATGCTTTGAAACCGTAAGGGTAGACATAACCGGTGCCATTGATGGAAACGATGTTCATCATAAGTGCCCCGAGGGACAATGCAACCATCTGATTTCGCGAAAGATGGAAGATTCTGCCAATGGGAATGAAGGAACCGGCAGTTGGCCCCCTCTGCAAAACCCGGCAGCATGAGCCACAGTAATAACAATACCTCAGATCAACCAATGGAGACGACCATGGCAGGCCCACTGAACGCCCTGAAAATACTCGATTTCAGCACCCTGTTACCCGGCCCCTACGCCACCATGATGCTTGCCGACATGGGCGCGGAGGTGCTGCGTGTGGAAGCGCCGGACAGGGTAGACCTGGCCAAGGTAATGCCCCCGTTTGATGGCAAGTTCAGCACCACCTTCTCGTACCTCAGTCGTGGCAAGCAGACACTCCAGCTCAACCTGAAACAGCCTGAGAGCGTGGAGAAGGTGAAAGAACTGGTCAAAGACTACGACATCGTAGTGGAGCAATTCCGCCCGGGTGTGATGGATCGGCTGGGCATTGGCTACGAAACCCTCAAAGCCATCAACCCGAATCTCATATACTGTGCCATCACTGGTTACGGCCAGACCGGCCCCTACAAAGACCGCGCCGGCCATGACATCAATTACCTGGCCATCTCCGGCGTCGCCAGCCACTGCGGCCGCGCCGACAGCGGCCCACCACCCATGGGTATACAGGTTGCCGACGTGGCCGGCGGCTCTCACCATGCGGTGATGGGCATCCTTGCCGCAGTCATCCAGCGCCAGCAAACCGGGCAGGGAGCCTTTATCGACATCAGCATGACCGACGCCGCCTTCGCCCTGAACGCCATGGCCGGCGCCGCCGCCCTGGCCGGCGGCCAGCCCCAGAAGCCGGAGGGTGGAATGCTCAACGGTGGCACCTTCTACGATTACTACCAGACCAGCGATGGCCGGTGGTTGTCAGTAGGCAGCCTGGAGCCGCAGTTCTCCGCAAGGTTATGTGACACGCTCGGGCTCAGCGAGATGAAGAGCTTTGCACTGAGCCAGAACCCTGAACATCAGCAGAAGTTGAAAGATGCCATTAAAGAGAAGATTGGAGCGAAAACGTTTGCCGATTGGCGGGCAACTTTTGCCGAGGTGGATGCTTGTGTGGAGCCGGTTTTGACGATTGAGGAGGCCGCGGAGCATCCGCAGATTAAGGCTCGGGGGATGGTGGTTGAGAGGGATCGGGGGGATGGTGTGGGGCAGCGGCAACTCGGGATCAACTTAAGCCTCAGATAAGTCGATGGTCTCGTTATCCCCAAAAAATACCCCGGCTTTCGCCGGGGTATTCGCCTAAGTCATAACGGCTATGCTATCAGTCTGGGTCCACTATTGAGATAGAAGTATCAGGGCGCTCAGTGTCGCCTGTGTCCACCGCGACAACAGCTCCGCCTGTTGCGATCAGACTGAGAGTTTGGAGAACCATCTGGCTGAAGGTTGCATTTGCAAGGTCTGCGGATCCCGGAATGTCGTCACCGTTCTGATCTTTTTTCGCTGACGGCAGCACCGGCGTGCTGTGCTGGGCAAGTGAGGTGAACTTGACGTAAGCCGGCAAATCAACACCGCCTGCGTCGCTGCTCGCAACCCTATTCGCGCCAATCAGCTCGCTAAGCGGGGTGGAGCCAGAGAGCGGCGCCTTTGAGGATTGCATATCCACCATGACAATCTGGCCGCCCACTTCACCGGGGAATGAGCCGTTGAGATTGTTTACCCGGCCGTCATTGATGGTTGTTGTATCGCCGTCCACTTCAGAGATGACAGAATTCTGAAGGTCCGCAACAAAGTTGACCGGGTCAACGGAGTCTATCGCGTGCTGAAGAACGTTAAAATACGTCTGCAGGCCAGCATCCTGTTGCGTCAAACCGGTCTGGGCGGATAGCCCGCCGACGATGGTTGGGCCGAACACTGGTGAGTTTTCCAGCATACGAACGACGCCACCCACCGGGGTTAGAAGGTTGGCTGCTTGAATTTCAAGGTCTGAACGACCTGAAGCGTTGGTGGAAGCGACAAAGGCCCCGCCATTGATCGTTCCGAGCGAGTGGCCAACGAAATATACATTGGACGCATCAAATGCTGGTGCAATTGAGCCGATAGAAGCCCGCACTGTCATCAAATCGACAGAACCTTGACGCAGGTTGTCTCGAGAACCCAAGAAGTTCGTCAGGTTTATGAACAAATCCCCGGAATCTCCCGCTGCGGCGCTCGAATCAAAGTTCATCTTAATGATGTTGTTGAAGTCGTCAGTGCCATAGCCAAAGTGCCGCTCTGTGGCTCCCTCTGAAGCAAGGCCTTGACCAGTGAACGCAGGGCTGAGACCCGGAATGGTGCTGCCCGCTCGGGCTACCGTTCCAACAAGGATGTTGGCATTTATTGCCGGGATGCCAGCATTGGTAAGCGTATCGACATCGCCTTGGATAGCGGCGGTGATTAGCGTTTCGTTGTCCCAGGTTCCGCTCGGCAGTTCAGCCTTAGACTCTGCAGCCTCGAGCAAACTGCTGGCGAGCGTTTGTTGATCGCTAACCGAGAACGGCGCTACACCGTGCAAGGGCTGATCTATCGCAACAACAGCTACGCCGTTCGCCGCAAGCGCACTACCGAAAGTCAATGCTGCGCTGCGATCGGTCGTGATGCCATGTTGATAGATCACCACTGGAAGTTCGGTAGTTGCGTCTTCTAGGTCAGTACCTGTGGGATACATAACCAACATCGGCACGGTAATGTCCGCGTTCTTTTTCGGGAACGGGAACACGGCATTCACAACCTCTGACTTGCCGGTACCTTGTGGGATGACCAACCCAGCATCTTTGAATGCATTGTTAAGGCCTGCAGCGAGTTGTGTGTCCGCTTTCCAGAATTCTGTTCTAAGCGCGGCACCACTCTCGCTGCTTGGTGTTCCCAAGAAGTAGGGCAGAGTGATTGAGCCTTGCGCAACAAGAACATTGTTTGCTCCAGGAATGCTGGACAGCACAGCAGAGACAGCTGGCGCCGGCATTGCTGAACTGAAGTCGATAGAGGGTTCTGATGCCTTTGGTTCAGGGAATGTAATTCCTTGAGCCTGCAGACCACCTTTCAGAAGGATCCCTGCACACTGGAACTTATCAGGCACGGTGACAACCGGTTCGGCACTCACAACAAATGGCTCGGCATCGCAAGATGCGAGCGCTGGATTAACTGAGCTGGGCTCAAACGCGCCCGAGGCGAGAGCCACTGCATCTTCAATTTCAGAGAAACCGAAAGAGGCCAAAATACCTGGAAGTTGGGCGGCATAAATGTCATAGAATGGCTGGAAGTCAGCTTTCGAGACTACACCGTCACCGTTCATATCCCACGTAGTCGCGGGGAGTGAGGGGGCATTGGGAACATTGTTCTCATTAAGCAACAACAAGTGCGCGCCCCTTGCCCTTTTTGCTGCCTCGGTCGTTACTGACAGTCGCAGCTGGTCTTCGATCCACTGGGCCGGGTTTGCTATGTACTGGAGAACCTTCTTATCGTTGGACGTCGTGAAACTGTATGCCATGGCGATGTTCTCAGCATCAATAGCAGTCCCACCAAAGTTGGTTCTGAGGCCGCTTATGGCCGATCTTGCTGTTGGTTCCCAGAAATTCTTGATCAGATTGCGAACGGCATCGACGCTTGGGCCAAGTACGGACTCGCCTTTGAGCTCTGTATAAGCTGGTGAGCTGACGATTGGGTCGCCATTAGAGTCCAGAATGTCCTTTGTGAGCGCGACCACGTATCGCTTGAACGGATCAAGAGGTTTGGTTGGGAGAATCCGAACGTAGTCTGTACCGCTGAGAGCCTTTACCTCAACTTCGAAATCGAAGAAAAGGTCGCCATCAGGAACTTCAGTTGCGCGAAGGCCTCTCAGTGGGTCTCCACTGGCGTAGTCAAGCTCAATTACAAACACGTTTTGCGCGAGAATAGCTTGAATGTCGGCGGGATCAGGATTTCCGCCAGAAGTCTGTACTCTAACCAATGCGCCAAGGTCTGGACCAACAACTGATTCCGCATCGATCGATTGGCTGAATTTCAGGTCGATGGGCGCTACCGTTGATGCGCCACTCAGGCCGTTCAGTGCCGTGGTTACGGGGGGCTGTGTGTCGCCAACCGCAAAAGAACCGTCACCCACGTTTGCATAAATCAGATCATTCGGAATTGGCAGGTCGGACACCGCGGGGAACGGATCAAACACCGGCCAGGTTTTTCCCTCAAATTGAGCAAGGAACTCAGCCCGATTTTTATCCTGGCTGATTTTATAATCCGGATTCGCATTACCCCCATCGCCGGCGCTATCGAAGCAACCAGTCAACCCAAGGGAAGAAGCCACGGCAAGACTTATTAGAGTTTTCTTGAACATGGGTGGAACCTTTTCCTGTTGTTGTGTCGTTATATCCGGCGTAGACGGAACCGGTCGGCCCCTGAATTCCGTGCTTTTGCCTGTTCTGCTTTTATGAATTCGTTCGTTGTCTGAAATTGTAGCCAGCACTTGAGCCAATTTCTGTAGCTTTGACTATAGCGACAGTCTGGCAAGTGTTGATCAGCCAAAAGTGTGATTCTGCTTTCGGAATCCCTCCCCGCACAGTCGGAGTGGCCTTTCTGAAAAATAGTGGGCACCGGCGGGTTTGTCGAGTCCTATCGGGTTCATTTCTGGTAAACTCACGCTTCCTTATATAAGCAGGGGCTGCCTGGGTGGCTCCGCACACTTCCGATAATCAGAAAGCTGATGAGGCGACTATGACCACTGTTATCCGCCAGGACGACCTGATCGAAAGCGTAGCCGATGCGCTGCAGTTTATTTCCTACTATCACCCCAAGGATTTTATTCAGGCTGTGTACGAGGCCTATCAGCGCGAAGAGTCCCAGGCTGCCAAGGATGCCATGGCCCAGATCCTGATTAATTCCCGGATGTGTGCCCAGGGCCATCGCCCGATCTGCCAGGACACCGGCATTGTGACCGTATTTGTGAACATTGGCATGGATGTGAAATTCGAGTGCGACATGCCGCTGGACGACGTGATCAACGAAGGCGTGCGCCGTGCTTACACCCACCCGGACAATGTTCTTCGTGCCTCCGTGCTGGCCGACCCGGACGGCAAGCGCCAGAACACCAAGGACAACACCCCCGCGATCATCCATTACAAGATGGTTCCGGGTAACACGGTAGACGTGCATGTGGCAGCCAAGGGCGGCGGCTCTGAAGCCAAGTCCAAGTTTGCCATGCTGAACCCGTCTGACTCGGTGGTGGACTGGGTGCTGAAGATGGTGCCGCAGATGGGTGCCGGCTGGTGTCCGCCTGGTATGCTGGGTATTGGTATTGGTGGTACCGCCGAGAAGGCAATGGAGCTGGCCAAGGAAGCCCTGCTTGACCCGATCGATATTCACGATCTGCAGGCCCGTGGCGCGTCCAACCGATCTGAAGAGTTGCGCCTGGAGTTGTTCGAGAAGGTCAACGAGCTGGGCATTGGCGCCCAGGGTCTGGGTGGTCTGACCACGGTTCTGGATGTGAAGGTTAAGGATTTCCCGACACATGCGGCCAACAAGCCGGTGGCGATTATTCCGAACTGTGCCGCTACCCGCCACGCGCACTTCGTGCTGGATGGCTCTGGCCCGTCTCTGCAGACACCGCCGAGCCTGGACGACTGGCCGGAAATCACCTGGGAAGTGGGCGAGAACGTTCGCCGTGTAAATCTGGACACTGTAACGCCGGAAGACGTGAAAGACTGGCAGCCCGGTGAAACCGTTTTGCTGTCTGGCAAGATGCTGACCGGCCGTGATGCGGCCCACAAGAAGATGGTGGATATGATCGAACGTGGCGAGGAGCTGCCGGTAGATCTGAAAGGCCGCTTCATCTATTACGTGGGCCCGGTTGATCCGGTGCGCGAAGAAGTGGTTGGCCCGGCTGGCCCCACTACCGCCACCCGTATGGACAAGTTCACCGACACCATGCTGGAGAAAACCGGCCTGACCGGCATGATCGGTAAAGCCGAGCGTGGCCAGGTTGCTATTGATGCGATCAAGAAGCACGGCGCGGTATACCTGATGGCGGTGGGCGGTGCGGCTTACCTGGTGTCCAAGGCAATCAAGGGTGCCGTGGTGGTGGCCTTTGAAGAGCTGGGTATGGAAGCCATCTACGAGTTCGAAGTGGAAGACATGCCGGTAACCGTAGCGGTGGATTCCCGCGGCAGCTCCGTGCACCAGACCGGCCCGGTTGAGTGGCACGACAAGATCATTGCTGCCAAGGCGGTTTGATCTTAGGCGATTTGAGTTTTCAGTAGTATCAGTGCGGCCCTGGGTGTTCTGCTCAGGGCTGCCACTGAAATCAATTTCAAGGTTTTCCCTGCACTTTTTTCTCTCCCGTCCCTAAAGTTTCCCGATTAGAATTTGCACTATAAATATAGTCAAAGCAGATTGTTATGGCGTGATCTTTACATTTTCTTTGTGGCGATTAGCTGGTGTGCTATTTTTAGTCTATGAGCAGAATTTCACGACACCAGGTACTCAAACGTTTGCAGGCTGAGCTGCCCCGAGGCGGGCCTTTCGATTTGTCTGTGCTAGCCCGGTTTGGAGTTTCACCGCAGCTGGCGGCTCAGTATGCAGAGGCCGGTTGGCTCGTTCGTTTGGGGCACGGGGTCTATGCTTTCCCCAACGACGATTTTGATATCTTCGGCGGCTTGAAGTTGTTGCAGAACCGAGTTGCAGGATTGCACATCGGCGGAAAGAGCGCTTTGGCGCTGCAGGGGGTTCGGCATAATCTGGGCAGTACGGAGAGCTGTGTGCTGTGGGGAGATAAGCGTTATACCTTGCCAGACTGGTTTACCTCCCGTTTCCCTTCACGATACTGCCATGCGCGATTGTTTGAGTGGTCGGATAACGAGCTGGCAACAAAGACTCTCACCACACCGCCGGGATTGCCCGAGCATGTGGTTGTCGCTTGTCCGGAGCGAGCGGTTCTTGAGCTTCTTTATGAAGTCGGTGTGAAACAGAGTCTCGAGGAAGCCCGTAATCTCTTCGATGGTCTGCGCTCACCCAGAAAGCAGGTTCTCGGTAATCTGCTTTCCTGTTGCACGAGCGTTAAAGCGGTGCGCCTGTATCTTACCTGGGCAAGAGAAACTGAATTAGTGGATGTTGATGCTTTGTTGGAGGACTTTCCGGTTCGTACCGGCAGTTCCTCCCGCTGGATGACCAGGCTGGATGATGACACATTGCTCAGCCTCAACCCCCAAGGATAGGGATTAGTATGGAGAAGTCATACGCTGACACGGTGCGCCTGTTATTAACCGTGGCGCCGGAGGTATTTGCCAACGATATATTCGCGATGAAAGGTGGCACTGCCATCAATCTGTTTCTTCGGGATATGCCCTGGTTGTCGGTTGATATTGATGTTGTTTATCTTCCACGGGAGAAATCCCGGGATGAGGCTTTGCGAGACGTCAACCAGCAGCTGGCGGCCATCAGTGAACGCATTTTTAAGCTCGGGCTGCATGCGCGACTGATTCCTGCCCGAAATCTTGGCGATACCAAGCTGATCGTCGAAAGCGAAACCAGTCAGGTCAAAATCGAAGTCAACGTCGTCTTTCGTGGTAGCGTGTTGCCTCCAGAGCGGCGCCGGTTGAGTGCGCGCACGAGCGATCGGTTTAGCGTTGAGTTCGATCTTCCAATACTGGCGTCTGATGAGCTTTACGGGGGCAAGCTGGTCGCTGCGCTTGATCGACAGCACCCTCGGGATTTGTTTGACGTTTGGCAGCTGTATGAATCCGGCGGCATCACCGAGGGGATGATTGAGTGCTTTGTCGTCTATCTTGCGGGGCATAACCGCCCATCCCACGAAGTTATTTTCTGTAATGAGAAGAATATCGCCAATGAATTCGAGAGAGCATTTGTTGGTATGAGCGAAGTCGAATGCTCGCTAGAAACCCTGACTGAGACCCGGGCTCGGTTGCAGCGAGAGCTGGTTGTGAGGTTAACGGACTCACAAAGGCAGTTTCTGATTGGCTTGGCTCGTGCTGAGCCAGATTGGTCGCTCTTGACGTGTCGTCACGCACAAGAATTGCCAGCACTGCGTTGGAAACTCAGCAACCTTGAGATGTTTCGAAAGAAGCGTCCTGAAGATTTTGAGGCTCAGGCCAGGGCGCTTGAATCGGGCTTGGGGCAGGCCTGAGTGGTTCCTAAGGCTGCCACTGAAAATCCTTCATCTTTACCCTTCCTGTATACACCTCCACCCCTTCGAGTCTCAGCTTCTCGGTTTGAAGCTGGCAGGTTTCTGTGCCTTGTGGAAAAGCGATCTGGCCGTTGCTGCGGATAACCCGGTGCCAGGGGATGCTGTGGCCGGCGGGCAGTTTGCCCAGGGCCCGGCCAACAAAGCGCGCCTGGCGGCCCAGGCCGGCCATGGCGGCGACCTGGCCGTAGCTGGCCACTTTTCCTTGCGGAATGGCGGCCACTACCTGCCAGATTTTCTGCTCTTTTGTCGGTTCCTTCTCGAGCTTCTCGAACTCGTCCATTCAGAGCCCCGGGCGCCAGTACACTAGAGACGCAGTGCGCCGTCCACTTCGATCATACGGCCGGAGACGTAGTCGTTCTCGAAGATGAACGCCACGGCAGAGGCGATTTCCTCCGGCTTACCCATGCGCTTGAGCGGAATGCCCGCGGTCATTTTCTCCAAGGCTTCGGGTTTCATGGAGGCTGTCATTTCGGTTTCGATGAAGCCAGGGGCGATACCCATGCAGCGGATGCCGTAGCGTGCCAGTTCCTTGGCCCAGACCGGCACCAGGGCCGATACGCCGGCCTTGGCGGCGGAGTAGTTGCTCTGGCCCATGTTGCCAGCGCGGGAGATGGAGGCGATGTTGATAATGACGCCCTGGTCACCGTTTTCGATCATGCGGGTGGCGGCTTCGCGGCCGCACAGGAATACGCCGGTGAGGTTTACATCAATGACGGACTGCCACTGGGCCAGTTCCATGCGTTTTTCCAGTTTGCCGTCCTTGAATTTCACCATCAGGCCGTCGCGCAGAATGCCAGCGTTGTTCACCAGGCCGTTCAGGTGGCCAAAGTCGTTGATGATGGCCTGGAAGGTTTTCTCAACATCGTTTTCTTTAGCGACGTTGCAGACATAGGTTTTTGCATCGCCACCGGCTTGTTTGCAGGCGTCGGCGGCTTCCGCCAGTTTGTCTTCCATCAGGTCGATGAGCGCGAGCTTGGCGCCTTTGGCTGCCAGGTATTCTGCCATGGCGCGGCCGAGGCCCTGGCCGCCGCCGGTGATTGCGATCACTGAATCTTGAAGTTTCATGGTTTGCCCTAATTAAGTTCAGAGGTGGTTTACGTTCTCTGTGTGTCTGCATCGTTTTTATAAGGAGGCATTTTGCCCGTTTTCCTTTTTCTTTTCATTATTCTGCCCATCGCCGAGATGGTGGTTCTGATCAAGGTCGGCGGCCTGATCGGGGTGTTGAACACCATCGGGCTGGTGCTGCTGACCGCCGTCATTGGCGCCTGGCTGTTGCGCCAGCAGGGGTTGGCCACGTTGTTGCGGGCGAACCAGCGCTTGAACAGCGGCGAATTGCCGGCGAAGGAAGTGGCTGAGGGGCTGATTCTGGCCGTGGGCGGGGCCTTGTTGCTGACACCCGGGTTTATTACCGATGCGGTGGGGTTTGCCTGTTTGCTGCCGGGGTCCCGGCACTGGCTCGCGGCGAAGGCTTTGAGGCGAATGACGGTAGCCGGCCAGAGTCGGAGCTTTTATTTTGGTGCTGGCGGCGGTGCCGGGCCATTCGGGCAGAGTCCGTTTGAAGGGCACGGACCGTTCCGGCCGCAGCGGCCGTTTGATCGGGATGCCAATGGCGACATTATTGAAGGTGAATATCAGGATCAGACGGAGAGCGATCGGGAACGCCTTGAGCGGGCACGGGAGCGCGGTGAGGGCGACGAAAAAAAGTGAAATTTTTTTCGCTACGGGTGTTGAAAACGTTGGTGGCAACCCCATTAACTCACCACAGATTCGTCTCAGGCTGAAAACTGCTGTCTATCAGTGGCTTGGATGCCGGGGCAATTTGTCCGGTCCGGGGTTCCGGCCAGACACTTTTAACATGCAATTGTCATTGCCACATTAATCTGACTATTGGAGAAACCGAGCAATGAAAATTCGTCCGCTACACGATCGTGTTGTCGTACGCCGTAAGGAAGAAGAAGAGAAAACTGCGGGTGGCATCGTGCTGCCGGGTAACGCCAAAGAGAAGCCTTCCCAGGGTGAGGTAGTTGCTGTGGGCAATGGCCGTATTCTGGATAACGGCGAAACCCGTGCACTGGCGGTCAAGGTGGGTGACACCGTGGTCTTCGGTCAGTATGCCGGTAACACCGTAAAGGTTGACGGTGAAGAGCTGCTCATCATGAGCGAAAGCGAAATCTACGGCGTGCTTGAGTGATCGCAGCAGCGATAAGTACGAACGCTCATTAATCCGATCTTATTCAACTTCGGTTTAACGAACAGGAATAGAAGACATGGCAGCAAAAGACGTTAAATTCGGTGATAGCGCCCGCAAACGCATGGTTGCAGGTGTAAACATCCTGGCAGACGCAGTCAAGGTAACCCTGGGCCCGAAAGGCCGTAACGTGGTTCTGGAGAAGTCTTTCGGCGCTCCGACCGTGACCAAAGACGGTGTGTCTGTGGCCAAGGAAATCGAGCTGAAAGACAAGTTCGAGAACATGGGCGCGCAGATGGTCAAGGAAGTTGCTTCCCAGGCCAACGAAACCGCTGGTGACGGTACCACTACCGCAACGGTTCTGGCCCAGTCTATCGTCAATGAGGGCATCAAGGCAGTGACTGCCGGCATGAACCCGATGGATCTGAAGCGCGGTATCGACAAGGGGACGGCTGAAGCCGTTAAAGCCATTCGTGAAATGGCCAAGCCCTGCGACGACAGCCGCATGATCGCCCAGGTTGGCACCATCTCCGCCAATGGTGATGAGACCATCGGCAAGATCATTGCAGACGCCATGGAGCGCGTAGGCAAAGAAGGCGTCATTACCGTTGAGGAAGGCCGTGGCCTGGAAGACGAGCTGGACGTTGTTGAAGGTATGCAGTTTGACCGTGGCTACCTGAGCCCCTACTTCATCAACAACCAGGACAACATGTCTGCCGAGCTGGACGACCCGTACATCCTGCTGGTTGACAAGAAAATCTCCAACATCCGCGAACTGCTGCCGGTGCTGGAAGCTGTGGCTAAGGCTGGCAAGCCGCTGCAGATCATCGCCGAAGACATCGAAGGCGAAGCCCTGGCCACTCTGGTTGTGAACAACATGCGTGGCATCGTTAAGGTGAACGCGGTTAAAGCACCTGGCTTTGGTGACCGTCGTAAGGAAATGCTGCAGGACATCGCCATCCTGACTGGTGGTACCGTGATTTCCGAGGAAGTAGGTCTGACCCTGGAGAACACCACTCTGGATGACCTGGGTACTGCCAAGCGCGTTAATGTGACCAAGGAAAACACCACTCTGATCGGCGGTGCCGGCGCTCAGGGCGATATCGAAGCCCGCGTTGAGCAGATCCGCAAGCAGATCGAAGACAGCACCTCTGACTACGACAAAGAGAAGCTGCAAGAGCGCGTAGCCAAGCTGGCTGGCGGTGTTGCCGTGATCAAGGTTGGTGCCGGCTCTGAAGTGGAAATGAAAGAGAAGAAGGCCCGTGTTGAAGACGCGCTTCACTCCACCCGCGCTGCCGTTGAAGAAGGCATCGTAGCCGGTGGTGGTGTGACCCTGATCCGCGCCATTGCGGCCCTGGACAAGGTAGACGCCATCAACGAAGAGCAGAAAGCCGGCGTGAACATTCTGCGCCGTGCCATGGAAGCGCCGCTGCGTCAGATCGTATTCAACGCAGGTGGTGAATCCTCTGTTGTGGTTGCCAAGGTGAAAGAAGGCGAAGGTTCCTTCGGCTTCAACGCCGCAACCGAGCAGTACGGCGACATGCTGGAAATGGGTATCCTGGATCCTGCCAAGGTCACCCGTTCTTCCCTGCAGGCGGCTGCCTCCGTAGCATCCCTGATCATCACCACCGAGGCGATGGTCGCGGACGAGCCTGAAGACGAGAAAGCTGGCGGTATGCCAGACATGGGTGGAATGGGCGGAATGGGAGGCATGGGCGGCATGATGTAATGCCGGCCAGGTCCCGACCAGATCTCAGTTTCTGAGGTCTGGCCCGATCTACCCCTGAAAAACCCCGCGCTGGTTCACACTGGTGCGGGGTTTTTCGTTATTTTTGTCATGAAGTTGCCCAATGGCTTTGTTAGACTCGGTTACCCGTTCATTAACGTGCAAAACTCAATGACTGAACCCCAAGCCAAGCCTTTCCTGCGCCCTGCCAAGATCCTGCTGATGTTGCTGCTTGGCTTGCTGGTGTATGGCGTGGTTCTGGTGCTGTGGGTGCCGGCGGGATGGGTTTGGCATCAGGCTTCCCGGTATGTCCAGTTGCCACCGCAGGTAGTGGTGCAACAGGTGTCGGGTCGGCTCTGGGATGGCGCCGCAGGCGTTGTGGTTGCCGGTTTTCCGGCCCGGGTGCAGTGGACGTTGGGGTGGCCCTCGCTGACCGGATTGGAGTTACCGATTGGAATTTCCCTGGCGTCGTCACAATCCCGGGTGGAGGGAACTGCTAGTATCGGTTGGCCGGGTAACCTGGATGTGACGGCCCGCGGCCGAATAGCGGTAGAGGAATTCGAAGATCTGATTCGCCAGAGCGGCGGAGCGATGATTGAAGGGGACGTCAGTATCGATCGACTACGCCTGGTCTTCGCGGATAACCGATTACAGCAAGCCGACGGTGTCGGGCGCTGGAATGGAGGGCTGGTTACCTGGCCTATGGGGAATCAGACCGGGCAGGCAGAGTTCCCGCCTATGCAGGCTAATGTAGATACCACCGAGGGTGGCGTTGCTTTGACGGTATCGGAGCAGGGCGGCGATGGCCCAGCTGCGGATGCCAGTATTCTTTGGGACGGCATGATGGAGCTCAGGGTATATAAGCGCATGGTCGACCTGGCGCAGCAGCCATGGCCCGACAGTGCGCGCCCGGGTGATGTGGTGTTCCGGGTTCGTCAGCCAATACTGCCGGGAGGGTTCTGACGTGGCAGGATTGGCAGTACATCATCAGGAGCGTCTATCCAGAGCCCTGGCAAACATTATTCTGGTCGCCCTGGTGGTTTATCTGAGTATTTCGGCGGCCAAACTGACCTGGTTGTATGCATGGTCTGATCGGCCGGTTCCGGATGTCCCGGCACAGTTGGGTGGCCAACCTGGCGCCCAGAACCGGGTGCCCCAGGCTTCCATCGCCGGTTACGAATTTTTCGGCCGGCCAGAGCGGCAGGCCGGTGTGGCAGAGGTTGTTCGCCGCAGCGCACCTGAAACCGGGCTACGGTTGCGCCTCGAGGGGGTGCTGATAGGGCAGCGGCCGGAAGACTCCGGTGCTATAGTTGCCGGAAGCAATGGTGAAACCGAGTATTACCGGGTAGGTGAAACCCTGCCCGGTAATGCAGAGCTGGCCGAGGTGGAATCAGACCGCATTCTGATTCGGCGTGGCGGCCGCTATGAATCGCTCGCATTTGAAGAGCAGCTGGACTCTTCGGTAATGGTTGCGGACGCACCGGTTCAGGCGGCAGAATCGCCCGATGATTTCCTGGCCGGGGCCAGGCAGCAGCTGGATGCAGAAGGGGCTGCGGCATTGGCGGCTTACGGCTTACGGCCAGCGGATGACAGCGGCGCTTCTGGGTATGTGTACGATGGCTCCAACCCGATGCTCAATGCGGTCAATCTGCGCCAGGGCGATGTCATTACTGCCATTAACGGTCAGCGCCTGGGTGATGTAGAACAGGACAAATCCCTGCTGGAAGACTGGCGAAGCCAGGCCCAGCTGGATATCGAGATAGAACGAGACGGCTCCATACTGACCGTCAGCTATGCCATACCCGAGCAGTGGCGCTGATCGGGAACATTACAACAGGACGATATCGCCAGATGTATAACCACAAGACCAACGTACTCCGGACCCTCGTGTTTCTTCTGCTGTTGCCAATCCTATCGGTGGCTCAGGCACAGGATGAAACCTGGCGGTTGAACCTCAAGGATGCGGACATCCGGGCTTTTGTCACTCAGGTGGCGGATATTACCGGGTACAGTTTTGTGGTGGACCCCAGGGTTAAGGGCAAGGTGACCGTACTGTCCAGTGCGCCCATGAACAAGCACGAAATCTATGATCTGTTCCTGGCGGTATTGAATGTGCACGGTTTCACCGCCATTCCCGGGGAAGAAGTGATCAAGATCATCCAGCAGGTGGATGCAAAGCAGTCTGCCGAGATTCTGGATCGATTCGAGGTTACCCCATCTGAACAGCTGATTACCCGGGTTATCCAAATTGATAATGCCAATGCCCTGGAGTTGGTGCCCATCCTGCGCCCGCTGGTGGCCAAGTATGGACATCTGGCCGGCGTGGCAGCAGCTAATGCGTTGATTGTCAGTGACCATTCTTCCAATATCCAGCGTATTGAGCAGATCGTTCGCGAACTGGACAGCCCTTCCAAATACGAGGTTGAGGTTATCCAGCTCAGGGAAGCCTGGGTGGGCGATATGGTCAAACTCCTGCAGGAACTCGCGCCCGATGAATTGCGTCGCGGTAGCGGTGACAGTTCCGCGAGAAAGTACAGTGTGACTGCGGATGAGCGGAGCAATCGGCTGATTCTCAGGGGCGACGAGACTTTTCGTGACAAAATGCGGGGCTTGATTCGCCAGCTTGATCAGCCCTCGGCAACTGGCGGCACGACAAAAGTCATCCGACTCAAGCACGCTGACTCCAAAGCCCTGACCGAAATCCTAAAGGGCGTGATGGGAGAAGTGGTGCGGGAATCGAGTACCGGCAGTGGTTCCGGGGGTAGTGGCTCATCGGGTAGCCGTTCCGCAAGCTTCTCGGTGTTCGCCGATGAAGGTTTGAATGCGTTGGTTGTCCGTGGCGAGCCGTCGTTGATGCAGGAAGCCGAGCAAATTGTGGCCGCTCTGGATGTGCGCCGGGCTCAGGTGATGATTGAAGCGGCGATTGTCGAGATCAGTGACGAGCTGGGAGATCAGTTGGGTGTCCAACTGGCGGCTGGTGATGAGTCTGCCAACGCTTTCCCGGTAATGGGCACTAACCTTACCAGTGGTGAGGGCATGCTGGGGCTGAACTCGGTGATTGGTGCGCTGGTAGGCGATACCCTGCCGCAGTTGGGCGGCGGCATTACCGTTGGCGCTGGCCAGCGGGATCGGGACGGTCTCACCTGGGGTATTCTGATTCAGGCGCTGTCTTCCTCATCCGCTGCCAACCTGCTTTCGACACCGAGCATCATTACCTTGGATAATCAGGAATCCGAGATTATTGTGGGCCAGAACGTGCCGTTCCGGACGGGGCAGTCGACGGTTACCGGTGATGGAACCACCAACCCGTTTACCACCATTGAGCGCCGTGATGTGGGCCTTTCCCTGAAAGTAACACCGACCATCAGTGCCGACGGCCTGGTTCGGCTGGTGGTCGAGCAGACCACCGAGGATATCTCTACCACGACGGTCTCTGGCGCCTCTGATCTGATCACCAACAAGCGTGAAATCAAAACCACCGTGCTCGCCGATGATGGTGAAACCGTGGTTCTGGGCGGGCTGATCAAGGATGACTTCCAGGTCAACAAGAGTAAGGTGCCGCTGCTAGGGGATATCCCGTTGCTTGGGCGCCTGTTCTCATCGGAGTCTGAAACCCGCATCAAGCGCAACCTGCTGGTCTTCCTGAGGCCGACCATTATGCTCGGTAAAGACGAGAGCGTGGCTGCCACTACCGAGAAGTTTAACCAGCTGTGGGACGTAAACCTTGAAGTCCGCGAAAAGCTCGGCCTGCCCGCCCCGGAAGACCAGCCCTCGGTGGATATGCTGTTCCAGGGGCGTAGGCAGTAGGGTCCCGGGGTCTGTCCCCGAACGGGGACTGACCCATTTTGGCAGGCCAAGCACGTTGTCAGACTTAGGTGCAACAGACGGGCAAAGGTGGGTCAGTCTCTCAGGGTCTGTCCCCAAATGGGGACTGACCCATTTTGGAAGGCTAGGTACGAGGTCAGACTTGGGTGCAACAGACGGGCAAAGGTGGGTCAGTCCCCTAGGGTCTGTCCCCGAATGGGGACTGACCCATTTTGGAAGGCCGAGTAGGTAGTTAGGCTGGGGTGCAACAGACGGGCAAAAGTGGGTCAGTCCCCGTTCGGGGACAGACCCCGGAGAGGCATCGGGCAATCCAGCTGATCTGCTACCAGTCGCATTAACTCATACTCCCGAACATCCACCTTGCCATCGTGAGTCACGCAGTAGCCGCAGGCGTCGATAACGGCGGGCTTCAGTAGCGGCGACAGCCGATTCAGTATTTCCAGCGCTTCTCTCAGTTCTCGCATGGACACCTTCCCGGCTCTGCTTTCTTCCTGACTGGTGCCAAAGCCGGCCATGGCTTCAAGATACAGTTTGTCGGCGTCCTCAGGGGTGTCGGTGCCGGCGCGGGCGAACAGGCTGAGCAGGCGCCGCAGGGCCGGCATCACCTGGCGATAGTTTCGGTATTTGACCGGTACAACCTGTTCTGCGCCAAGCTCGAGATGCCGGTTCAGGAAGGTGGTCAGGGCCATCTCGAACAGGCTCACCCGGTTGTCGGCTGCGACCAGCTTCTGAACGTTTTTAAGCAGGGCGTCGCGTTCTTCCGGGTCCAGTTTCCGCAATGCCGGCATGGCCAGTTCCAGTACCGGGAAGCGTGCAGTTTCACCCAGCCTTGCCAGGGCTGGCAGCATTTTGTCCAGCAGGTCTGGCTGAGCGCCCAGTAGCGGGTGTTCGGTTAACAGCGTCAGTCGTTGTTTCTGGATGCTCGGCGAGAGATCAAAGATCAGCAGGGCATAGCACAGCTGAATCGCGCCGGAGCGGGTGTAGAGCAGGTTACGGAAGGTGGATGGCAATTGTTCCAGAAGCTGGACGGCAAAGGCTTCGCTCTGGGCGCTGACGGTGCCTACCCGTGTGGACAGCTTTTCTGCCGGCTGTGGCGTATCGGGTGCCAGGGAAGAGCGCACCGGTGATGAGCTACTACGGCCCCTGGCAGGCGCCACAACCTGATTGACCAGGTCGTTCAGGCCCGCTTTGCCGGTAGTCTTTGAGGTGTCCTGGCGAAGCTTTTGGCCTGGTTCAGTGTCTCGCAGGCGGCTGCGTAAGCGTGCCAGCATACCCGGCTGGATTGCATTGATGCGTTCGTTGATGGGCGGGTGGGAGGCGAGAAGAGAACTGAACTTCATCCGTGCCGACTCACCAAAACACATGTGGTTCATATCGCTGGCATGGCTGGTGGTGTCCAGGTAGCCGCCCTTCATACCAATTTTGAACAGGGCGCTGCCTATGCCTTCGGGGTTACGGGTAAATTGTACGGAGGAGGCGTCGGCCAGCATTTCCCTTTGCCGGGATACCGCTGCCTGAATCAGTCGGCCGAAGAACACACCCACATAGCCGATGATCATCAGGGCAAAACCTATCAGGCCCATTGCAGCCTGCGCACGGCCATCCCGATTTCGGCTTCGGCCGCCGCTGTAGAAACCTGCCCGAAGCAGGAACTGGCCAATCTGACCAAGCATCAGAATGCCGGCCAGCAGCGCAATCAGCCGGACGTTAATGCGCATATCACCATTCAATATATGGCTGAACTCGTGCCCCACCACGCCCTGAAGCTCGTCTCGGGTGAGGTGGGTAAGTGCGCCGTGGGTAACCACCATAACGGCCTCACCAGGCGTGTAGCCTGCCACAAAGGCGTTGATGCTGGTTTCGTTGTCCATCACGTACAGATCTGGCACGGGCACACCACTGGCGATGGCCATTTCTTCCACGATATTGCGAAGTTTGCGTTCTTCGGGATCGTTGGTGTCGGGCTCAATCGGGCGGGCGCCCACCATTTTGGCCACCCGGCTACCGCCACCAGCCAGGTCTGCCCAGCGCACCAGCGAGCCAACGCCTATAAGCAACACCACCGCGAGTGCGGTGGTGAGTCCGTGGCTGGAAGTGAGCCAGTAATGGAAGGGCAGAGCGGAGGTTTGGCTGCGGGTGACAAGGTAACCGACCAGACAAACGGCCAGGGTAATCAGGGTGACTGCTGTCAGAAACAGGACGATTAACAGGCCGGTATTGCGCCGGGCATCGGCCTGGCGCTGGAAGAAACCGGGGTTTGCCATGATTCAGGCCTCAGAAGCTGACTTTTGGTACCTGGCGCGCTTCCGGGGTTTCCAGTTGCAGCTGGGCGGTTTCCTTGAAGGCAAACATGCCGGCAACAATATTGTTCGGGAACTTCTCGCGGAAAATGTTGTAGGTCATCACGCTGTCATTGTAGGCCTGGCGGGCAAAGGCCACCCGGTTTTCGGTGCTGGAGAGCTCTTCCATCAGTTGCTGGATGGTTTCGTTGGCTTTCAGTTCCGGGTAGTTTTCAGAAACGGCGTAGAAGTTTGCCAGAGCTTTGGTCAGCAGGTTCTCGGCACTGCCCAAACGCTGGATCTTGGTGCCGTCCCCCGGGTCTTTCGCCGCGTCTTTCTGGGCGCTGACGGCGTTGTTGCGGGCTTCCATCACCTGGGTCAGCGTCGATTTTTCGTGAACGAGGTAGGCCTTGGCGGCTTCCACCAGGTTGGGAATCAGGTCATGGCGGCGCTGCAGCTGCACATCAATCTGCGCAAAGCCATTCTTGAACTGATTGCGCAGCGATACCAGGTTGTTGTAGATAAACACCAGGTACAGTATGACAACGGCAATAACAACAAGGCCGATGACGGTCGTTCCCATGACTACTCCTCAGGATGAAAGGTTCAGGCGTTATTTTCCACGATACGGGCATGGAAAGTGTGTACAAACGTCTCAAATTCCTTGGGTGGCAGTGGTTTGCTGAAAAAGTACCCCTGGGCCAGTTTACAACCACGCTGGCTCAGATAGTACTCTTGTTCGGCGGTTTCAACCCCTTCGGCCACGACGGTGAGGTTCAGACTTTTGCCAAGGTCAATGATGGTGTTGGCAATTCGTGTGTCTTCCTCATTGACCAGCAAGTCCCGAATGAACTGCTTGTCGATTTTCAGGTGCTGAACCGGCATCTGCTTCAGGTAGGTGAGAGACGAGTATCCGGTGCCAAAATCGTCCACCGCGATGCTGATGCCTGCCCGATGCAGGCGATGCAGCTTGGCCACGGCATCGCTGAGATTGGTCATGAAGCTGGTTTCGGTGACCTCAAGCTCTAGCCGGCCGGCGGGGATGTTGTGGCGTTTCAGGGTGTTCAGGATGTCATCGACGATGGATTCCTGGCGAAGCTGAACAGCAGACAGGTTCACCGCAATTCTGAGGGGTGAGCCTTCACTGGCCCATCGGGCGGCTTGCCAGCAGGCCTGGTCCAGTACCCATTGGCCAATCTCGACGATGGCGCCATTGGACTCGGCAACGGGGATGAAGTGATCAGGGGGAATCATGCCGCGCTCGGGATGTTCCCAGCGCAACAGCGCTTCTGCACCGATAATTCGCTTGGTCTCAAGGTTGATCTGAGGCTGGTAGACCAGATGGAACTCGTGATTTGCGAGGGCGTTGCTCAGGTCTTTCTCAAGCTGTTTGCGTTCTCGGATTTCCTGATCAATGCTGGCTACGTAGAACTGGAAATGATTGTGTCCGTTCTGCTTGGCCAGTGCCATGGTCTGTTCGGCGCTTTGCAGAAGCCGGTCGGCCTGGTCAGCATCGGAGGGGAACAGGGCAATACCGAGGGTAGCCGTCATGGATATGCGATGGTTGCCGGCGTTGATCGGGGTGGCGAAGCTGCCCAGAATCTTTTCGGCGGTATCGGCCGCCTGAAATCCATCGCGCAGCCGCTTCTCAACAACCACAAACTGGTCGCTGCCCAGCCGGGCAACACTGAACCGTTCCGAAGGCAGGTTGGCGGTCAGGCGACTGGCGACGGTCTGCAATATGGTGTCGCCAGTTCGGAAGCCGCACTGTTCGTTCACGGATTTGAAGTCATCAATGCCGCAAACCGTCAATGCCAG
Source organism: Marinobacter excellens LAMA 842 (assembly GCF_001574445.1). Lineage (NCBI taxonomy): Bacteria > Pseudomonadati > Pseudomonadota > Gammaproteobacteria > Pseudomonadales > Marinobacteraceae > Marinobacter > Marinobacter excellens. The sequence goes on from NZ_LOCO01000006.1 coordinate 139,181, forward strand.
TATGCCATGGGATTCCCTGGCAGTCACGATGTCGTGTTGCAGGTCTTCCATGAATGCGTCGCGGCTGGGTAGCCCGGTCAGAGTGTCATAGCGTGCCAGGCGGTTGACCCGATCTTCGGCTTCCTGATGCCTTTTCTGGCTCTCAGCGATAGATACCAGAAGATTATTGGTGGCGTTCACCCATAGCCCAAGCTCGTCTGCCCGATGTCCGTCCGGAACCGCAATCAGCCGGTCGTCGGGCCGTGCCGGGTCGACTGTGCGAACGGACTGTACAATGCGCAAAAGGGGGCGGGTAAGTACCAGGTGGAACACCACGAACAGTACAAGGCCCAGAATCAGTGCCAGTGCAATGCCTGAACCAAAGGTGATTAATGCCCGGTTCAGCCAGTTCTCAGCGATAGGGGCAGTGTCGTAGTGCACTTCAAGGTAGCCGTAGATCGTGTCTGGGCTGGTGCCTCGGTGCAGGCTTTCGCGGTATTCACGAATGCTGCCGAAAATGGGGTCGGTAATGGGGCGGAATGCCCGGTCTTGCAGCGGCCTGAGCCGGCCGCCCAATTGGTCGCCATCCGGGTGGGAAATGCGAGCGAGGTGAATGGGCTCCAGCGCGAAAAGGCCATCAACCACTTGCTGGGCCAGGGTGTTATCAATACTGAAAACGGACTGGGTGGCGGCGTAACGAACCATTGCCATGGTCTGGTTGGCCTGGCGTTCCAGTTCCATGGATACCCGCCTGGCGTCGAGAGCAACCTGAACGGTGCTGACCAGGATGCCTGTCAACAGGGCGACAATCAGCACCCAGCGCAGGATTCGGTATCCCAGGTGATTTTCAACTTTGAAGGAGGTTTGCATTCCGAGTCTTGTGGCTCATCTGTCCGGATTGTTCTTGGGTGCAGGCGCCAGGGTCAGGCCTGCCGTGTACGACAGTATGGTTCAGATTTTTGCAACTGCATGGAGTATGGCCGATTTTTTCAAATAATCATGGGTGGGCGTGTATCGATTTGTTGCGGTTTCGTCGCATTTGGATACAGAAACGCCCGCCAGGCAGACCTGGCGGGCGTTCGGGCGGAAGCAGCCAGGCTGCTTCCGGAGTGCACTTCTCTGTGATCAGGCCAGATTTTCGTTAACGAAATCCCAGTTGACCAGGTTCCAGAAGCCTTCGAGGTAGTTCGGGCGACTGTTCCGGTAGTCGATGTAGTAGGCGTGTTCCCATACGTCGACAGTCAGTACCGGCTTGTCAGCACCAGTCAGCGGTGTTTCCGCGTTGCTGGTATTGACAATGGCGACGCTGCCGTCAGCCTTCTTCACCAGCCAGGTCCAGCCTGAGCCGAAGTTGTTGGCGGCTTTGTCGTTGAATTCTTTCTTGAACTCTTCGAAAGAACCAAAGGCCTTCTCGATCGCCTCTTTGGCAGCGCCAGTGGGCTCGCCACCGCCGTTCGGGCTCAGGCAGTTCCAGAAGAAGGTGTGGTTCCATACCTGCGCAGCGTTGTTAAACAGTGGGCCGCTCGCGCTCTTGATAATGTCTTCCAGGGATTTGCTGGCATTATCGGTGCCGTCGATCAGGCCATTCAGCTTGGTGACGTAGGTCTGGTGATGCTTGCCGTAATGGTATTCCAGGGTTTCCTGGGACATGTGCGGTTCCAGAGCGTTTTTTTCGTAAGGCAGTGCGGGAAGTTCAAATGCCATGAGGTCGTTCTCCCTGTCTCTCTGTTTATGTTGAATGTGTACGTCACAGCAATATAGGGGCGATTTGAGCTAAATCAACCCCTTGGTGTAAGAGTACTTGTAAACTCGGGGCTGCCGGGCAGGAACTGTGCGCAGTTCCGGACCCGCCAAACCAGCTCTTCATAGCTGTCGGCCAGAATATTTACATGCCCCAGCTTGCGCCCCGGGCGCTCACCTTTATTGTAGAGGTGAACATGAGCGTAGGGCAGTTCCAGTATGCGTTCAATGTCTCCATGCTCGCCGATGATGTTTATCATGCAGCTAAGCCCTCTGGCTACCACGTTGCCCAGGGCATGGCCGCTGACAGCGCGAATGTGGTTTTCAAACTGGCTGGTCATCGCACCTTCGATGGTCCAGTGCCCGGAGTTGTGTACTCGCGGCGCCATTTCGTTGGCCACCAGGCCATCATCGGTCTCAAAAAGCTCGAGGGTTAATACGCCCACGTAGTTCAATTCGTTCAGCAGAGATTTGATGTATTTCTCTGCGTCTTGCTGAATGTGTGCCTGAAGCGCAGGCGCGGGAGCAATGGAATAACGAAGGATGCCTTCGTGGTGGGTGTTCTCGGCAATGGGGTAGAAGGCCAGGTCGCCGTCCTCCGCGCGCACGGCAATAATCGATACTTCACGTTTGAAGTTGACGAACTTTTCGACGATCACCCGTGGGTGCCCGATGCTGCTCCAGGCGGCTTGTGCTTCTTCCGGTGTTTTCAGTACTGCCTGGCCTTTGCCGTCGTAGCCTTCGGTGATGGACTTGGCAACTACCGGGCAGCCGAGTTCTTCGGCAGCGGCTTTGAGTGACTCGGCGCTGTCTGCGATTTGCCATTGGGGTGTGGGGATGCCCAGGCGGCCGAACAGGGTCTTTTCGGCTTCGCGGTTCTGGCAAACTTCCAGGGCCCTGGGGCAGGGATGCACGGGTTTGTGTTTGGCGAGTTCTTCTGCCACGGCGACGGGCAGGTGTTCGAATTCGTAGGTGACGCGGTCAACCCGGGAGATGAAGTCGTCCAGGTATTGGCCGTCACGGTCGATGATGACTTCGCCAAGGCCGGCGCTGGGGCTGCCGGACATGTCATAGAACACGAAGTCTTTGGCCAGGGGGTAGCCTGCGAGGGCTAGCATGCGGCCTAGTTGGCCGGCGCCAAGTACACCAATTCTCATGTAATTTCTCCTGCCACGGTTTCGGCTCTGACATTGGTGGTGTGAGCAGTTCGGGGAAGGCTTTCCAAAACACGCTCAAGCCCATCCATGGGGCGCTTGGGCTCCGCCATCCATGGCTCCGCACAGTTTTGGAAAGCCTTCCCCGAACTGCTCATCCAGCCTTGGGAGTTGGCTTCACTGATCTCTTGGATCAGGGTTATCCAGAATTGTTTGTGTTTGTGTTGCTCTGAACTCGTCAACAGCCTTTCGGACGCCATCGTCAGACGTGCCAATAATCTGTGCTGCCAGCAGGCCGGCGTTGGTGGCGCCCGCTTTGCCGATGGCCAGGGTGCCAACGGCGATGCCGCCAGGCATCTGTACGATAGACAGCAGCGAATCCAGGCCGTTCAGGGCCTTTGATTGTACAGGAACGCCCAGGACTGGCAGAGAGGTCTGGGAGGCAACCATGCCGGGTAGGTGAGCTGCACCGCCGGCGCCTGCAATGATGACTTTCAGGCCGCGGTCGGCTGCGGTTTTGGCGTAGTCAAAGAGCAGGTCGGGTGTGCGGTGGGCGGAGACCACCCGGGTTTCGTAGGCGACGCCGAGTTTTTCGAGCATGTCGGCGGCGTGTTCCATGGTGGGCCAGTCGGATTTCGAGCCCATGATGAGTCCTACAAGCGGCTGCATATGCAACTGTCCTGTGATAATTGGAAAGCCGGCCATTGTATGTTTTGCCTACCTACCATGCAACACAGGGCGGGCGTGGTTCCGGTAATCTTTAAAAGGCTTCATTTTAACGGATTGTTAAGTGCGGGTATTATCGTGGCTGACATTTTGACCATCCCGATTCAGGAGTAGTAATGGAACCCATTCGCCCGGACGATGACGAGCTGAGAGCTGAGCCCCCTATTGGTGGCGCCGAGCCCAGAAAGCCTGATGGGCAAAAAGGTAAATCCGCCAGTAACCGGCAGAAGCCTCCTAAGCCCCCAAAACCGGAGAAGACGTCTGGCGGTGGCGGCCCGGGAGGTGGGTTGTTGATGTGGCTTTTGTTGGTGGTCGTGGCCGCAGGCGCGGGTGCCGGCTGGTATTTTCAGAATGAGCGTATTGAAGCCCTTGAGGGGCAGCTGGAAGAGGCGGATTACTGGGCTCGGCAGAGTAAGTTGGCGCTGGCGCGCTTTGAGGGTGAGTTATCAGAAACCGGGGAGTCGCTGCAGGAGCGGGGAGCTTCCCTGGAGGAGAAGATTGCGGCTAATGACGAGCGCCTGGATTCCGCAGACAGTGAAATCCGTAAACTCTGGGTGATTGCCAACGAGCGCAACAAAAAACGGCTTGATGAGCACCAGCAAAGGTTGGCGGATGTTGATGATCAGCTTGCCCAGGCAAACAAGGCTGCGTCTGATTTGACCGCATCGTTGGAGCAGGCACGCACGGGGTTGTCGGCGGATGTGGCGCAGGTGCGGCAGCGGCTTGACGATTCCGTCGCTTCGCTGGAGCGAGCGAACCAGGAGGCAACGCAGCAGTTGACACGGTTGAGTCAGCAGATCGGTGATGTGGACCAGGTGGTTGAGAGCCGGATAAGGCGCTTTGAGCAGGAGCAAAAGCTGGGGATCAGTGGCATGGAAGGCCAGATTGCGGCGCTGGAACAGAAGGTGGACTCCATGGCGGGCGACGGCGAGGTCCGGGCTTTGAGGAATCAGCTGTCTGAGCTCAAGAAAACCGTTGATGCGGTGGATGCGTCGCGGTCTCAGCTTACTTCCCGGCTGGTCCGGTTGTCCGAAGAGGTTAACCAGCTTCGCTCGCAGGTTTCCGGAAACTAGGCTCTTGCCTTCTCCAGAAGACTCGGCTTCCAGGGTGTAGGGGGTGAATGTAACGATTTGTATTCATCCCTTGCGGTAGCTCTCATTTCTATTGAGTGGCAGTTGTTATCATCGGCTAACTCGATAGGGATGAAGAGTGCATAACAATGAAAAAACGAGTGCCTTACCTTCGGAACGCTATCGCCCTGTTGTGTGTGGTGGCGCTCTCCGGCTGTACCATCTATCAATCTATTGGCAAGAGTGTGGGGGCTTTCCTGCATCCTGTGTCGGGGCATGACTTTGTCCATATCGACACCGATGCCTGGGATCAGCGCAATGCTGTTCTTTACTTCTACCGCACTCACTCCCAATGGGCTGCGGATGAGATCGAGTCGCCCAGCGTCTACATCGACGACAAGCACTACTTCAACATCCGCAACAACAGCTACACCTGGCTTGAGGTGAAACCCGGTGAGCGCCACATCGCTATGCGCAGGCCGCTGTTGGGACTGGAGGGGCTGAATTCGTTCAGCTTGAGCCTGATTGCCGATGCCACGCTGCGGGTTGAGCCCGGCAAGATCTATTACCTGCGTTACAACGAGCTGACCGAGCCGGAGCGGCGCCATCCGGATCTGGACCCGGATCATCCCCTGGCCAGTGGCGATCTGCAGCTGGTGACCCGTGACTACGCCATGCAGTCCGGTCAGATTGTTTCCACCCTGTTCCTCAACAGCGACCTGCTGGCGCCGAATCATGCTGGTGCTTCCATTGTTGAGGTCAATGAAGACATGGATTACAAGAAGCGAAAGGCGGCGTTGGAGGAAGAGCGGGAGCTTGAGGTTGAGCAACTGAAACAGCAGGGTAAGTATGAGTCTGCCTCCTGGTACTGGCCGTTCGGTGGTGGCCCCACAGAGCCCCTGGAGGCGGATCAGAAGCTGGAGGCGTTGGAGCGGGATTACGCAAAGCTGGAATTGGAGCGTAAGCGGCGCCGTGAAGAGGAATCCGGCGGCGGCTGGTGGATTTTCTGAGCGAGGGTTGTCTACACTGGAGTTGGTTGACTGCGGTGAGATAAAAACAATGTCGCTCAAAGATAATCTGGTAGTTCGATTCGAGAAAGTGGCGGGGCGCCTGGTGCCCTATCTGGAAGAGTCCTGGCGGGATGTCAGGGTCAAGCTGGATGATCTCAACCGTTCGCTGGCCAGTCAGGCGATACCGAATGAACGGAGAGACAAAGTCAGTGAGTTGGCGTTGCGTCAGAAGGGCGAGCAGGCGGGCCAGAAAACCGGGGAGGTGCGCGACTTTCCTGGCGGGCGCAAACGGCACACAAGCCCCTGATTTTGATTAATAAATGCTCAGGTAATGCCGGGTCAGAAAAAATTCATGAATTTTCCGGAAAACATTTGACACGGTGAGTGAAATGCTTAAAATGCGCGTCTCACTTGGTTGATGCAGCAATGCTGAATCAACAAGCGCCAAGCGCGACAAGTGACCGCTTTGAGCCTGAAGAACAGTAAGGCCACGAAGTGGGTGGTTAGCTCAGCTGGGAGAGCATCGCCCTTACAAGGCGAGGGTCGCAGGTTCGATCCCTGCACCACCCACCATTTTCAAGCGGTTTCAGGTTTTGCGTTTATTTGCAGCGTTGAACCGATGCGGAGCGGTAGTTCAGTTGGTTAGAATACCGGCCTGTCACGCCGGGGGTCGCGGGTTCGAGTCCCGTCCGCTCCGCCAACTTTTTCCCGGGTGGTTAGCTCAGCTGGGAGAGCATCGCCCTTACAAGGCGAGGGTCGCAGGTTCGATCCCTGCACCACCCACCAGATGTGAAGAAAAGCAGATCCAAACGGATCTGCTTTTTTTTCGCCTGAAGGAAAGTCTGACCGCTTCCCCGATACAAAAAACCGGGAGCTCGATGCCCCCGGTTTTTCGTCGTTCAGGTTGGTGCAAGGTCCGGCATCATTTGCCGATCAGCGACTGCCCGCACACCCGCACAACGTTGCCGTTAACGCCGGCAGAAGCCGGGTTGCAGTACCAGGCAATGGCTTCTGCCACGTCTACCGGTTGTCCGCCCTGAGACAGGCTGTTCATTCGCCGGCCCGCCTCGCGGATGGTGAATGGCATGGCGGCGGTCATCTGGGTTTCGATGAAACCGGGGGCAATGGCGTTGATGGTTATGCCGTTTTTCAGGTGCTTTGCCATAGATTCCACATAACCGATCACACCGCTCTTGGCGCAGGAATAGTTGGTCTGGCCGAAGTTGCCGGCAATGCCGCTGATGGAGGAAATGCAAACAATACGGCCGTTGTCGCGCATCAGCTTGCGCTCGGCCAGTTCTTCATCGATCAACTCCTCAGCAGTCAGGTTGACAGCGATCGTCATATCCCAGAAGTGCTCTGGCATGTTTCCGAGGGTTTTGTCGCGGGTAATGCCGGCGTTGTGAACCACAAAATCCACCCCGCCGGTTTCTTTTTCAATGAAATCTGCAATCAGCTTGGGTGCCTTTTCTTCGGTAATGTCGCAGGCCAGCGCCTTGCCTTTGATGGCGTCGGTTACTTTCTGCAGTTCCTCCAATGCCGGGGGGATATCCAGGCCGATAACGGTTGCGCCGTCGCGGGCCAGGGTTTCTGCAATGGCTGCGCCAATGCCCCGGGAGGCGCCAGTGACCAGGGCTACCTTGCCGGCCAGCGGAGCCACCGGGTTGGTGGCTTTGGCTTCCTCTGCTTTGCCAATACGCACCACCTGGCCGGAAACATAAGCCGAGCGTGCAGACAGGAAGAAGCGAACCGTGGAATCCAGCTGGTTCTCGGCGTTCGGAGCCATCCATGCCAGGTTGGCCGTGCAGCCCTTCTTGCCAATTTCCTTGCCAGCGGCGCGTACAAAGCCTTCAAGGGCTTGCTGGGCGGCGGCCTGGGGTGCCTTCCGGCAGGTGTGAGGGTCCAGGCCTATCACCAGCACCCGGCCATTGGAGGCCAGTTTGCGGATGGTCGGATGGAAAAAGTCGTACAGAGCACGTAGTTCCTGAGGGTTTTTGAGACCGGTCGCGTCGAATACCAGGGCTGAGAACTTTCCGTTCACTTCGCCGGACACATCCAGCGCCTTGGCTTTGTTGCCCGCCTGAGCGGAGTCCGCCAGGGTTTCGATGCCCGTGGCATGGTGCAGGCCCGCCGGGCTGGCGCCAATGATTGAGCCAAGGGTGGCGATAGCGCGGGCACCGGCGCCTGCGCCAATCAATACGTCGCCTTCAATAAATGGCTGGTCGACCCGCTTCAGGCGGCTGAGGGGCGCCGGGGAGGGCAAGCCCAGCGACTGTGCGGCGGTTTTGCCAACCGGAGTGTTAACCAGTTTCAGGTAGAGGTCAGACATGATGTTCTTCCTTGTGAGTTTGGTTGAGTATGAAATAGCCCAAAGGGTAAAGCTTCTGCCAGTTATTGGATTGACTCAACTCAGTCATGGCGTTGTCAGAGTTGCCAATGAGCAACGGGCGCCAGGCGCTAGACTCTGGGCTAACCTGAATCAAACCACTTATGATCACCACTGAAGGGACAGTTTGCTATGGCACAGGCACCAAAAACCACTCGTACTGGCACGAAATCCGGTTCTCGGGCTACCAAAAAGGTGCCCGGCATTCGCCGCGTCGCTGTTATTGGCGGTAATCGTACGCCGTTTGCCCGCTCCAACACCGCCTACAGCAAAATCAGTAATCAGGAGCTGCTGACATCCACGCTTCGGGGCCTGGTGGATCGCTACAACCTCCAGGGCATGAGGCTGGGCGAGGTGGTCGCTGGTGCGGTGATTAAACATTCCCGGGACTTCAACCTTACCCGTGAGTCGGTGTTGAGCTCGGGCCTGGCACCGGAAACGCCGGCCTATGATATCCAGCAGGCCTGTGGTACCGGGCTTGAGGCAGCCATTCTGGTGGCGAACAAAATTGCTCTTGGGCAAATTGAATGCGGCATCGCCGGCGGTACCGATACCACGTCGGATGCGCCCATCGGTGTGGGTGAGGGCTTGCGGGAGATTCTTCTGGACCTGAACCGAGCCAAAACCGCCAAGGAGCGCCTGAAGATTCTTGGCCGTTTCCGCCCTGGCCACCTGATGCCGGAGATTCCGGAGAATGGCGAGCCGCGTACCGGACTGTCCATGGGGGATCACTGTCAGGTCACGGCGAAGGAGTGGAATATTGCCCGTGAGGACCAGGATCACCTGGCCTGGGAAAGCCACCAGAAGCTGGCCAAGGCCTATGACGAGGGCTTCTTCGAGGATCTTCTGACACCGATGGCGGGTCTGGATAAAGACAACATCCTGCGCCCGGATACCACCCTTGAAAAATTGGCTACATTGAAGCCCTGTTTTGATCGTGAAAACGGCACCATGACTGCTGCCAACAGCACCGCCCTGACGGATGGCGCCTCCTGCGTGTTGCTGGCAAGTGAAGAGTGGGCAAAAGCCAATAATATGGAAGTGAAGGCCTGGCTGACGTTCTCTGAAGTGGCAGCGGTGGACTTCGTGGACAAGAAAGAGGGCCTGCTGATGGCGCCGGCCTATGCCGTGCCGCGCATGCTGGAGAAGGCAGGCCTGACCCTGCAGGATTTCGACTTCTACGAAATTCACGAAGCCTTCGCCGCCCAGGTATTGTCTACCCTGAAGGCGTGGGAAGATCCGGTCTTCTGCAAGGAGCGCCTGGGCCTGGACACGCCGCTGGGCAGTATTGACCGGGCAAAGATGAACGTGAAAGGCTCCAGTCTGGCAACCGGGCACCCGTTTGCCGCCACTGGTGGTCGTATCGTCGCAACCCTGGCCAAATTGCTGGAAGAAAAGGGCAGTGGTCGAGGCCTGATTTCCATCTGCGCGGCGGGTGGTCAGGGCGTGACGGCGATTCTGGAACGCTAAGTTACGGGAAAACCGTAATTTCCTTTGACAGGGGCAACTTCACGCCGTATTATTCGCGCCACGTTGATCGGGGTGACCCGGTAAACAGCCAGTTTGATGCGGGGTGGAGCAGTCTGGTAGCTCGTCGGGCTCATAACCCGAAGGTCGTAGGTTCGAATCCTGCCCCCGCTACCATATAAAAGAAAGGCAGATCAGTAACTTACTGGTCTGCCTTTTTTGTTTTTGCGGCGACCAAATTCCCCTGTGACGTATATGTGACACATATGTGCCAATCCCTGTGACATCCTATTTTGATGGTTGGGTGAGATTGACCGTAAGTCTTTCTATGTCACACGCCAAATAATCCCTCAGCGGACGACTCGGTCATCCCTCATTTAGCAATCCCCTCCCTGGAATTATCTTGGCTATCTTTAATTTTTACCTATTGGTCTTCCTGAAACTCCAGCAGATCGCTGACCTCACATTTGAATAATTTACAGAGTTTGTCGAGCGCATCAAGATCGATCCGTTGAGCGGTCTCTTTGTAAAGCAGAGTCACCGTGTTGCGGTTCAGGCCGGTCTCTCGCGCCACATCCACGATCTTCATTTTGTGCTCGCCCATAATGCGGGCCAGGTGGCATCGAATCATCTCTAATTTATCCTTAATGAAAAAATATCATCCAGGATGACAAAAAGCGCTTGCAAGTGTTCTTTTGTTGCATAAAATGTCATTTAGGATGGCATTCTGATATAGGGGATGTCTTTTGTTGATCTAGCGTATCGCAACGGAAGGAATTTTTCGATGGAAAACTCTTACACCTATCTGACCACTGAAGAACTGGCTGGTCGAATCAAATATGACTGTCGGACCATTCGCCAGTGTCTGAAAGACACGGTTCTCCTAGAGGGCAAGCACTACATCAAGCCGTTCGGCCGCCGCAAGATTCTTTTTCTTTGGGAGGAAGTCGAAAAGGAAATGTTAGACGGTGCCCGGGAGAATGAGTTTTTGGCAATTCCTATGGCGAACGGGGTGGTTTGTCATGGGTAAGGTGAGGGCAAGGAAAGAGACAGGAAAGCTGTATTTGGACTTTATGTACGCAGGTCACCGGTGTCGTGAACAAACGGCACTGCCGGACACGCTTGTAAACCGCAAACGTGTAAACGCACTTTTGCAGAAAGTTGAGGCCATGATTCTCTTGGGTGACTTCAACTATGCGGAGTATTTCCCTGATAGTCGTAACCTCAAGAAGGTTCAAGCCAACCAGGCAGGTGCTGGGACTGGCAGCAACTCAGAAAATGGCAAAGCATCTGATACTCCTCTGTTCGCAGACTTCGCTGACCAGTGGTTCCTCGAATCGAAAATCCAGTGGCGGAACTCCCACACTCGTAATGTGGAATCCATTCTGGCCAGCTCTCTGAAGCCAGCCTTCAAGGATAAACGGGTAGGCGAGATTTCCAAACCAGACATTTTGGCTGCGCGTAACAAGATGGCTCGGCGGAAGGGAAGGGGGGCAAGTGGTTTGATGGCGCCCAAAACCATCAACAGCCACATGACCATTCTGCGGATGATTCTGACGGAGGCGGCGGAGCGGTTTGACTTCACTAATCCCTACCTGAACATCAAGCCGCTGAAGCAGCAGAAGGTACACATCGAGCCCTTCTCCCTGAATGAGGTAGAAAAGATCCTCGAAACAGTCAGGGAAGATTACCGCAACTACTACCTGGTGCGTTTCTACACCGGCATGCGCACAGGGGAAGTTGACGGCCTCAAGTGGGAGCATGTGGATTTCGATAAACGGGAAATCCTGGTGCGAGAAACCCTCATTCATGGCCAGACCGAGTACACCAAAACAGATGGCTCTCAGCGGGAAATTCCCATGTTTGGCCCGGTGTACGATGCACTCAAGGCCCAGTACGAGGCCACCGGCAAGCTCAGCAAGTTCGTATTTTGCAACCGGCTGGGTGAGCCACTTGACCATAACAACGTGACTAAGCGTGTCTGGTACCCGCTGCTGGAGCATCTCAAGCTAAAAAAACGCCGTCCCTACCAGACGCGGCACACAGCGGCGACGTTGCTCCTCGCCTCCGGTGAGAACCCGGAGTGGGTGGCCAGAACTCTCGGCCATTCTTCAACGGAAATGCTGTTTAAAGTGTATTCCCGATACATCCCGAACCTGACTCGTATGGATGGCAGCGCCTTTGAGCGTCTGATTCAGAGTCGGGTCATCGAAAACGATAAGGAGGCAGGTGATGAAACTGAATGATCTGCGCCCGTTGACCCAGGAAACGTTCAAAGGCACCTACCGTCTGACAGGGCGTGTTGCTTGTTTTGATGATGAGGGTATCCCGTATCTGAAACTTCGCTTGAGCAGTTGTGCCAGCGACATTGTTGTATTGGCGGTGATCGGCTCTATCGTGATCCCAGAGCATCTCGGGCATATGGATCTAGTTGTAGTCAAAGGACAGGCCTGTGTTGGTACGGAGGAAAGTGAGATTTTGCTGACCGATATCCGTCGCCCGTTGCAGGCAGACGTTGCCGGCTTGCCGGCACTGCAGACTTTGCCACGAACGTTCTGCCCTAAGCCGGAGGCACTGGATCAGCTGGTGGCTGCGGTACGGTCTTTGCGGTCAGCCCCATTACAGATGTTCATTAAGCGAGTATTGGAGCGCCGTGACAGATTGGAGGTTTTCCTGAAAGCTCCGGCAAGCAGGAATTACCATCACAGTGAGCCCGGTGGTCTGCTGGCTCATTCCCTGGAGGTGGCGAAGAACGTTCTGGTCATGACGAAGGCCAATGAACCCGAGATGCCTTGGGAGCTTCAGGAGCTCGGTTTCGTCGCTGGTTTGTTGCACGATATTGGCAAGACCTACACCTATGATACGTGGGGTAAGCCGACAGCAACTGCAAGGTTGTGCGACCATGCCGACATGACTTTAGAGGCCTGCGCCTACGGCCTGGCTTATCTTGACAAGGTAGACCCTGATGCGGCTCTTGCACTCCGGCACATTTGGACCTGTGCCTCGCCCGGTGCTCGCTACGGTGTCAGCCCTGCGATGACGCTTGCCCGTTATGTTCGGGACGCCGATGCCCAGAGTGCCATGGCTGACAATCAGCGGAAGGCCTATCGAAAGCGCCAGCCAATCGGTTTTGGGCGGCTCGGAAACAACACATATTGGCGGCCATCGATAGAAGCTCACGGATGAGGCGGATGAAAACTACAGTGAGGGGTGTGAGCACGTTGCGGCCACACCCCTTTTTTATTCGATGTTGTGTGAGGACAGCAGCTGGGCCGTGAAACAGGCATTTACCCGGCAACGGTGCTAAGGTCAGGAAAAATATAGCCTCCAGAGCGAAGGATATGCTGAAGATATACTACCTCCACGGCTTCGCCAGTCACTTCGATATCACCAGCGACAAACTCAAAACGCTCGCCAGGCTTGGCCCTGTCTATGGTCACGACATCGATTACACCCAAGGCTCGGAAGACGTTATCGAAGAGAGCTTGGACAAACTGATGCAAGTAAACCCAGACCTTCTGGTTGGGACTTCGATGGGGGGATGGCTTGCGGGTATTCTGGGTGCCGAATCCGGCATTCCGTTTGTCGCCATCAACCCGGTGACGGATCCTGGTCACACTCTCAAGCCCTGGATAGGGCAGGGTGTTGATCATCAGGGGCAGGCCTATCAACTGACGGACGAAGTGGTTTCTAGCTACTATCCTTTCACCCACTATGGTAGCGGGTTGGTACTGCTGGATCAGGGGGATGAACTGCTTCCGTGGAACGACACCGTAAGGGCGCTTGGGGACTATTTTCCGGTTCATAGCTTTGAGGGCGGCAGCCATCGGTTTGAGCACATGGAAGAAGCGCTAGACCTTGTTCGGGAGCATGTGAAGGATTAATGCTACGAGGGGCGGCGTTAACGACAGTGCGACTGTTCCTCACTCGGCTTAGGTGCGACCGAATGTGTCAGAGCGCGACCTAACACGTAACCGGCTGCCACACCCACCAGCGCCGTCACCGGCCCGATCAGGCCGCCCAATAAGCCGCCAATAAACATCAGTATTACGCTTTTCATACAGACTCCTCCCACCTTCCTGGCAGCTGCACTATTCCGAGTATAAGGCATTGTGCCCAGCGATGGGTTGACCTGCTGATATTGTCTCGCCAAAATACTGTATATTCAGACAGTATCCGGTGTAAAGCATGTCCTGCATTCTGCTTGGTGACTTTGAGTCCTTCTCTCGCCTGAACATTCCGATGTTTCTGGAGCGGGTCTCCGCTGGCTTCCCATCGCCGGCGGAGGACTACGTTGAGAAAACCATTGACCTGAACGAGCTGTGCATCCAGCACCCGGCTGCCACGTTCTTTGTGCGAGTTCAGGGGGAGTCTATGGTTGAGGCGGGCATCTATCCCGGCGATGTCCTGGTGGTAGACCGATCACTGCGGGCCAGGCATGGAGATATCATCATCGCCAGCCTGGAAAGCGAGATGACGGTCAAGCAGTTGCATTTGACGCCACCGCCCGTTCGCCTCCTTCCAAGGAATTCAGCGTACCGGCCTATTACCGTCGAGGGCGATATGGTGATGGAGGTGTTTGGTGTGATCACCAATGTCATCCGGTCACTCAAGCGGGGAGGGCAGGGATGACACCTGAATCGGCAGTCTCCTTTGTCACCGTAAGACGACGGTTCGATTTTCGCAGCATCGAGGTCGGACGCTGGGTGACGCCCCAGGAGCGGGACCGGGCATCCGGCCGGTTCGATCAGGCGCTGTGTGATTTGATGACGATCCTGCGAGGACCGGAGCCATTGATCTCCCTGAGGAGCACGCTGGGCCTGCAGTATGGCATCGGCGGCCGGCTGGGCGTGGCCGCGCACTACATTCCCGCCACCCGGCAACTGGCGCTGGCCAAGAACGCTGGTGCGGGTAGCCTGGCGCATGAATGGTTTCACGCCTTTGATCACTACATGGGTGGCAAAGCTTACCGGAATGCCGGACCGTGCGGCTTCGCTTCAAGTGCCTGGCTGAACAGCGTAAGCAGTAAACCGCATCCACTGAATGAACGGCTAGCCGCCTGCTTCCAGGCCATCATGCTGACGGAGGACGGCACTGCACCCAGCACTTTGTTCCGGGCCTCCCAGGTGGCTGATCAGCACTTGAAAACGGTTTATTACGCCAAACCGGAGGAGCTGTGCGCCCGCGCCTTTGAAGCTTTTATTGAAGACAGTCAGCCGTGTAACCGATTTCTGGTAAACGGAACCGTTCACTCTGATGAAGCCAAGGCGGGTCTGTATCCGCAGGGCGAGCATCGCCAGCGGATCAATGACACCTTTCAGTGTTACTTTGCGGCGCTCGGGGCTGCGTTGTACCGGGAACAGGCCAAAGCCGGATGAGGAAGCCTGTGTTCGCCTTGGTGGATTGCAATAATTCCGGGGCTTTACTAACAGTTAGATGCGATTTTTTCTAGAGAATACAATCGGTTAGGCTAGGTAGCTTTTTTCACGTTTTTTGTTTTTGAGGTGGTCGTCGCACGTTAATCGGGCTCTGCCCATCCGCTATCCATGTGGCTCCAAAGATCAGGCATGGAAGGGCATGGCAGGACTCCACGCGGCAATCGAGTTTCTGGCTGGGTATTACACAGACTTGCCCGCCCGTTTGCATCCGACCTGACCAGTCCTTTGGGCCGGATTCGACCAGCACGCTTCTTGATCATGACCGGCAGAAGACGACCCATTGCTGCCGGTTGCGACAGGCAGCAATGGGCCAATCTCTCTCGTCCGCTGCGTCGGCAGCCGTGTCAGCACATCTTTGAGATAGGCATACGGATCATGCCCATTCATGCATGCTTAGATATCCAGGCAAATTTTGCCGAAATGCTGGTTGGTTTCCTGATACTTGAACGCTTCGACAATCTCGCTCAAAAGGAAATGACGATCAATAATCGGGCGCATGCCATTAGCATTGATGGCTCGGATCATGTCTTGCTGCTGGCTGCGGCTACCCACCAATACACCCTGCAGACGCACTTGCTTGATCAGTGCCGGTACAAAATTCATTGCACCGCTTACGCCACTCAATATCCCGATGACGGAGATGTGACCAGCAACCCGAATTGCAATCATCGATTGCTCAAGCGTCGCAGGGCCGCCGACTTCGATGATGTGGTCAACACCACGGCCACCCGTTAGAGCGCGTGCAGTTTCGCCCCAGTTAAGGTCTCTGCGGTAATTGATCACATGATCAGCGCCTAGCGCTTTCAGACGTTCAAGTTTTTCGTCGCTTGAAGAGGTAGCAATGACGGTAGCACCGGCCATTTTAGCGAACTGCAGGGCGAAAATTGAAACGCCACCAGTGCCTTGGACGAGCACGGTGTCGCCCGGCTTGAGTGAGTCATCGGCCATCAGGGCGCGCCATGCAGTAAGGCCGGCGGTGGTAAGCGTCGACGCTTCAGCATGGCTGTAGCCAGTAGGCGCGAGGGTGAACGATGTGGCTTTGGCCGTCACTTGCTCGCGAGCGTAGCCGTCAATGCCATCACCTGGCACGCTAACAAAGCCTTCAACCAGTGGCGCACCGTTGATCCACTCCGGGAAGAAGGTGCTGACGACCGAGTCACCCACCTTGAATTCAGTGACATCTGGGCCGACAGCAATGACTTCACCTGCACCATCGGCCATGGGGATGCGTTTTTCGGCAGGGCCCCATATACCGGTGACCACCGCGAAGTCGTGGTAGTTGAGCGAGTTGGCGTGAAGGCGTACGGTGATTTCGCCACGCGCTGCGGCTCGGACTTCGCTGCTGCCAACCACAACCTTTTCATAGCCGCCACCGGGTTGGACGAAGATAGCTTTGCTGCTCATAGGGGTTTCCTTATGTTTTCTAATTACGCGAAATAACGAAATGAAAGTTTAAAAATTACAATTCGATGATCAACCTACCCGCAAAGTCATCAATCGCCTGCTCATTGCGCCGGTAGTAAGTCCACTTTCCGATGCGGGTGGTTAGCACGAAGCCTGCACGTTGCAAGATAGCTAAATGTGCAGACGCGGCAGAAGGTGAAAGCCCGGCCTTGTGCTGCAAATGGGTTACGCACACTCCTATCGCAGGATCGCCATGATCCTGAGGTGGGAAATTACTGAGTGGGTCTTTGAGCCACTCCATCATTTGCATGCGAGTGTCATTGCCCAGGGCTTTGAGCTGTTCAAGTATCATGGTCGGCAATGTTACGCTTTTTTACGAAATGTTCAATAAGTAATCTATTACCCTTCGCAAGGGTTTGAAATCAAAAAAACGCATCCAGCTGAATCGCCCCTACTTTTGTAGACGCATTGAATGACTGCTTGGACTACCCCGCTCTGGTAGACATCCCCGGTCTATGCTTGAACGTCCGCTTCTGGCCGTTCTCTGTCGGTCATGGCCACTAAGCGTGCTGGTCAAATCCGATGCAATCGGTGGTCAGGTCGAATGCAAAGGTGGTCACGTGAAATGCAATTTCGCATCTGGCGGCTCGGAACAAAAATTACAGGCCGTTTGATCTGTGGGTCACGTTTTGTGGGAGGGCAGGGCTACTATTTTAAGGTCACCGCTTCTTGCTTTTAGGGCTCGCAGTTCTGCCATCAGAACTTCATTAATCGACGCGAGGTCAGCGGTTTTCAGGCGTAGCTCTTCTAGTTCTTGGCGGAGCAGTTTATTTTTCTCGCGTTCCGCTATGAGATCCTGATGCTTTACGTCGCGTTGGGCACGACTGGAGCGGCCCTGAGCCTCGCGGATTGCCTCGGCCACATTCGGGTAGTGGTTATGGATCAACGCCGTTGAGACGCCCGCCTCACGAGCTACTGCGGCAATAGTGACTTTGGTCTCACCTGTATGGGGTCGGCCACGTTGAATGCGAGCTAACGCAAGACGTAGATCTCGCTCTCGACTGTCGGATGTCTTGCGTGTTGTTTTCATTCGTCAGCGGTCTCAGGTTCAAATTCAAGCTGTTCCAGTACATTCCGACAACGATCCAAATCACGCAGAACGCGCTGTCGACCACCTTCGCCGATGTCTTTACAGTCCAACAATCCTTTTAGGTTGTTGAAGAGACCTTGGTAGACCCCAGCGTGCTGGACACCAATCACAGAGCTGTCGCAGCCGCCACAGCGCGTTCTTTCCATTGTATTGCCGACGCGGCAGCCAGAACCAACATGCGTCTGCCATACCCCAACGATGAGGTGATCGCCGGCGGTCTTGGGTCAAAGATCAACCACCAGAAGAGAAGACCATCCAGCAACATGCTCCAGTTCATGACCCAGTACAGCTCCCGGCTGAGCATGGCGTCGAAATGGATCGATGGCCACAGCCAGAAATAAATGAGCCCAACAAATAGGAAAAGGGCGATAAAGGGCTGTTGCAGAACCTGATAAACCCAACCCAGAGGCCGTAGCGCGCGCCTCCAGCCCGGGCGGATTTTTTCAAACCAGAACCGCAGGACCGGCAACGGATTGGACAGGGCGATAAGGATAGGCCCGATGTGATGAAGAATCAGATGCTGGCCCCGATGGACGAAGAACATGTATTGCGCGTAGTAATCGAAGCGCGTCTGCATCACCGCATAACAGATCAGCACCCCCAGGGTGAACGCAAAAATCCGTAGCGAGCCAGGCCGATCCTGATCCGGCATCCGAATTAGCCCGACGCCATAGAACCCCATCACGAGCATGTAGCTCAGCACGGTCAGCGGCGAGAAATCGTAGGGTAAAAGGTAGTCAAGCAGTGACATAGCGTTGCCGGTTGTTTTGTTGTTATTTCAGTGACCCTACCTTGGATGTCACCAGGTCGTACAGTTCCTGAGGCCCCAGGCGGCTCAAGGTGTCTCCGTTAACGTAGAATGTTGGGGTTCCGGAAATTCCAACCGCCTTAACGTCCGCAGCATCCTGTTGAATAATGCCGTCAATCTCGGGTGAGTTCATACCGGCCCGAGCGGCTTCGACATCAAGTCCGGCTGACTCCGCCGCATCCCATGCTGCGGCGACCTTTGGATCATCGTGCCATTTCGGTTGTGCTTCCATAACAGCGTCCAGTACCGGCTCATAGACCCCCTGTTCACGGGCGGTTTCCAGGATTCTGACGGCCTCTTCCGAGCCTTTGTGAAACAATACGTAGCGCAGTACCAGACGCACGTTGTCCGGGTAGGCAGCCTGAATCTGTTTCACATAGGGATGCATGGCGCGACAACCTTCGCAGGATGGGTCGAAGAACTCGACAATGGTTACCGGCGCGTCCTCAGGGCCAATAACGGGAGAGTAATCCCTCACCAGTGGCGTTTTTTCAACAACGGCGGGTTCATTAGTGCCCTGGGAGCGATCGTAAATAACAAAAGCACCAGCAAAGACAACCAGACAAAAAAGAAGGAGACTGATGACCAGGGTTCGGGTTTGCACGGGAGATCTTCCTATTTTAAATGAGTTTACGGGTTTCAGATTATTCAGGTGTCCGGTAGCAGCCGACTAGGCACCCACCGCAGATAAAGCATCATTCCAAACAGTTCCAACAAAGACTGGACGACAATCACCACGACGGCCACAGCCCAGGCCTCTGGCATTGACAGTGCCAAAGGTAAAACCACGAAGGAGTTGCGTGTTCCTAGGCTGAAGATGACGGTGCGACCGGTTTCTACCGGTAATCGAAAGACCCGGCGCAGAGCCTTTCCAACCAGAGCCGCAGCTAGAAGATAGGCCGGAAATAGAATCATCAAGGGCCAGATAAGTGAGCCGGTACTGTCGATCTGGCTGACCTGTGTCATTGAGATGATGAACAGTACGACTGTCAGCAGAGGGACCGGCATCAGACCCATGAAGCGAATGAACCCGATGGCTTTTCTGGAGTTTTCGGCCCATTTTTCAGTCAGAAATGCCAGGATAAGCGGGACAATAATCAGCCCGCCAAAGGCCGGCAGGAGGTGCCGCCCAAGCTCAAGATTCACGTCGAACTGATTACCCATGAAAAGCCAGAGGTAAAGTGGAAGAAGACCCAGTTGAGCAATCAGCAGAACCGGTGTTGCCGCAATGGCTCGGGTGCTGTCCCCCTTGCCTAGGTGAGTGAAGGTGACAAACCAGTCGGTACAGGGCATCAGCAATACCAGAAGCACTCCCAACTTCAGCGCGTCATTGTCCGGCAGCGCCAATATCAGCAAGGCAGTGATCGCCGGCATGACCAGAAAATTTCCGGTGAGCAAGGCACCCATGAACCGACGGTCCCGGAACATATCAGACAGGTGGGTCAACGGTGTTTGAGTAAATGTGGCGTAGAGCAGAACTCCGAGCAACCCCCAGATTAAGTAATCCGGCACACTGTCACCGAGGGATGATGTCCAATCCACAGACAGTCCGAAAACAACAGCGATGAGGTAGGCCCAGACCTGGTGGCGTTCAATTACGTCTCGCATGGCGTGCTCGTAACCGAGTGGAATGTCGGCCATTCGCAGCATATCTGCCACACGGTACCCTTTTCAGCAGCCCTGCTAGCCATGGCCATAAGTATGGGCATCTTTGTGACTGTGATCAGGATGTTCAAACTCCAATGTTGAATGAGTGATGCCGAACTCGTTTTCCAAAGTTCGTTTTATCCCACCCTTGACTTTTTCAAGTTCATTCCAGGCACTTATTTCGACCACCACATGGGCGTCGAGGGAGGCATCATGCTCACCCATCTGCCAGAAATGTACGTGGTGAAGGTCTAAAACGCCTTCTACGTTTGATAAAGCCTCGATGACAGAATCTGTGTCGATATCCAATGGACTACCCAGCATGAGTGTCCGGATGGTTCCGCCGATTTCCGTTAGACCCAGGTAGAGAATATAGCTTGCGATACCAATTGTGATCGCGGGATCAACCCAACGCATGTCGTACAGGAGAATCAGGGCGCCGCCTACAACGACTGCAATTGACGCAAACGCATCAGACAAGTTGTGTAGAAACAGCGCACGGATGTTGACGCTGTCCTTTTGCATGGAGTAAGTAAGCAGCGCGGTCAAACCATCCACTACCAATGCGATAATGCCAAGCCAAACTACCCACCACCCCTTGATTTCCGGGGGATCTATGAATCGCATGCCACCTTCGTAGATCAAATATGCCCCGATCATTATCAAAGTGGTGTAATTTATGAGTGCCGCAACAACCTCAATTCTCCCGTAGCCAAAGGTCATCTTCGAGTCGGCCGGGCGGCGTGCAATCTTCCGCGCCGCAAATGCGATAAATAGTGACGCCATATCCGAAAAGTTGTGTATAGCGTCGGCTATCAGCGCCAAGCTGCCAGCGAAGATCCCTCCAGCGATCTGAGCCAAGGTTAGGATACCGTTCGCCCAGATAGCTACTGCAACTCTCTTATCCTTAGTATCCGGTGACATGTGAGCATGCTCGTGGCCCATTGTTTTCTCCTTGGTCGTTGCTGTTCAATTAAACGTAGTCGCAACACTCGCTAAGCCTGGCTCAGAGGGCTTAGCGAGTGTTGCGACCGCGCGAAAACTAGCCATTCTGGCGATTTTCCATGTTATTCCCGGCACCTTTCTCGGCTGTGAAGCCCGTGACCAAAATCATGGCCACGCTCAGGAGGATGAACACGTCGGCAAGGTTGAACGCCGGCCAATGCCAAGATTGCCAATGGAAATCCAGGTAATCGACAACGTAGCCTCGGAAAACTCGGTCGATGACATTTCCGAATGCACCGCCAAGTACCATCGCATAGGCCAGGGCTTCTGTTCGCTTATGGCTGTCCCGCATCAATTTGACCAGAACAGCCGAGACGACAACGGCTATCGCAATAAAAAAATATCGCTGCCAGCCCCCGCCATCGGCGAAGAGACTAAAGGCAGCGCCTTTATTCCATACGTGCACCCAATTAAAGAAAGGAGTGATCTCAACCGATTGCCCGTAAGCCATGGATTGCTGGACGAGCCATTTAATAAGCTGGTCGGCCAGCGCTACCAGTGTGGAAAAGCCGAGAAAGATAAACGTAGAAAAACTAGCACGGTGTTCAGACATCGAATTATCCTTTTAGTGCAAGGATGCGCTTGGCACCAATGAATACAATGCCTCCCACAACGCCGCCAATAACCAGATCCGGATAGTTTGAACCGGTCCAGGCAACAAGAAGCCCCGCAAGGATAACTCCCAGATTGATAACCACATCATTGGCCGAAAAGATCCAGCTGGCTTTCATGTGAGCACCGCCTTCACGGTGTTTTGCGATCAGAAGAAGGCAGCTGATGTTGGCAACGAGAGCAACAGAGGCGACGGTCATCATCATTGACGACTGGGGATCACTGCCGAACAGAAAACGCCTGCCAACCTCAACCAGTACACCGACGGCAAGGATAAGCTGGAGAATGCCAGCCACATGCGCAGCTCTGACCTGCATTTTGATGCCGTGCCCAACGGCGTAAAGAGCAAGACCGTAGACGGCAGCGTCGGCAAGCATGTCTAGCGAGTCTGCAATTAGGCCAGCAGACTGCGCGATCAGGCCCATCGTCATCTCGACCAGAAACATCAGGCCGTTGATTGCCAGCAGTATCCATAAAGTGCCGGATTCCTCAGTCTCGTTGGCATGAGACGATTCAGCCGCCCTGACGGACTCAGGGCTGGCGTCTTCTGTCTTCTGCAAGGAAGCCCCCAGACCCAGGGTTTCCAGTTTGTTGGTAATAGGTCCGGTTTCGCCTTGATGGATAATTTCCAGCTTTCGATTCGATAGGTCGAATGAGAGTGACTGAATGTTGTCAAAACCCGTGAGAGCCCTTCGAATCATTAGCTCTTCTGAGGGGCAATCCATTTTTGGCACGCTGTAGGTGCTGAGCTGGCTGCCTGTTTCGGCGGTGACGGGTCTCTGAAACTCATTGTTTACGACAGAATCTTCGCTGCCACACGGTCCATCGCAGGGTTTGCTCATTTTCGCGGCTCCGGTTCTTGCACGAGTTCCGTTATTTAAAACCCTGTAGTCACTACAGGGTCAACGTTAAGTCGTTAGTTTTTGACGACACTGGTTAATCCACCGCGATTCGACGGCTTGCGGCTTGACCCTGTAGTAACTAAAGGGTTGAACTGGAGTACGTCAAAAAGGAGTTTGAGCAACGATGAGACAGAGCAACAAGAGCGTTCTTATCCTTGGTGGCTATGGAGCTGCAGGGGCGGCTATTGCAACACTCTTGGGGCAACGGATCGAAGGCAACATTGTCCTGGCAGGCCGGTCGCTGGACAAAGGGCGCAAACGGGCGGAACAGTTAGATCGCGAAGCCGGTGCCACAGGGCGTTTCAGCGCCAGTTCAATTGATGTGGCTGATGCTGCGCAAGCCAGGCAATGCTCGCATGAGCAAGAATATCGTTATTGTGGCATGCGATCTTTCCATGTCTGCTATTGAGAATCTGGTTCAAGGCTGTATCTGTAGTGGTCAACTAATCCCGGACAGTATTTTAAGGTTTTCCTCAGCTGCAACAGGCGAAATGCCGCCGTTGAATGCGTGAGGCCGCTGCCGGTTGTAGTAGTCCATCAGATAGCCACCAACATCTCTTTTTGCCTCAGGCAGATTTCGATAACCCAGGGCCGGTATCCACTCAGATTTCAGACTTCGGAACAGTCGCTCCATCGGTGCGTTGTCCCAGCAGTTGCCACGCCGGCTCATGCTTTGTGTCATTCGATAGCGCCAGAGCCTCTGACGGAACTTGCGACTGGCGTACTGACTGCCCTGATCCGAGTGGGACATGACTTTCTCTGGCTGACCACGCTGTTCCCAGGCGTGATCCAGAGCTTTTACAACCAGGTCCGCATCCGGACTGGATGACATTGCCCAGCCAACAACTCGCCGGGCATATAGGTCCAGCACCACAGCCAGATAGCTCCATCGCTGGCCGCTCCAGATGTAGGTGATGTCACCACACCAGACTTGGTTAGGCCGTTCTACTGCAAACTCCCGGTCCAGATGGTTCGGGATATCTGGTCGTTCAACGGTAGCCTGCTTGTAGGCATGAGGGCCTGGCTGCTTACAGATCAGCCCCAACTCGCTCATCAGTCGTCGAACTTTAAAGCGACCAACGACAACGCCTTCCTCGCGGAGCAAGCCTATGATTGTACGACTGCCGGCAGAGCTGCGGCTCTTGGTAAACAGGCGGTTTACCTGAGCCCTCAGGGCCAGGCGCTCCACATCTACACGGTTCCGCCGTTGGCGGTACTCGTAATAGCTGGAACGACTGATATCAAACGCTTCACAGACCAGTTCAATTGACTCCTGCTCCCCCAACCGGTCTATCAGCGCGTACCATTCATCTCGTCCGACATCAAGAGAGCTGTAGCCTTTTTTAATATTTCTTTCTCTCGCTCCAGGCGATTGCAGCGGGCTTCCAGCTCCTGAATACGTCGCTGCTCCGGGGTTAACGCCTTGCCTTTCGGAGTGACGCCCTTACGCTCGTCCGTCAGTTGTTGAACCCAACGCCGAACAGCGCTTTCACCAACTCCCAGAGACACGCTGGCCTGCGGAATCGTGTAACCTTGATCCAGCACCAAGCTGGCTGCTTCCTGTTTGAACTCAGGAGAAAAAGAACGTCGCTTTCTGGTCATCAGACACCTCGTTTATGGTGGCGATCTTACCACCTACGTTGGTGTCCGGAATCATTGAACCACTACAGATTCAAGTGGCGATAGTCGTCTCAATATCCTGCGAACCGTAGGGAAGGTCCGATTAAGCAACTTCGAAATCGGCGCAGTTTACCAGTTGGCAGAAGAAAGCGATGGCCCTGGAGAAGATACGTCTTATCTGGTTGGTGGTGCCGTTAATCTTGAGCGTTGGAAGATCAAGGCACAGTACGGACTGACCGAAGCCGAGACAACAAACGAGGAGCTAACCCTGCTGGCCTTGGGGCTCGATTATAAACTGGCGAGCAAGAGTAAGGTCTATGCGTATGTGTCTCAGGTGGAGGCGGACTTGGCCGACTCTGAGGACTCCACATTTGGTGTGGGCTTCGAGCATAAGTTTTCCATGTAGAGTCGAGCGTGATCGCTGAATACAGGGGGACCGACGTATCTGAAATCTTTTCCGGATTTCAAGCTCATTTAAGGTTCGTGTGAGAGTCTACTTGTGAGTTAACTAAGGTTATTTAATGGCGGGAATGCTTCATTCTCGCCTTTTTTTTGACCTTTAGTTCGTTGTTCTAGCTGGTTTTAAGATTTGCGCCACGATCCGTACGAATCGGATATCACAAACAATTAAGAAAGAAACTGGAGGGGAATACGTTGAAACGCAACATTCTGGCCACTGCGATTGCAGGGATGACAACACTGTCGGGAAGTTGGGCCGCGACGGCAGCGGAGGTTGAATTCCACGGTGATATGGATAACCGCTTTCAGGCCTACACCAATCAAAGAGACTGGTTTGCTGGTGGTAACTCAGGTGGCGGTACGCTGAAAGATGACGAGCCGACCGAGAGCTTCGGCGAGGTCAAATATCGCTTCTGGGCGAAGGCAACTTCCGACGACAAGAAAGTTACCGGTGTATTCGCGACGGAGATTGGTGGCATCCGCTACGGTGAGGGGTCGGGTGGCGACTATTCCGGTGATGGTGTGAACATCGAAACACGGTGGGCTTATGTGGATTTCTTGGTGCCCAACACGCTAGACCAGCGCGTCTCGCTGGGCTTGCAGCCAGTGTCAGTGAACCGACATGTCTGGACTGAAACCGCCACAGCCGCTGTTTGGAAAGGCTCACTGGGCTCTGGATTTGACTATCAGTTGTTATGGGGGCGAGGTGACTCTTCCAATGAGAGCGGCGTCGACTCAGAACAGGACGAAGGCTGGGATGGCGCGGACAACTTCGCGATCAACCTGAACAAGCGTTACTCACCGAACCTGAGCGCGGGCCTTTTCTACCTCTATCAGATGAATGATCAATTGCTGAGGGAGTAGGTACGGTAAATAGCAGGGAATATGAACTGAAGAGTATCGCTGATAACTCCAAATATTCCGTTTCCAGCGTTGGGGTGGAGCTGGATTATGATCAGGAAACGTCGCTGGGACGCATGTTCGTGAAGGGTACGGTGATTGGCCAAAGCGGCACAATAGAGGGTGTCAATTTCGTCCCTTTGAATGGTGCTACGAATCCCAATACGAACTACGACCTTTCTGGGACGCGGCGAGCTCTGGCTGCAATTTGGGCCAAACGAACTGACGTACACCGTGCTCTACGCATCGGGTGATGGCAATGAGCAAGATGCGGACTTCGACGCCTTCATCGCCACGGATGTCGACTTCAGCGACAGTATGATTTTTCAGGAAAACATGACGAGCGATGACTACTTCGCCGAAACGCCCTATATCCTCGACAAAGGGTATTTCATGAACAAGCTTCAGCTCGATCATAAACTAGCGGCCAATATTACGGTCAGCGGAATGATGGTCTACAACCGCTTGGCTGAGGATATTGCACTTGCAGATGGATCGTGCTCAAAAGATCTGGGGCTGGAATTTGGCTCCAAGGTCTCCTACTTCCCACACCCTTCGCTGGAGCTGTCGGCAGAAGCTGCATACCTTGCATCAGGTGATGCCATGGATGCGCTGGAGGAAACTGCCTTGCAGGACGGCAAAAGCGATCAGGACATTGTTCATGTTGCCGGTCGGGTAAGGTACAAGTTCTAACAAAAATGGGGTGGTGGGAGCGCCACCCCGTTTTCGTTATACGAAATGAATCCGCATTAAGTGGCTTTTTCCTATGATTACTCGTTCTGCAGTATTTGTGTTCCTGATGCTACTACTAGCTGGCGCGGTACAGGCGGTTGAGCGCGAGCATCCAGCAAAGGCAGAAGTCACTCAGGTAGATCGTGATCAAAAAGTGCTTTCCCTCAAAGTTGGCGATACTAGTGTTGAGGTGGGTGATTTATTTGTTGTGTTGCGGGAGCCTGGCGATGCAGGCATCCCGGAAAAAAACCTTGCAGTCATCGGTATCGAGAGTATCGGAAAGGATCGGGTGGTAGGGAAAGTGCTGTTTGGAGCGATGCCCTCCGTTGGCGCTGTATCGAAACGCTTCTACGGTATTCCGGCGGTGTTTACTGACAGAGTCGGCGATCCCACGCCGGTAACGCCGGCGTTGAAAGCCCGATTTCCTGATCTTTTGTGGCGGGACGAGCCAGAGGCGTCAAACGATGTGCCATTGGTGCGCTTTCAAGTTACCGGGAGAGGTCAAGCCGTTGCGACCTACAATAACACCTGGTTGGTCGGCATCGTACAGACCGATGCTGAAGCACATCGGGTAGGTTCGGTTGAGGAGGAGGCTTTAGCATCTCCATTTGCCAGACTGCCCATCAACGCAAAGTCGTTGTCCGCGCTTCGTTCTGGCAGCGATTACTATTTTGCGGCGGAGCATGGAAACAAACTCAGCTTTTTTCATGTTGATTCCAGAGGGGGGCTGTTCAGAGCCTGACGTCCATTGAGGTGCCCCGTCGGGAGAAAGTCATCCGAATGGACTGGTACGTTTCAGAAAACTCATACTACCTCATTTTGAATCAGTGGAATGGCCGTCGCGTTTCAAGTTCTTTGATCCAGTTGGCCGAGGGGAAGGCCGAAGCCATCGGTTTCATTCCCTTAATATTGGGATTGCAGGATTTGGATGCTGACGGCCGCCGGGAAACTATTCTCGGGCAGTCTTTCTACTCAGATCAGGGGTTTGGTTCAGAGGTTTATCAAATATCAATCTCACCAAACGGGCCTGATCTTGATAAGGTCGATCATGAAAAATTAAGCCGATACACGCCAGTGTTTCGGGTAATCGATGCCGTTGTTCAGAGCAAATCGGGACCTTTGAATATGGTGACCGTCTCTCAAGGGGAGGTTTCATTTTTTCCTGCTGGCACTGAGGGGCCCCGTCTGGGCTATGAGATTGGAAACCGGGTGGCGGGCACGAGTATGACTTACGACGTGTCGCCTGAGCTGGTGTTTAGTCCGAGGCAAACACTGTTTTTGCCGAACCTCCTAGTACGCTCTGGTGAGGGTGCAGTTAATATTGGGATTCCACAGGAATCCAGTGCAGCCGAAGATAGGATAGGTGTTTATGAGACGCGAGTTGATTGGTTGACACTGAGATTCGGGAAATCTCCCAAAACGCAGTCAACAAGTCTTCTAACGTAGGCTCCGGTGTCCCCCATATCAGGCAATACAGGGTTATTCTTTATGTCGCCTGATGAAAACTCAGTTCAAAGCGACAGTTTTGACGTTGAGACGTTGGTGTATCGGGGTGCTATGCCTGCTGGTCGCTGACTAAAGCTGGATAAGTTGCCCTTGTAGTCGTCAAATGCTTCTGGGAAGCTCGATTAGAACCCGAAGACCGCCTTTAGGTGATGTTGAGAAGTGCATGGCGCCACCGTAGTCATTTATGATTTCCTGAACGATTGATAGACCAAGGCCATAGCCAGGGGTTGTTTCATCCAGTCTTTTCTGGCGCCTGGTAAGATCGGCAAGCTGGTGTGAAGCCACTCCTGGGCCGTCGTCTTCAACAAGAATAGTCAAAGTGTCATCGTTAAGCTTCAAGTGTAAATGCACTTCCTGAGAGCACCATTTGCTAGCGTTATCAAGCACATTGCCCAAGATCTCATTAAAATCACGCTCATCAATTGGCCAGACAAGCTCTCTGGGTAATGTTTCTTGAAGATGGATCTGTTTGTAAGGATAAATTCGACTGACTACGTCCACCAGTGCCAGAGCTCTCTCAATGATTGGTGTCGCCTTTCCAATGTACTGACCGGACATTTCGGTTTTTCTCATTTGAGTGTCGATCAGCTCGTGCATTTCAGACAGTTGAGACTTAATTTGACTCGCGAATGTGGTGGGAATGGCTTCGTCATTGATCATGGAGTTTATGACGGAAAGGGGGGTTTTTAAGCTATGAGAAATATCTGCGGCTAGGTGGCGTGAACGGGCAAGTTTTTTGTCGTACGACTCTAATAGACGATTAAGATGTTTGACAAGTTCATCGAATTCTTCAGGTACGCTCTCATCCAGTCTATTACGCTCACCCTTTTTAAGCGAAGTTAATTGGGCGCTCATCATTTTTAAAGGTTTTAGTGCGATAGTTACCCCAATAAATATGATCATTGATATCGTAACGAGAATTATAAACGATATGATCCATATAATAACATGGATTTTGTCAAGTATGTTTGGGGAGTAGGAGCTTCTTTCAATTATAGTAACGCTTAGTTTATCTTGCCTTTTATTAAACATTTTGTAGTAGCCAAGGATTGATCGATCATCATCCGATATGTGAAAAATTCCAGGCTTTCTGAACGATTCTACCACCTGTAATTTCGGTTTAATGTTCTCGCTTGTAAAACTCCGACCTTGACTGTCTTCGATGTGGACAGAATATTGAGACAATGAAAAATTTCTGAGAGAGGATTTTGTAATTTCTTCTTTATCATTTGTTAGTATCTTTGAGAGCTGGTTAGCTGCAGCCTGTAGCTGCTGTCTGTGAAGCTCGTCATGGATATAGTCGATTAAAAGGGTGTGCGAGAAGAATATTAGCCCGGTACACGCGAAACCCGTTAGTGTCAGGAAAGTAAGCAGTTTCCGTTTTATTGAAGGGCGTTGTTGTTTTCTGGACATGTTGTCTGCCAAGCAGGTGGTTAGAATTTGTTATCGACTAAATCTAGCCCGGATTTCTCATGACGGGATAAAAGAAAGCGGCTGAAAGTGCTATAGTTTCAGGACCTTACACCGTTCACCAAGCACCAAAAGCCGCTATCCAAAATGGTACCTGAAAAACTGACCTTCTCGCCACTGTCTCGCCGTCAAATTGAAGCCGATTTCTCCGGTGGTCACATCACCTCCGATGCCGGACTGCTTTTGCTTCGGGAAGTCGACAATCAACACCAGCTCACTCAGCGCCTGGCTACGGTGCTGGACGATGCCCGTAATCCCGTGCTGGTTCGTCACAAGCTTCAAACCATGGTCCGGCAGCGGGTCTTTGGCGTGGCTGCCGGGTACGAAGACCTCAACGATCACGAAACGTTACGCTGACCAGGCACTTCAGACCGCGACTGGCGAAGAGGCCATTCTGGCGGGCAAATCAACACTGTGCCGAATGGAGCAGCGCGTAGACCGGCAGGCCGTGGTCAAGGCCCACGAACTGCTGTGGCATCACTTCATTGAACAGCACGAGACTCCACCCAAGGAAATTGTGCTGGACTTCGATGGCACTGATATTCCAGTGCATGGCGACCAGCCCGGCAAGTTCTTTAACGCCTACTACGATCACCATTGTTTCTTCCCGCTGTACGTGTTCTGCGGCCGTCACCTGTTGGTGAGCTACCTGCGCACCAGCAATCGAAGCGACAGCCGCCACAGCTGGGCCATTCTGGCCCTGCTGGTGAAGTTCATCCGGCAGTACTGGCCGGATACCCGCATCGTGTTCCGGGGTGACAGCGGCTTCTATCGCCCCCGATTGCTGAGCTGGTGCGACCGGAATAACGTGGATTACCTTGTGGGCATCAGCAAAAACAGCCGGCTGCTCAAGGAGGTGGACGTACCCTCGATGCTGGTTCGCAGGGCTCACGGGGAGTTGGGAGAAAAAGTCTCTGCCACCTACCGGTTCCAGTACCAGGCCCGAACCTGGAAACACCCCCGCTGGGTGATCGCGCGTCTGGAGGAGGGCGAACTGGGTGCCAACCCCAGGTTCATTATCAGCTCCCGTTACGACGACGGCGTTAAACTCTACTACGAGCAATACTGTGCCCGGGGTGACATGGAAAACCGGATCAAGGATCAGCAGTTGTGTCTGTTCGCAGATCGCACCTCCAGCACGCGGTGGTGGACCAATCAGTGGCGGCTGCTTCTGTCGGGCTTTGCCTACACGTTGTTCGAGCGATTACGCGCTCACCTGAAGAAAACGCCCTTCGAGCGCATGAGCGCCAGTAACCTGCGGCTGAAGCTGATCAAGGTGGGCGCGGTCATCATTCGCAACACTCGGCGCATACGGGTGTTGATGAGTGATGCCTATCCTTACAAAGACGAACTCTCTGACCTGGTACGCCGTCTGGTTCCGGGATAGAAGCCCGGGCTCCCCCGGCCCGACGCAATGGGGGAAAGGGGGCCGTGTGTCCGGACAACGGGAATTGATCACTTATTGGGCAGGCATGGCCGAAACCGACCGGCCATAGCGGTAACCAGTTCAGTCTGCGAGACTTGCCGGGGACCTATGAGAAATCCGGGTTAGCCTCATTGAGAAGCGCTACAAAGAGTTTTTAGCGACTCATATCTGAACTTTTTTTCCGAATTCAAACTCATTTCAAAGTTTGCACTTATTATCTCGATCTTTTCCTGCCTCGTCATAGGCGCCTTACACCTATGATTTTTGGCTATTAATCGCTTCGGGAGAAAGTCGATGAAGGCAAGCAAGCACTCGCCTCGGGCGTTGCTGTGTTCAGTACTATTGTCCATTCCTCTGTTCGGTCAAGCTGAGACTGTTAATTGGGCGAATTGGCTCACTGGCCAGATAAGCAAGCACCCGGAGGTACTGGCAGCGACAGAGCAGGCGGCAGCGCGGAAAGAGGACGCTGAGGCAAGCGAACAACCGCTGTATAACCCGGAGTTGTCCGTAGGAGCAGACAGAACGGGCAGTGAGAATAACTTTGAGGCAGGGCTGTCACAAACGATCGATTGGTCTGATCAACAGGGCGCATTACAGGAGAAGGCAAAGCTGATCAGGCTGTCTGCGCAAGCTGGCTTGAGCGAAGCAGTTCTGACACAAACGTCTGAATCATTGTTTGCGCTTGTCGAGTGGCGCGCCACTACGCTGTTTGAGGAAATTGCTGAATCCCAACAGCAGCGCCTGGATGCTTTGCTGGACCAGGTTGAACAGCGCCAGCAGGCAGGTGATCTGGGGCGTGCCGATGCAGAGCTTCTGTTTCTAAATCTATCCCGTCAGTTGAGCGAAGTCGCCCAGGCAAAGGCCGCAGTTGATCGGGCAGAAACTCAGGTTCAAGAACGTCTGCCGGACTGGAGGCCTCAGGATGGGGGAATCCCCGAGTATATATGGCCAGCGCTGGAGTCCCAGATTGGTGAGGCTGATCTGCTGTCACACCCGTCAATTGCAGTCGCTCGAGCCGAGTGGCAGGTGCTGAAAAGTGAGGCAGAGGTTGCGAGACGCAAAGCCACAGCATCGCCGACAGTAGGGCTGAGCGGAGGGCGTGACGGCGGCGAGAACGTGGTTGGCCTGACATTCTCGATCCCTCTGAACGTCCGTAATAACTACAGCGCTGAAATCCGGGCCGCGAATCGACGGGCTCTGGAGGCCGAAGCGCGGTTTCAGGCGCTCTACCGGAAACAACAATATGACCTGGCAGGCGCTCGCGCTTCCTGGAAGCGATACGACAAGCAACTTCGTCGATGGAAAGAACTATCCCAGGGGCGTGTGCAACGAAGTGCCGATTTGCTTGAGAGGCAGTGGCAGGTCGGCGACCTCTCCACCTCTGAGTATCTCCAGGCGCTGGGCCAGCGCGCGGAGAGCCTGAAAACCGGTATTGAACTGGAAAAGCTGGCGCAGCTGGGCCTGATTGAGCTCTTGAGCCAGTCTGGCGAACTGATCACCCCCTTCCAATAATATTCTGGAAACTGGATATTCATCATGAAAAAAGCTCTGATTTCAGTATTTGTGTTGACGCTGTTTATAGTCCCCCCTTCACTGGTACAGGCCGAGGAAGATGCTCATAGGGAGGCGGGCCATGATCATGCCGCCGGTGGCGACGATCATCGAGAAGACACCGGTGACGAGGGTGAGCATGAGGGCGGGCATGCTGAAGAACGTGAGCATGAAGAGGAAGAAGGTCATGGCCACGAAGAGGAGAGCGATGGTGGTCATGAAGAAGCAACCACCGCAAGCATCAATACCAAACAGAAAGAGCTCGCCGGCATTGAAGTAGCAACCCTCAAGAGCAAGCGCGTTGACTATGAAATCTACGCTCCCGGTGAGCTGCTGACCAACGGCTATACCAGTTATCACGTGTCCCCCAGGGTTGCCTCGGTGGTGTTGAGACGTCACGTGGAGCTGGGTGAGCACATAACCAAAGGCCAGCCGCTGGTAACCCTGTTCAGTGAGACGGTGGCACAGGCGCAGGCTGATTACAGGAAAGCTTTTCCTGAATGGGAGCGAATCAGCGGGCTGGGTCGTTCCGTGGTTGGTGATCAACGGTTTAATACCGCGAAAGCCAATATTGAAGCGGCGAGGGCGACTCTGCTTGCTTATGGGCTAAACGATGATGACATTGGTGCGTTGAAGGCCAGCGGCATGGGTAGTCTCGGTGAATACACGCTCAGGGCTCGCGTGGACGGTGCAGTGCTGACCGATGAGTTTGAGCAAGGACAAAGAGTTGAGGCAGGCCAACCGCTGGTGACTCTGGCTAATGAAAGCGAACTTTGGGTAGAGGCTCACCTGCCGGCAAACTCCGATATTGTCCTTAAGCAAGGAGCAGAAGCGGAAGTAAGAATTGCAGGCCGTGTCGCTGTGGCAACGGTATCACAGGAAGCTCATACCATTGACGCTGTGACCCGCACGCGGATTGTTCGGTTGGAGCTGGACAATCCTGAAGATCGTTTCCATCCCGGAATGTTTGCAGATGTGTATTTCCTTTTTAAAACCACGGAGCCGGTGCTTGCGGTGCCGGAGAGTGCGTTAATGCGAGGCGCCGATGGCGACTGGACGGTCTATGTGGAAGAGGCTGAAGGGGAGTATGAGCCTGTGGAAGTGGAACTGGGCCGCTCAATTGGCGGACTCCGTGAAATTTCCGGCCTGACTGCAGGCCAACGGATTGTTTCTCGGGGCGCATTTTTTGTGGCCTCTGAAATTGCCAAAGGCGGCTTTGACCCACACAACCACTGATTCCGGGAGCCATTATGTTCAACCGAGTTGTCGACTGGGCGGTTCAGAACCGCCTGTTGGTTCTTATTGCGCTTGCAGTGCTTATCGCCACGGCCGCGTTTCAGATCCCAAAACTGAATCTTGATGCCTTTCCTGACGTTACAAACGTCCAGGTCGCTGTTAATACAGAGGCGCCCGGACTTGCGGCTGAGGAAGTAGAGCAACTGATCACCTATCCCATTGAAGCGGTGATGTATGCTTTGCCGGATGTTGAGGAGGTTCGGTCCATCTCCAAAACCGGGTTGTCCGGTGTCACGGTGGTTTTTAAAGAGGGCACGGATATCTATTTCGCGCGCCAGTTGGTGTTCGAACGTTTGCAGGCCGCGCGGGAGCTGATTCCGGACGGTGTCGGGGTGCCTGAAATGGGCCCGAATACGTCCGGTCTTGGCCAGGTCTACCAGTACTTGCTGATAGCGGACCCGGATTCGGGGTACGACGCAATGGAATTGCGCAGCCTGCACGACTGGCTGGTCAAACTGTTGCTGATACCGGCAGAAGGGGTTACAGAAATCCTGTCGTTTGGCGGAGAGGTCCGCCAGTACCAGGTGAACCTGAATCCGGCTCGAATGCTGTCCTATGACTTATCACAGAACGACGTCATGGAAGCCCTGGAGAACAACAACTCCAATGTCGGTGGTTGGTACATGGGCCGCGGACAGGAACAGTTGGTTATTCGGGGTATGGGCTGGCTGGGCAATGGCGAGCAGGGCCTGGAGCAGATCCGTCAGGTGCCCGTTAAAACCAGTGACGGCATCACAGTAACCGTGGGCGATGTCGCTCAGGTGGGACTTGGCACTGAAATTCGCCAGGGTGCGGTGACCATGACCCGGAAGGACGAAGACGGTCAAGTTGAACAACTGGGTGAAGTGGTTTCTGGCATTGTACTCAAACGAATGGGGGCCAACACCAAAGCCACCATCGACGGCATCGAGGCCCGCATTGATCGCATAAACCAGGCGCTTCCGAGTGGGGTTCGTTTTGAGCCCTATTACAACCAGGCGGATCTGGTGACCAAAGCGGTAGAAACGGTGACCAATGCGCTTCTGTTGGCTTTTGTGTTTATTGCAATCGTGCTTGCACTGTTCCTGATGAATTTGCGGGCAACAACGCTCGTGCTGCTTTCAATACCGATTTCCATCGGTATTGCGCTCATGATCATGGCCTGGTTCGGCCTCTCGGCCAACCTGATGTCTCTGGGCGGTATTGCTGTGGCAATCGGCATGCTGGTGGATGGCTCTGTTGTTATGGTTGAGAATATGTTCAAGCATCTGACCCATCCCGATGCTGAGCATGACGCCCAACGGGACGAGTTGGTCGAAAACGACCCTGATCCATTGGACGCGTCACACGATGATCATGGCATTGCGCTTCGTCTCCAGGAAGCCGGTCGGGAAGTGGCCCGGCCCATCTTTTTCGCGACGGCGATTATCCTGGTTGTTTTTATGCCTCTGTTCAGTTTTGAAGGTGTGGAAGCCAAGCTTTTCCAGCCAATGGCAATCAGCATCATGCTGGCCATCGTTTCCGCTGTGATCGTCGCTCTGATCGTTGTGCCTGCGTTGGCTTCGTTTGTGTTTCGCAAGGGTATCCGGGAGCGGGAAAGCTTCGTTTTAAAACCTCTTGAGAAGCTTTATCGCCAGGGCCTTGACTGGTCGCTGAAACACACCCGATCTGTTGTCGGTGCTGCCGCTGTTCTTGTGGTGCTGGCGGCCCTGGTCGTGCCTCGACTCGGCACTGAGTTTGTCCCTGAACTGGAAGAAGGGACGATCAACCTCCGGGTGACGCTGGCCCCTTCATCAAGCCTTGATACGGCGATTGAAGTTGCGCCAAAACTGGAAGCCATGTTGATGGAATTTCCAGAAGTGACTTACGCTCTGTCCCGGGCTGGTCGAGCAGAAATAGGCGGCGATCCGGAGCCCGTAAACAACATAGAGATCTATATCGGCTTAAAACCAACTTCGGAATGGACCAGCGCCAGTAATCGCTATGAATTGCAGGCCCTGTTTGAGGAGAAGCTCGAACAGCACCCGGGGCTACTGTTTAACTTTTCTCAGCCTATCGCGACTCGGGTTGATGAATTGTTGTCAGGTGTTCGTGCGCAGTTGGCCATCAAACTCTTTGGCCCGGATCTCGATGTATTGGCGGAGAAAGGCCAACAGATCGAAGCAGCGGTCCGAACAGTTCAGGGAACACGGGACGTGGCCATGGAGCAGATTGCCGGTGAAGCGCAGTTGGTGGTTCAGCCTAACCGTCAGGCACTTTCCCGATACGGACTTGCCGTGTCTGATGTGATGAGTGTCGTCCGGGATGGGCTGGGTGGTGCCGCTGCGGGCCAGATCATCAACGGCAATGAGCGGTACGATATCTATGTGCGCCTGGCAAAACGTTTCCGGGAAGACCGGGATGCCATTGCCGATCTCAGGTTACAGGCGCCGTCCGGGGCCTGGGTGAGACTCGGTGATGTGGCTGATGTGTCTATTGAGTCCGGCCCGCCTCAGGTCCGCCGCGACGACGTCCAGCGCCGTGTGGTCATTCAGTCCAATGTGCAGGGTCGTGATATGGGCAGCGTGGTTGCCGATATTCAGGATACCATCGCGTCAGAAGTAAACCTTCCCCCCGGCTATTCGGTGGATATTGGTGGTCAGTTTGAAAACCAGCAGCGAGCTCAGAAGCGATTGACCATTGTGGTACCTGTATCTCTGGGGCTGATTGCGCTGTTGCTCTACTTTGCTTTCAGTTCGGTTGGTCAGGCGCTGTTGATTCTGGTCAACGTGCCGCTTGCCGTTATTGGTGGCGTCTTTTCACTCTGGATCTCCGGCCAGTATCTTTCAGTGCCCAGTTCCGTTGGATTCATCACACTGTTTGGTGTGGCGGTGCTTAACGGGGTCGTTATGGTCGAAAGCATCAATCAGCGAATACAGGACGGGTTGAATGTGGATACCGCGGTGTTTGAAGGTGCCGTCTCCCGTTTACGTCCTGTTTTGATGACAGCAATAACCTCGGCGCTCGGTTTGATACCGATGCTATTGTCGACGGGTGTGGGGGCGGAAATCCAGAAGCCGCTGGCCAGCGTGATTGTTGGTGGTCTCGTGACGGCAACTTTCCTAACCCTTTTTGTTTTACCGGCTCTATTCAAGCACTTCTCAAAGGCTAAACTCGAGGATATACAACGGTAGAAGGAAGGTGGAATTACAAAATTGTTGTCGCGAGCAGGGAAGGGTATTCTCGCCGTCGTAGCGGGGAGGGGGATTTATGGTTGTTGCTCTACTCTGGGAAAGGAAGCATAACTGTGATTCTGGCGCCCCCTGTGTCTGAGGATCCAATGTTCATCTGTCCGAAATTGTCTTCTAGTATTTCGGACACGATGGACAGCCCCAGTCCAAACCCAGAAACGGTTTCGTCAAGCCGGGAACCTCTATCCATCACTTTTGAGGCCGCTTCTGGATCAATCCCAGGGCCGTCGTCTGCAACTTCTATCGTTAGCCCTGAATCGGTCGGGCTAATTGAAACGTCAACCGTGGCCCGACTCCACTTCCCGCCATTTTCGAGCAGGTTACCGAATAACTCTGATAGGTCCTGACGCTCCATGGGCCAACTGAAGTTATTCGGCAAAGATGTATTAATACGAAAACTCTTGTCGGGAAAGATTTTTTCCATGACAGAGATGACGTTATTCGCTATTTCAACCGGCAAACATGTTTGCCCCATCTGCCTGCCAGATATATCTGCCTTGCTCATGCGGTAGTTCAAGGACCGGCTTAGATCCTTTAGGTTGGAGGTCATGAACTCTATGTCCTCGCGGGAGGGAGGTAACGAACCAGTGTCTGACAGGATTGCGAGATTGGCAGAGATTGAGGTCTTTACCATGTGAGAAAGATCAGAATTGAGGCGGCGATGGCGGTCAAGCCGACGACTTGCTAGTTCAAGTAGATTATTGAACTGTTTGATCAGCGGACTGAACTCCTTTGGTGCGTCAGGATTCAACCGAGGTTGTTTGCCAGATTGCAGCCGTCTCATATCGTCCTTGATGTGTTCGATCGGTTTCAAGGCCAGGTAAGTCGTGATGCCTACCAGGGCCAAGAGAACAACGAGTAACAAACCGGAGGCGGCAAGCAAGGTCATGTGAGCTCCAATGGATCGCTCAGCGAGTCCACTCTCCATTTCCAGGATGGTGATTGACGAAAGCGAATTATCAATTCCGACACCACGTTTTAATCCGAGAAGGCCATCTGCACCGTGGGATATTTCGACAAAGCCCGCCGGCTTTTCTAAAACCATACGCAACTTCGTTTGATTTACGTTGTTACTGGCAATGACGCTTCCATCTTTTATTTCAACGATGAGGGCGTGTTCCAGTAGCAATTGGAATCGATCGACCATGCCGCCGATCTCTTCGACCGTCGGCATTTCGTTTGCAATGATGGTTTGAAAACTCTCAACCTCCTTTTCAAGGCGATGTTTTCTGGACTCGTTCGAGAGCTGCTCTAACACATAGGTGTGTGAGATAAAAATAAGTAGAAAATACAAGAGGCTAAAAAAGATGCCATATTGGAGTGCAGTTTTTCGGATACTTTTCTGCGCTGTCATGAAGGTGCTTTTGTCGATTGAGCGGAAGGCTTCAGTTGAAGGCACATAGAGGTGTCCTTATCCAAAAGCATAGTTGGAATCGAAGCGTGCCGCAACGGATGCGAGCCTGAGGGAGGGCGATTCTGGTCTACAGATAGGTCTGGCCTGGTCTTATCTTCTTAGGCATTTGAATAACTCGGTTTAGTGTCATCAAAGCCGACCTGAATGGCTTTTGAGCTAGGGGTAAACGCTGAAAAAAACGTTTCATCAGCACAGATTTTCAAGTGTGTTTAAAGTTTCGATGTTCTAATAAGGATCTGAGGCCATTGAATTTCGCTGGTCTAATTGAAATAAATATCGGAGCCGTTTTATGAAGAAAGTATCCATGATTCTAGTAGCTTCTTTCCTGGCAAGTGGTGCTTCAATAGCCCTCGCAGGAGGGCAAGCGGACAGATACAACGAGGCAAGAAGCTATCCTAATAAGAGCATAGATGAACGTTCCTCCCAGTATCGTGTGGAAGAGAGCGAGACCGTCAAAAAACTGAAGGAAGAACATAGAGTGATGAAAGAGTTGATTGGAGACCTCTTGAAAAAAGATTAAATTTTATCATTATTTATCTGGGGCCAAGCTGGAAATTGCGGGGCTCCAGTATTCATTTAATAATACGTTTTACTCCAAAACCGGAGTAAGGGGCGCTTTAAGTCAATAAAACTCAAAAGCAGTGCAGAATGCAAAAAGTTAGCGATTAGCATTTTCTACTACAACCAAGAGAGTTTTTTCTTTACAGTAGTTTTTATGACCAAATAACACCCTCCTCTATATTACTCTCAGATAATCATACTCAATCTCTAATCTCCAATGTTAACGTTATAAATAATTTTATTTTAATCCCTGTTTTTTCAAAGCTTCGCTTCTACTTGGTGCATTTATTTGCAATTGCACTATCGTTGTGCAATGTAAAAATTGGGTTTTTACATTTTATCGTATGAAATAGTCAAATATTAACGAAATTGTTTTATCAGGGCCCTCATGTAGTAATGTTCGTGCATAGTGAAGTGTATTTAAAAGTTGGCACCAAAGGTGCATATTTTTAGGTGCGTTATTCATTACGCAAATAACTAAGCTGTCAAAATTGAAGGTAAACACGATGAAAAGACGTATCTCGACTAAAGATTGTTTGCTAAGTGTTGGTTTGCTCGTAACCCTCCAAGCGGTCCCGTTAATTGCCAGCGCAGATGTTAGTGCCAATTTAGGCATAACAAGCAATTACTTATTTCGCGGTGTGACACAAACAGATGGCTCAACAGCGACCCAAGGTGGGTTTGACTACGAGCATGCATCGGGGCTTTATGTTGGCGGCTGGGGCTCCAATGTGGATTTCGGCGATGGGACGAGCTACGAGCTTGATCTCTATGCTGGCTTCTCCGGTGCAATCGAGGATATCGGTTACGATGTTGGATACATTTATTACTCTTACCCTGACGCTCCTGAATCTATTGACTTTGGCGAAATATACGGAGAGTTGAGTTACAGCATTGCATCTATTGGTGTGGCTTACACAGCAAACAGCGACGTAAGCGGCGAGGGGCTGTTCGTTCAAGGCGATATCTATTATTACGCATCTGTTGATGTGCCGCTGGAAGACGATTTCAGCACAGGTGTTTTGATTGGTTATTATGATTTCACTGATGACAGCAAGGCGTCTGTGGGTGATGCGAGTTATGGGCATGCAGCTGTTAATGTCACCAAAGATGCGGGGAACTTTGGAGCTTTCAGTGTTAATCTCGAATACGCTGATATCGATTCAAGTAACGCACTTGGTTCGGTCAATTCGGACGACCCGAAGTTTTGGCTCGGCTGGACGAAATCTTTTTAATCCATTTGGTATTTTTCACCGAAATGATTAATTGTTGATAAAGCTGGCCCAGTTTATGGGCCAGCGCGTTTATCTGGCGAACCCTGTTACTTGAAGAAGAATAGTTAAATCACAGTAAAAGAAGTCAAGCTTGAGCATTTTTCTGAAGAGGATCTCTTGCAAAAAAATATCCTTGCCCTCTCAATGTTTTTATTCGTTTTTTCCCGAGTATTTTTCTGAGCCTAGCTATGTAGACTTGAACGACATTTCTGGTTGGGCACCTTTCGATATTATAGAGTGCTTCAACAAGTTCGTCCTGCGAGAAGACTCTGTCAGGAGAGCGAAGAAAGCATTGTAAAAGGCGGTACTCCGTTGCGGTTAGTCTGAACTCTTTGTGATCGGGAGTTGTTAGGGTTCTATAGGTTGCATTAAGTAGAAAGCCATCCACGATGATCTTATCAGTTGCTCGCCCGTCTTTTCTTCTTATTATGGCGCTAAGTCGAGCTTTTAGTTCATCGAATTCGAAGGGTTTTGGAAGATAATCGTCTGCCCCGGCATTTAAGCCCTCAACTCTCTCTGTCCAGTTGGAGCGGGCAGTTAAAATAAGAATAGCTTCATGTTTGCCGCTGCTTCTCCAATTCTGCAACAAGGAAAGTCCGTCCTGGTCGGGCAGTCCGATATCGAGTACGATCGCTTGGTAACTGCTTGCTTCTACGAACGAATTGGCCTCTGAGCCGTTTTTGGCTACATCAACAGTAAAGTGTTCCTTCGCAAGCCAGCCAGAAATTTTTTCTGCGAGTATCGCGTTATCCTCGACAATTAGAACTTTCATCTATGAACGCCGTTTGTGGATGTTGGGTGATTTTGGTCGCCACCTATCTCGTGCGCAAATCAAAATAGCTCAGAAAGTGGATTTCAAGCAGCCCACTATAAAAACAGACGAACCTGAATTCAGCTTGAAAAACACGTTACTTTTCGGACAGGCGTGGCAATCCACGAAGCATGGGCCGAGGCAAGTTGGTCTTCCATCGCTGATCGTAATCGATGCACCGAGTTTGTCTGTTTTCGACAGACTTGGTGCATGCGATGAATGATCAGGGGCACTCCCTTACATTGCCTTCTTCAGCTCACCATAGTCACCCCCGGTACGGAGCACCAGCGTGATGTCGTTATCGTTACGGTTGCGGAAAAACCAGCCGTGGTTGCCCGTGAATGCCGCCACCAATTCTCCCTTATCTTCTGGAACGCCACGGCCTTTCTCATAGGAAATGGATTGACCGCTGCCATCACCGTGGGTATCGAAGTTGATCGGGCCGCCCTCAGAGGTCCATGAGAATCGCGCGACGGCGTCTTCCTTCATGGTGAGTTTGAACTCGGTACCCTCTCCTGGAGCCAGGACAACGCGGACTTCGTCCTGCCATAGTGGTTCTTGGGCGGGTTCAGGAAGAGGCTCCTCCTTGATTGTCTGCTCGGCGACTGGTTCTGGGGCAGCGGTTGTTTCCGTCGCGGAGGCGTCTGGCTCCTGCGGTTTTGTTGCGCCGGCTGATTGAACGCCGACCAATTGCGCTGTCTCGTCAGCCGCGGCTTCGTTCGCGAGTTGGCCTTTGATTTCACCCATTTCCGTCAGGCCCAAAAGGCGACCCGCGCCGGTGGGGTCCAGCGCATATTCGGCCGGCATTACCACAGTCACTAGCAGCACCAATGCCACTATCGCGGCCATGATAGTGGAACGAATCAGTTTTGCGGTGCTGGGCAGATCACTGCGTGAAGGCATATCTGTGTTGTACATAAATCGTCTCCAGAATTAAGCAACAAAATAACCGGTGAGCTGGTAGCCCATGAGCAAGAAGCCCGCGCTCATCATGGCCACGTTGGCGGTGTAGGCGTGTCGAAAAAAGCCATCCGTTTTGCGCCAGAAGCTCATAAGGATCA
Organism: Marinobacter excellens LAMA 842; assembly: GCF_001574445.1. NCBI lineage: Bacteria > Pseudomonadati > Pseudomonadota > Gammaproteobacteria > Pseudomonadales > Marinobacteraceae > Marinobacter > Marinobacter excellens. Next base: position 180,969 of record NZ_LOCO01000006.1, read on the forward strand.
GGATCATGGCCAGCGCAACGAGCTGACCGATTTCGACGCCTACGTTGAATGCAAGAAGGTTGGGTATCAGCCCGTCCGGTGAGATGTCGTATTCGATGATCTTGGTCGAGAGCCCAAAGCCGTGGAAGAACCCGAATATCAGAGTTGCGGCCTTGGTGTTGGGCTGGAATCCGAACCAGCGTTGGTAGGCGCCAATGTTGTCCAATGCCTTGTACACAATGGACAGGCCAATAATCGCGTCAATGAGGTAGCTGTTGATGCCGACGTTGAAGTAGACACCTAACAGCATCGTTGTGGAATGTCCCAGAGCGAACAGGCTCACGTAGATCGCGATGTGCTGCATGCGATAGAGGAAAAAGATGACGCCTAGCAGGAACAGCAGGTGGTCATAACCGGTGACCATGTGTTTGGCCCCGAGGTAAGTGAACGCAATGAGGTTTATACCGGTGATTTCCTGAATGTACCCCTTGTCTCCCTGGGCAACCGCGTGGGCGAGCACGTCAGTACTCATGCCCAACAGGCCAATGGTCAGGATCATCCATAACAGACGGTGTCCGCCGGCGCCGACATGCGCGCGCCAATGGCCGTCAAAGAGATTTGACAACATAGTGACTCCAATAGATTTGATTACAAAAGCTGCTTCGCAGCGAATATCAGAACGTCATGGAGTCTTTCGGGGGGCGATCGAGCCGGTAACGAAAACTGCGAGGGGAGTCTGCGGCAAATGGAATAATCTGCCGGAGTGACATCGACTGGCTGGCGAGCAGTCGGTTGGTCAGGTGACCCATGGTTTCATGGGTATGGTTGCCAGTGTCATGGTGAATGTGATTCTCAGAGTCTTCACCACCACTGTCATGGCTGTGTGGGTGGCTTTCTTGATCCAGTGTGGTCGGGGCAGCGAGTTCAGCAACACCATGTGAAGAGGCTTCGCCGATAACCGACAACGACATGCCTATCAATGCGAACAGCATGACGAGCATTTGAAGCAGATTTTTACCCTGGATCGCTGTGACCATAAGTGTGGCGATGTCGACTGGCAATTGGATTCGAAGACTGGTTAAGGATAGCATCCCCCTAGGGGGGATAGGAATGAAGAATGGCTAATGAATACAAACATCAGTCGCATCCAGAGATCGTGAAACGCCTTAAGCGGGCCAACGGGCACCTTCAGAGCGTGATCAACATGATCGAACAGGAAAAGCCCTGCCTGGAGCTTGCGCAACAGCTTCATGCGGTAGAGAGAGCCATCCAGCAGGCCAAACGTGTGCTGGTACAGGATCATATCGAGCATTGCCTGGACGACGCGATTGGAGCGCTGGAGCCTGAGCAGCAAAGGCGGGTTGATGAATTCAAGGCGATTGCACGTTATCTCTGAGCTAGGCTGACCAATGTTAGGGATTCTCCAGCACCGAATCTATCGCCATCTGTTTTTCGCTCAGGTGGTGGCCCTTCTGGGAACTGGATTGGCGACGGTGGCCTTGAGCCTGCTGGCGTTTGATTTGGCAGGGAAGGACGCAGGCCAGGTGTTGGGCACCGCGATGGCCATAAAAATGGTGGCCTATGTGCTGATCGCACCGCTGGCCTCAGCGCTTGCCGAGAGAATGCCCCGCCGGATGATGCTGGTGTCGCTGGATCTGGTGCGAGCGGCTACCGCCCTGGCGTTACCGTTCGTTTCGGAAATCTGGGAGGTGTATGTCCTAATTGCGGTACTTCAGTCCGCGTCTGCCGCGTTCACCCCTACATTTCAGTCCACCATTCCGGACACGCTCCCGAACGAGGACGACTACACCAAAGCCTTGTCTCTTTCTCGTCTCGCCTATGATCTTGAGAATCTGGTGAGCCCGGCTTTGGCTGGGTTAATCCTGCTGGCGACCAGTTGGCAGGCGCTGCTCTCCGGCACGGTCGTGGGTTTCATTGCGTCTGCATTCCTGGTGGTGTCTGTGGTTTTGCCATCCGGTTCTGCACCCCAAAAACGTCGTGGGGTTTTTGAGCGGGCGCGCCGGGGGTTCCGCATCTTCTTTGCTACGCCACGTCTTAGAGGCCTGATGGCATTGAACGTCGTGGTCAGCATGGCTGGCTCGATGGTGATTGTGAACACTGTCGTGATTGTGCGTGGCAGCTTCGGCCTGACGGAGCAGCACACCGCCATGGCGTTTGCCGCTTTTGGCGGCGGCTCCATGCTTGCGGCCATCGCGTTGCCCACACTGCTCAAACGATGGAAGGATCGCCCGGTCATGCTGACAGGGGCGTGGGTGTTACTCGGTGGCCTGGGAGCGGCCCTGTTTGCCGATTCGATTGAAACGTTGTTGCCAGTGTGGGTCTTCCTTGGCACAGGTTTCTCAACAGTGCAGACGCCGATTGGCCGGCTGCTTACCCAATCCTCTCACGGCGAAGATCGGCCGGCTCTTTTCGCTGCTCAGTTTTCCTTATCCCATGCAGGCTGGCTGTTCGCCTATCCACTGGCGGGGTGGTTGGGATCGAGTGCAGGCATTCAACTAACGTTGATTGTGCTGGCGACCCTGGGGCTCGCTTTCATGTTCGCTGCGATACGACTTTGGCCTGCTGATGATCCGCTCGTGATAGCACACAGTCACGCCGACCTGCCCAGAAATCATCCGCACAGAGTAGAGTCCGGGCCAGAACATTCTCATCGGTATGTGATCGATGAATTACATCCGAGGTGGCCGGGTTACTGATTGGCCACAGATATCTCAGTGGGAATGTCGATTGTCGCGCACAAACCGCTTTTCTTAGCGGCCGTAAAGTGAAGGGTTCCTCCGTAGCGTTCGACGATTTCCCGAACTATGGCGAGCCCGAGGCCATGGCCCGGTGTCTGCTCGTCCAGCCGCAATCCCCGTTGACCCAGCTTGCCGATTTCGGCGTCAGCAACGCCCGGCCCATCGTCGATAACACCTATGTGCAGTGTTCCGGAGTGTTGCGCCAATGACAGCTCCACGCACCGTTCTGACCATTTGCCAGCGTTGTCCAGAAGATTACCCATAATTTCATTCAGGTCGTGCTCCTCAATCGGCCAGCGGACGTCCTCTGGCAGAGAGCTCGACAGTTCAAAGGATTTTTCCGGGTACAGTCGCCCCAGCATCCAGAGCAGATCCCGTGCCTGTTTCAGTGGGTAGGCGCTTTTCCCGACCTGTGGTCCGGCAAAACGACTTCGTCGCATTTCGGCTTCAAGCTGTTTGTCGATGTCGTTGAGTCTCGCCGTCATCTGGAGCCGGAGTTCATTGGGAAGCGGGCGGCTCGTGTCCTCAAGTACCTGCCGGACGGCTGCAATGGGAGTCTTGACGCTGTGAGACAGGTTAGCCAGCGCATCCCTGGAACGTTCCAGGCGCTGATCCAAGGAATCGAGTAGCTGGTTGAGTTGTTGAACCAGCGGGCGAAATTCCTCGGGCGCCTGCACATGAATCCGCGAAACCTCGCCGTCCTGGAGCCTTTTTAATGTGGCCTTCAGCTCGACAACGGGCCGCATGGACAGGTTGATTCCGAACCAGATCACCGCAACCAGAAGCAGAATCAGCAATACGGAGACGATGGCGGTCCAGGCATGCAGCTCGGCCTGGCTGCGTTTTAGTGCGCCCAGATCCTCCGACACAATCACTACGATGGGGGTCTCGCCCAGGCGAAATGTTTTGCGATACGCAAGAATATCCTCCGGCGCCCCGGCACTTTCCAACCCCTGTACACGAAGGGTTCCGTCCTGCCCGGATTCGATCATCGACCTCAGTACCGGCCCCCAGGAATCTGGTGACAGGATGGTTTTGGAAGGAGCGTGGATGGCAAAGGCGTGGTGGAAGACTTCCTGAAAGTAATCACCGGTCTGGAGACTATCCAGCTTACCGCCAGAATCACGGATTTGGTGTTCCAGGAAAGCAACTTCATCCTTTAGGCGTGTTTCTACGAATTCCCGTGACATGCGGTCCAGCAGCAGACCATGAACCAGCCAGGCCAGCCCCATCAGAGCGATGCCCGCAGGCAACAGCAGTACCAGCAGGGTGCCCTTGACGGATGTGGGCTTTCTAAACAGTGTCATTGAACAGGTACCCCTGGCCGCGACGGGTTGAGATGGCGTCGTTGCCAACCAGTTTTCGTAATCTGCGAATGTAAGCTTCGATCACGTTCTCATTCGGGGTGTCGTTCAGGTTGTAGAGCTGTTCCATTAACTGCTCTTTCGAAAACACATGGCCCGGGCGGCTCATCAGGCACCGTAGAAGGCGAAATTCAGTGCCGGTCAAACTGTGTTCAGTGCCATCGTCCGACTTAAGGCTCTGGCGATTTTCGTCCAACTCATAGCGTCCGGCTTTGACCATCGAGTGAATTCGGCCTTCGCTTCGACGCACAATGGCATTCAGGCGGGCGATCAGTTCTTCGGTCTGAAAGGGTTTCGCCAAATAGTCATCGGCCCCCGCTTTGAGCCCTTCCACCTTGTCGTGCCAGTCTCCACGAGCGGTCAGGATGAGCACCGGAAAGGCGATACGATTTCTTCTCCACTTTCGCAGGATGTCCAGACCGTTGCCATCGGGGAGGCCAAGATCAAGGATAACAGCTCGATAATTCTCCTGTTCTCCCAGAACCATGGCTTCTCTGGCCGTGTAGGTCGTATCAACGCTGAATCCCGCCTTTTCGAGCTGGCCGCTCAATCCATCAGCCAGCAAACGGTCATCTTCAACGAGCAGTAATCGCATCGGTCTGTCCTTTTCGTGAGCCAAGTCGGCGAACAGTGTCGCCCATTAACCTGAATTCAGACTGAACGACAAAAGAGTTGGGTATTTTCAGCAAGAATTCAGGTTAGTGCGCGATGGTGTCACTCGTATTTTGGCATTGCTCCCAGTTCAGGGCTAACCAACGCCGGTAGTGCCGGCTAGTATCGCAAAGGAGAAGACAAGATGAACGCATCCAAATTGATTGTTGCAGCCGCTGCCATGTCGATGTCGGCAGTGACCCTCGCCGCTGGTGCCCATGGCGGTGGCCACGGCGCCAGCAGTGGCGAACCGGGCAAGGCATCAGAAGCCTCGCGCACTATTACCGTCGAAATGTATGACAACTACTACGAACCGGAAGAAATCAATGTTGAACCCGGCGAAACCGTACGCTTTGTTGTCAAGAACGAAGGCAGCCTGGTCCACGAGTTCAACATTGGTACGCCTTCCATGCATGAAGGCCATCAAAAGGAAATGATGATGATGGTCGAGCATGGCGTGATTCAGGGCGGCAAGCTCAATCAGCACATGATGAACATGGATATGGGCAACGGGCATTCCATGAAACACGACGACCCGAACAGCGTGTTGCTGGAACCGGGTAAAAGTAAGGAAGTTGTCTGGAAGTTTACGGAAAAGGGCGATATTGAGTTTGCCTGCAATGTGCCGGGCCATTACCAGGCTGGCATGTACGGTGACGTTAACTTTGAGTGACTTGGTGTGCTGAAGAGCATGCGAATGCAAGGGTTGGCGAAAGTTTCCCAGCCCAGCTTCAACGAAGTGCAGTTTGGAGTAAAACAGATGAAAACACGTCTACTGACGGGGCTTCTGAGCCTGTTGATGCCGGTAATGGTTTTGGCCGGAGAATACGACCTGACGGTCGACCGAGTTGAAATTGACACCGGTGATTTCGTTAAGGAGGGCATTGGATACAACGGAAAATCCCCTGGACCGGTGATGCGCTTCAAGGAAGGCGAAAACGTCAAGATCAATGTGACCAACAACCTGGATGAGATGACATCAATCCACTGGCACGGCCTGATCCTTCCCTTTGATCAGGACGGTGTGCCAGGCATCAGCTTTCCGGGTATCAAGCCGGGTGAAACCTTTACTTACGAGTTTCCGATCCAGCAGGCGGGCACCTACTGGTTCCACAGCCACTCTGGTTTCCAGGAGCCAGATGGCGCTTATGGTTCCATTGTGATTGAGCCTAAAGGCCGTGAGCCGTTCCGTTACAACCGCGAATACGTGGTGCAGCTCACTGACAAGCATCCGCACTCCGGCGACCGCATCATGCGCAACCTGAAGATGATGCCCGATTACTACAACCGCGAGCAGCAGACCGTGGGCGAGTTCTTCTCGGACGTGTCCGAAAACGGCCTGATGAACACCGTCAGTGACCGTATGGCCTGGGGTGACATGCGTATGATGAAAGCGGATGTTGAGGACCTCCAAGGTTTTACCGGCCTGATCAACGGCAAAGGGCCGGCCCAGAACTGGACCGGACTTTTTGAGCCCGGCGAGCGGATCCGGCTTCGGTTTATCAACTCCTCTGCGATGACCTACTTCGACATTCGGATCCCCGGTCTCGATATGACCGTTGTCCAGGCCGACGGCAACAACGTTCAGCCTGTCAATGTAGACGAGTTCCGGATTGGTGTGGCGGAAACCTACGATGTCATCGTGCGTCCGAAGGATGCACAGGCCTACACCATCTTTGCCGAATCCATGGGACGCTCAGGCTATGCGAGAGCCACATTGGCCCCTGAAGAGGGTATGGAAGCCGCCGTGCCGCAACTGCGCGAGCCTGCCCGTCTGACTATGGCGGATATGGGCGGTATGCCCGGCATGGACCACGGCAATATGGCTGGCATGGATCATGGCAACATGGATATGAATAGCTCAGAAGAGATGCCGGGCATGGATCACTCCTCAATGGAAGGAATGGACCCGTCGAATATGGAAGGCATGGATCATTCGAGCATGTCCGGCATGGACCATGGTTCCATGGCGATGGGAAAAGAAGGCCCAAGCGATCCCTTCTATGCCAAGGGAAGCGGCCTTGTGCCCACGGCAGCCAATGGCGGCAAGTTCCTGTCTTACGCAGACCTTAAGGCTCAGGACCCACTGTATGAAGACCGCGAACCGACGCGGGAAGTCGAGCTTCGTTTGACTGGCAACATGGAACGGTACACCTGGAGTATTAACGGCGTGAAGTACGAGGACGCTGACCCCATTCGCCTGAAATACGGTGAGCGCGTTCGCTTCAAGTTCGTCAATGAAACCATGATGACGCACCCCATGCACTTGCATGGCATGTGGTCCATCCTCGATGTTGGCGCTGGTCAGTGGAACCCGATCAAACACACGATCAGCGTCCAGCCGGGCACGACGGTGTATATGGAAACCGAGGTGGACGAGCCTGGCCAGTGGGCTTTCCACTGCCACCTGTCCTATCACGCGGCGGCCGGTATGTTCCGCAAAGTGATTGTTGAGGGTGGCCCCGAGTCGACTCAAGCAAAGTCGGACGCAACAACCGCGGAAGGAGGTGATGCATGAGATCTATTCGATCACTTGTTGCTGTCAGTTTTCTTGCCTCCATTGGATTCTCAGCGGCGGTGACAGCTCAGGAAATGATCTCCGACACCACCGCTCGCAAACAGCCGCTCACAACCTGGGGCGTTCAGTTCGAGGAATTTGAATACCGCTACAGCGACGACGATGAGGAGTTGGGTGTCTGGAATGCAGATGCCTTCTACGGTACCGACGATCTGAAAGTCCGGTGGCTGACAAAAGGCGAGTATGCGATTGAGGAAAAGGCCTACGAAACGCTGGAAAACCAGCTTGTAGGCCAAGTGCCCATCTCCAAGTTCTTTGATGCCAAGGCAGGTGTTCGATTCGATACCCCCGAGGGTCCGGATCGGACCTACGCGGTATTGGGCATAGCAGGGTTGGCGCCTCAGTGGTTTGAGATCGATGCGAACCTTTATGTGAGCAAAGATGGCGATACGTCAGCCCAACTTGACGCAGAGTACGAGTTGCTGTTCACGAACCACTGGATCCTGGCCGCAACGCTGGATGCCACTGTTGCGTTTAGCGAGGATGAAGAAATCGGAGTCGGAAAGGGATTGGTTTCCACCGAAACTGGCCTTCGGTTGAGGTATGACCTGATCGATCGTGCGTTCTCTCCCTACGTGGGCGTGGTGCATGAGCGCAAGTACGGCGATACAGCCGATTTTACGAAAGCTGAAGGCGGTGGGACAGAAGACTGGTTTGCCGTGATCGGCGCTCGAATCGCATTCTGATGCTGATGGGCCATGGGGAAACCCACGGCCCTTTTTCGTCTATGATTTGATGTAACTCAAATCCACCGAAAGTCTGTGTCCATTTTCAGTCGCAGTTCAGATTGAAGTGTTTTGATACAGGGAGAAGTCATCAGGAAGAGAGGTGTCACCCCATGACCAAAGCACACAAAGCAACCAATCAGGAGCAGTTTTTGTTGCGCCGAAAAATGGCCGTCGAGGGGCTTGGAGAGGATCAGTGGGATGGGCTCATCCACGATCTTAATCACCACCCCTGCGTTGATTTCGCCGAGCGTAAGCCGAATGGCACATTGCAGGTGACGTACGACGGAACCCACTGGTCCGTCGATGAATTACTGGAACTGATCAAGGCTTACGGTGGCCGATTGAAAACCGGATGGTGGACCCGGCGCAAATTGGCCTGGTACCGGGTTACCGACGACAACGTTCGGGCAAATGCCAAGCATGAGCCGTTCTGCTGTTCCAAGATTCCACCCATGAAAAAATAACAGGAGGTTGAATGAACAGGGAGGAAGATCGAACCACCCGCTACCAGGAGGGCAGTCTCACTTTACCAGGGACAGTCATGCTGGGTACCGGCGTCATGATTGGCGCCGGTATCTTTGCGTTGACCGGGCAGATGGCACAGATGACCGGCGTGCTTTTCCCGCTGGCGTTTCTGGCCGCGGCGGTAATCGTCAGCTTCAGCGCTTATTCCTACATCAAAATATCCAATGCCTACCCGTCAGCCGGGGGCATTGGCATGTACCTTCACAAAGCCTACGGCAACCGCCTGCCGACGGCGTTTAACGCTTTGCTGATGTATTTCTCGATGGTGATTGCCCAGAGCTTTCTAGCGCGTACCTTCGGTTCCTACACCATGCAGCTGTTCGGCGGTGATGACAGCGGCCGCATGGTGCCCATTCTTGGCGTCTCTCTGATCCTGGCCGCGTTTCTGATCAATCTGCTGGGTAACCGGATGATTCAGGGGGTGGCCTCGTTCATCGGCATTCTGAAAATTGGCGGCATTCTGGTCTTCGGGCTGGTGGGTGTCTGGGTTGCCGATAGTCTGTCGGTCGACTTTTCAAGCGCGGGCGAAGCCGGAGCAACGGGTAATTTCTTGGGTGCGACAGCACTTGGCATACTCGCCTTCAAGGGCTTCACCACGATCACTAACAGCGGCTCCGAAGTAATAGATCCCAAGCGAAATGTAGGGCGAGCCATCATTATTTCCATCGCGGCCTGCGTGGTGATTTACACCCTGGTTGGTTTTGCTGTGGCCAGCAACCTGTCGCTGGCTGAAATCATCGAAACGCAGGACTATTCGCTTGCTGCCGCAGCACGCCCGGCATTGGGAGAGTATGCGGTCTGGTTCACCGTCGCCATTGCCATGATGGCCACCGCGGGTGGCATCCTCGCAAGCATATTCGCCGTTTCGCGCATGTTGGCCATGCTGACCGAAATGAAGCTGGTTCCGCATCGTCATTTCGGTATGCCGGGCAGTATCCAAAAGCACACGCTGGTCTACACCGTGGTCCTGGGGCTGATTCTGACGGCCTTCTTTGACCTCTCCCGGATTGCAGCGCTAGGCATCATTTTTTACCTGATCATGGACATTGCCATCCATTGGGGCGTTTTGCGCTACCTGCGTGAGGACGTGAAGTCCAATGTGTGGGTACCGGCGACAGCCATCCTGTTGGATCTGCTGGTGCTTGGCGGCTTTGTCTGGGTAAAACTGAATACGGACCCGTTCGTCATTGGTGTGGCAGTGGTCACCATGATTGTGCTTGCAGTTTCCGAGCAGATTTTCCTGAAAAGATCGCCGGAATCCGCGCAAGCGAAACAGGAAGAGAGTCACGCGCATCGTCACCATTAACCAGAATCAGGAAGTGAGGCTATTGCCATGATGGGAGATAACATGTTCGGGAACACCATGTGGGCAGGCCACTGGCTGTGGATGCTGGTGATTGCCATTGTGGTCGTCATTCCGGCCTGGCGTATTTGCCAGCGCACGGGGTATCCGGGGTGGATGGGTGTACTGATACTGATCCCTATCGTCAATCTGGTTCTGCTGTATTTCATTGCATTTGCAGACTGGCCCGCCGATAAAACAGGAGATCAGAATGGCTGAGCATCATCACGCCCATCACCATGACAGTCATAACCACAGTCATGATCAAAAAGCTGCCGAGGAGCACGCAGTGAAGGATCCGGTTTGCGGCATGTCGGTAGATCCCCACTCGGCAGAGCACCGTAGCGAACACGGTGGCAAAACCTGGTACTTCTGCTCGTCACGCTGCCAGACCAAGTTTGACGAAGACCCGGAACAGTACCTCGGTGAGGAAAAGAAGCAGCAAGAGCCGGTAGCGCCGGGCACCATGTATACCTGCCCCATGCATCCGGAAATTCGCCAGCAAGGCCCGGGGGACTGCCCCATTTGTGGGATGGCCCTGGAGCCAGAGCAGGTGAGCCTGGACGACGGGCCGTCGGCAGAACTCAAGGACATGACCCGCCGGTTCTGGATTGGCCTGGTTCTGACATTGCCGGTCCTGGTGCTGGAAATGGGCGGGCACCTGACCGGGCTTGACCATATTGTTGCTCCTCAGATGTCCAACTGGATTCAGTTAGTGCTGGCAACGCCGGTGGTGCTCTGGTGCGGCTGGCCCTTCTTCGTCCGGGGCTGGAAATCCGTGGTCAGTCGAAATTTGAACATGTTCACGTTGATTGCCATTGGCACCGGCGTAGCGCTGATCTATAGCCTGGTAGCCACACTTGCACCCCAGGTATTCCCGGGCGCCTTCCGGCAGGACGATGGCTCGGTGGCAGTGTATTTTGAGGCGGCAGCGGTCATCGTGGTGTTGGTGCTGCTGGGGCAGGTGTTGGAGTTACGGGCCCGGGAGAAAACCTCCGGTGCCATCAAGGCTCTGCTTGACCTGGCGCCCGCCACCGCCAGAAAACTGGACGATGATGGCGGTGAGTCGGATGTATCGCTGGATCAGGTAAAGGTCGGTGACCGTCTGCGGGTGCGCCCCGGCGACAAGGTGCCGCTGGACGGCGAGGTCCTTGAAGGCAGCTCCAACGTGGATGAGTCCATGGTGACCGGTGAGCCGCTGGCGGTCAGCAAGAAATCCGGCGATCAGGTGATCGGCGGCAGCATCAACCAGCAGGGTAGTTTTATCATGCGTGCCGACAAGGTTGGCCGCGATACCATGCTGTCCCAGATCGTGCAGATGGTCGCCAGCGCCCAGCGAAGCCGCGCACCGATTCAGGGGCTGGCCGACAAAGTAGCAGGCTGGTTTGTGCCCGCTGTGATCGTAATTGCCATTATCGCCTTTATCGCCTGGTCATTCTTTGGGCCAGCACCGCCCATGGCCTTCGGGTTAATTGCCGCTGTGAGCGTACTGATTATTGCCTGTCCCTGCGCTTTGGGCCTGGCAACGCCTATGTCGATTATGGTCGGCGTTGGGCGGGGTGCGCAGAGCGGTGTGCTGATCCGTGATGCCGAGGCACTGGAGCGCATGGAGAAAGTGGACACTGTAGTGGTGGATAAGACGGGCACTCTGACTGAAGGTAAACCCCAGGTGACCAGGCTGGTGCCCGCTGAGGGGATCAGTGAGGAAGAGCTCATGCGATTCGCCGGCGGCCTGGAGAAGGGCAGTGAGCATCCGTTGGCCCACGCCATTCTCGATAAAGCCAAGACCATGGGCTTGAAACTACCGGATGCGGGAGACTTTGATTCACCTAATGGCAAGGGTGTCACTGGCAGGATCGACGGACGGCGGGTATTGCTCGGAAACCGGCTGTTGATGGAGGCGGAAAATGTGGATACGGCGGACTTTGAAAGCGAAGCCGACCAGCTCCGCCAAGATGGGGCGACTGTTATTTTCGCGGCCGTAGATGGCAAAGTGGCCGGTTTGCTTGCCATCGCCGATCCAGTAAAAGAAACCACCGAAGCCGCAATTACCGCCCTGCAAAAAGATGGCATCCGAGTGGTCATGCTGACCGGCGATAACCGCACCTCAGCCGAGGCAGTTGCCCGTAAACTGCATATTGACGAAGTGGAAGCGGAAGTCCTGCCGGAAGATAAGGGCAAGATCGTCCAGCGTCTGAAAGACGAAGGCCGTGTTGTCGTGATGGCGGGTGACGGCGTAAACGATGCGCCTGCACTGGCAACGGCGGATGTCGGTGTGGCCATGGGCACCGGCACCGATGTGGCCATTGAAAGCGCCGGCATTACCCTGCTGCGCGGCGATTTGATGGGTATTGTGGAAGCGCGCCGTTTGTCTCTGGCGACCATGCGCAATATCCGGCAGAACCTGTTTTTTGCATTTATATACAACTCTGCTGGCGTTCCTATTGCGGCAGGAGTTCTGTATCCGTTTTTCGGCATACTGCTTTCGCCGATTTTTGCAGCGGCCGCCATGTCGCTGTCCTCAGTCAGCGTGATAGTGAATGCGCTGCGTTTGAGGGTGGTGAAGCTCAATCAATAAACAATGAACTTCCGAGTCATTGGAGATAGCCATGTCATACACGATCAATCGAATTATCAAAGATGCAGATTTCGAGGGCGTAGATCAAAGAGCGCGCCAGGCCCTTACCGACCACGGTTTCGGGATACTGACGGAAATTGATGTCAAAGCCACCATGAAGAAAAAGCTGGACAAGGACATGTCGGCTTATCGGATTCTCGGGGCCTGCAATCCTGGCATGGCCTGGGAAGCCATCGGTGTGGAGCCTCGCGTGGGTGCCATGCTGCCTTGCAACGTTATTCTTCGTGAGGTTTCGGAGGGCATTGAGGTAAGTGCAGTGGATCCATTGGCTTCCATGAGCGCCATCGATAATGACGAGCTCAAGCAGGTTGCCGGGAAGGTCAGGGATATGCTCTCTGAGGTTGTGGAATCGATCTGAAGCCGGTAGAGGCGTCGATTTGCTGCAGTGCCTGCGGTTTGCAATGGATTAGCGAATTAGCCAGGCGAGCGCATAGCCCAACTGAACACTGGAAATGCAAATAGGACTCCTCATTTGACGACGGGATACCTATTTGATGTCAGTCATATTATGGAGAAGAAAAAAGGAAAAAAGATATGGATATAAAGACTTTTGGACAACTGATCGACTGGACGCGCGATCTGCACTCACATCTGGCGAGCTGTCTGTCCCATTGCGCAACAAAGCACGAGGAAGAACGGGCCCGTGCGCTTTTGGATTATCTGGCAGCTCATGAATCGGACATAGAGCGGATCGTGAACGAGTTTGAGCACCAAGGGGATAAGAAGGCACTGGAAACTCGGGTGTACGACTACCTGTCCCATAATCCGATCAAAACTCATCGAACCTGCGACGAGCCTTACGCGAAGCTTGATTTTGATGGTATCTGCCGGGAAGTGTTCGACTTTCATGATCAGATTATTGATCTCTACAAAACGCTGATTGGAAAAGCCGAAATTCCAGAAGCAAAAGAGCTGTTCGAATCTCTTTTGGCGATGGAGGAAAATGAGTCGATGAGACTGGCTCGTCAGGTTGGCCGAATGCAGGATCTATGAGATCCGAGCACTTTTGCTGACGGCTTAATCCCTTTGAATGTTTCCAATTGAGGCTCACCTTCACACCTCAAAGACGGGCGCAAAGCCACCTCCCGGCGTTCGAAAGTTGGTGGCCTGGCCCTGGTACACACGGGCAGCGGCAAGCAGATGTTGCCCGGCATAGGTGTACAAACGGATATCGACCTTTCTGGTGGTGACCGTGCCATCCACTCTCAGGGTGCGTTCTCCGGCGGGAACGAAGTTCTGCGCGATGTAATCACCCTTCAGGATCTCTTCGAAAACGCGGCGGGTTAGTTTTTCGCCCCGATAGACGCCCTTGCTGCCATGGCCCGCTACCGGTTTGAAAAACAGTTTACGCCGGTTGCTCCACAACTCCGCCTCATCACTTGCTGAAACCAGCCGGGTCTTCGGTACAGCTCTATCCAGAAATCCTGCCTCGGTTTCACTCAGGCCCCAGTCGCGCAGGGTTTGGGCATCAGATAGCAGAATCAGGTTCCGTTTGTCGGCCATCAGCGCATGGGCGCGTGGATTGGGCGTGACGACCGCCGCGCCGTCGAGGTAGGCGCGCCTCAGCGCCCCAAGAGCCGGGGCCTCCAAGGCAAAATCCACCAGGCGGTTGTACACCATGTCAATAGGCTTGCCGTGGGCGCTCAGGGCACCATCAACATACTCAAGCTCCGATGGGTCGAGGATCAAGGTCTCTATGCCTCTGGCCTGGAATAACTGCTGGGCCAGTTGGAATTCCGGGAACATAAACTGGGATTCTGGGGCATCGTCCACAATGGCCAGGCAACCGGGTGTCGAGTCGCCACCTTGCCGTTGCCACTCCTGCTGGAACATGGCAAACACCGCGTCCTCGAACCCATCCAATGCACGGTTGGTGCCAGCGGTCTGCTGGGACGGGTCACAGCATCGGTGTTGAGCCCGGGCCAATACCGTGTTCAGAAATGCGCCGCCGGCGTTGGTGTTGATTTCGATCAGCTGAGGCCCGTTCTCGCCCAGGTGAAAGTCGTAGCCCATGAACGCCCCGATGGGGCCTGGATCAAAACCGGCGATGTCCGGCGCCCAGGACAGAGCTTTTTCCTTATAGGGCGGAAGCTCGGCTGCGGATTCGATCGCCTGAACAATCCGCTCCATCGTCGCGATGTCAGCCTGGGGAACAAAAACCGGCGTGTTTGAAAAGAAATGATGGATCTCGGGAGTGGCCGGCGCCTCGTTCCCAGTGTCTGAAAACTGCTTCTGGAGGCTGTCAGTGAGCGCTTTTCGGTCAAGGGTGATGCAGTAACACTGCCGGTTGAGCTGGTCGGCGTGGGTTTTGGTTGTTCGCTGGTTTTCCTGGGGCACGTCTTGCATTGGTCGTCCATGGTCATTGTGAATCGTTCCACCTTGATTCTGGTCAAACGAATGCATGTTTCGCAACTGTTTTCAGGCCTGTTTCAGCTTGGTGTGATGGACTGCCAAGTAATGACCATGCCTGTTCGGGATCTTGCTTACCGGGCGAGGAGATCTTACTGAAACCCTCTGACCAAAAAGGGCACGCTATGAACCATTCGTTGCGCAAGCAGTGGATTGCTGGAATTACGGCCAGTGTCGCTATGAGTTTTTCGCTGATGGTGGCCGCAGACACAAACCGGGCATTTGTTCCCATGGGCACAGCGGATGCCGTCGGCGTTATTGATCTGGAAAACCGCAAGGTGACGTCGTCCATTGGCGGCACCCTGAATACCCACGGTTCGGCACTGACCCCGGATGGCCGGCATCTGGTGGTGGGTAGTTTGTCGGCGCATGATCGTCAGGAGCCGGTTAGTCGCCCCGAAGGCGTTTCAGAAGATGAACACGCCGCTCATCATGGGGGCGGGCAGTCTACTGAATTGGAAGCAGGGAGTACCGGGCTGCTCTATTTGGTGAACACGGCCACAAAGACGATTGACCGCAAACTGGAAGTGCCGGGGCCGGTGCACCATGTGCTGGTGACTTCCAACGGTCGCTATGCCGTTTCCACGCATCCTGCCCGTGGCAGTATCAGCGTTGTGGATCTGGATTCCGGTCAGTTGGTCAAAACTGTGGCGACGGGGCCGGCCCCCAACTATCTGGTGCAAACCGACGACGGCCAATCCCTTCTGGTCAGCAATACCGGTAATGGCACGGTCAGCGAAGTGGATACCGAGCACTGGTTCGTCGAGCGCAATTTGCGAGTTGGCGGCAACCCAGAGCATATGGTGCTTGCCCCCGGCAACCAGCGGCTCTACGTGAATGATGCTGCATCCGGCCAGGTTCTTGTCCTTGAGCTTGCCAAAGGCGCGGTGGCGAACCGGTACGAGGTTGGGGAGGCGCCCCATGGCGTTGGCTTGAGCGCAGATGGCCAGACCCTCTATGCCACCAGCCAGGGCGGCAACCAGGTGGTCCGGATTGAGCTAGCCAGCGGCGCCCGCCACACCAGGCCGCTGGCTCCTGCGCCCTATCATCTTGCGGTCTCTCCCTACGATGGCCAGCTACTGGTGACCAGTCGGGCAGAGAACAAGCTTTGGGTGCTCGACCCGGAATCCCTCGATGTGGTTGATGAGATCGCGCTGAGCGGCATAGGCCATCAGATATCCCTTGAGGCCCATTAGTACCCTGTTCTGACACTGGCTTTTTCGCAAAGGAACCGCTCATGGATCGACGCTTTAAAATTACCTTGGCAATGTTTGCCGTTATCGCACTGGTTTTACTCTGGGGAGAACACAAGGTTCATCTGCTTGGCGCCTTGCCCTGGCTGATACTGCTTGCTTGTCCGCTGATCCATATTTTTATGCACGGAGGGCACGGAGGACATGGAGGACATAACCACCAGGCAGAGCAACCGGGAAAGAGTGGAGAGCAGCGTGATGACTGATGGTGCATCGGATTATGGCCTTTGGAGCCTAGTGGTGCTGAATTCGGCGATTTTCATATTCTTCGCCTTCAGTTTTTTCAAACCGCAGACCCGCCGGGACTGGCGTTCGTTTGGTGCTTTCAGCGCGTTTCTGGTGGCACTGTTCACCGAGATGTACGGGTTCCCGCTGACGCTCTACTTCCTCTCCGGCTGGCTGCAGAGCCAGTATCCCGACGTGAACTGGTTGGCTCACGACAGTGGCCACTTGCTGGAAATGCTGTTTGGTTGGAAGGGTTCCCCACACTTTGGGCCGTTTCATCTCTTGAGCACAGTGTTTATTGGCCTCGGGTTTTATCTGATTGCGGCTGGCTGGCGTACCCTGTATGCCGCGCAAAAGGCAGGGCAGTTGGCCACAACCGGCCTGTATGCCCACGTTCGCCACCCCCAGTATTCCGGCTTCGTGCTCATCATGTTCGGTTTTCTGCTGCAGTGGCCAACGCTGCTGACGCTGGCCATGTTCCCGGTGCTGGTGTGGATGTACTCGCGCCTGTCTATTCACGAGGAGCGTGAAACAGAAAAAGCGTTCGGCTCCGATTGGCGGGCCTATGCAGCCAGAACTCCCCGTTTTATTCCGCAATTGAGGAATTTGAGGCGCAAGCAAATCGAGGAACAAGAATGATGCATGGGGCAACTATCTCAGTAGGCGTTCTTGCAGTCGCACTAATCAGCGGCTGCGGTAAACAGACGGTGGATGACCGCTGGTACACACAGGCTGAGGTCGAGCGCGGCGCAGTGGTGTTCGACGACAACTGCGCAAGCTGCCATGGCGGCAATGCCCAAGGCGCTTTCAATTGGAAAAAGACTCTGAAGGATGGCTCTTACCCGCCGCCACCGCTCAACGGAACAGGTCATGCCTGGCACCATTCCTTCGACACGCTGATGGGTACAATTAGTCAAGGTGGCGCCCCCATGGGTGGGAAAATGCCGGCCTTCGCAGACGAGCTCTCCAGGGACGATCAAAAAGCCGCTATCGCCTATTTCCAGAGCAAATGGGACAAGCGGATCTATGAGGCATGGTCTGAAAGGAGTGGGCTCTGATTTCTCTGGGTAATCAGACGATTAACTCAAGGAGGCAGCGTATGAAATGCTTATGGGTGGTGGCTTTTCTAAGTGTTTTTCCGGGCAGTGCGCTGGGTGGTGCGCCCTCGGCGGAATCATTGATTGAGGGGATGGAGGCCACCCTGTGGTCGGACAGCAACCACGGCCGTTTCACCATGCGTATCGAAACCGAATACTGGACCTGGGAACCGGACCTGGAGGCCTGGATGGTTCGGCAGGTTTAAGATGGAATTATAGCGAGTTAATGCCGGTAGTCACATGGACAGGCATCGGCATACTACCTCTTGCCCAATGGGTTTTCATGCCACTGATAACGGTACTGGTTGTCAAATGGATGTTTCTTGGATGGTTGACTCTGGGAGCCAAATGAAGAGGCATCGTGGAAATGAAGTAAATTATCATTTCTGAATGAGAAATATTTATTAAATAGTCGACTGTCGCTATAAGAGACAGTCGACTTCTGTTTTTACTCTGACATACTGGATTTATTCAGTATAATTGAGGTTTGTATTTCTGCCTGATTTTCTTTCCTGCTGTTTGACATTGGGCCCGTTCATATCTTTTTTAGCTTGCATGTCTTTCATACAGGTCCTCATTATGGTTTTCGTGTCGACTGTTTTGTTCGGGTAAGTGCGCGCTTCATTAATCCGATCGGCCAATCCTGAATTGGCAGTGGCCATGGTAGAAAATAAAGTGGCAGCTGCTGCAGCAATAATGATTTTATTCATGATGCTCTCCTTAATAACCTTAAACTGTTCAAGAAATTCAGTTCAGTTTCAGGTTTCTGTGGTTTACTTGAGCGTGATCAGGGCGTCGACTGCTTGAAGCCCGAGCCAGCCGACGCTTGTGTCTCCACGAGTTGACTTTACCGCAAGGATTACCTTGCGGTATTTTTTTGGCTTTGCTTCAGCGCCTTATGATAAGCCCGGCCTTCATCCGTCATCATTTGCACGCGAGCCTCAAAACCTCCTTCAGACATCGCATAACGTGTCATTTCTCTATGTAAACGCTGCATATCTTCATTCTGAAGTAGTTCTTCAACAGATGATTTATCCATCATTTGGTTGTGCATAACTTTCATGTCCTTACTGTCTGACATGTTGCCGGCAAGCACGGATGTTGAAACGGTAACTGCTGCTGCAAATATAAGTACATTTTTCATAATCACACCTCCTGATTGGTTGATGTGCTAATTAAAACATCGGTTTCTGAATTGATCCTGAAATTAAGATAAAGAATTCAAAAAAAGTAATTTTATTCAGGAATAACAGCGGTTTGATATAAATCAAATTAAACCATTTTGATCTGTAATTCAGTTTGGTTTCAGATAAGCGCTATAAGATTGCGTTTCAGAAATAATTCAATGGAGATTTAAAATTGTCCCTTCTTCTTCGCCTTATAAAGCCGGCCTTCCTCGGTGCTCTGCTTTTAACCAGTCTGCCCGGTTGGGCGGTACCCAGACTTGAATTGACGGGCGCAATTGATGCGGCTATCGAGAATGATCCCTGGCTGCGCCAAAGTGTTCAGATGCAGAGTGCTCTGTTGGAAGAATCTATTGCCGATGGCGCACTCCCGGACCCCCGGATGACGATTGGTGCCGCGAATTTGCCCACGGATACTTTTGATACCGGACAGGAGGCAATGACTCAGGCCACCATTGGATTTACCCAGCGAATTCCGCGAGGCAATAGCCGCCAGTTGGCCAGCGCAAAAAAAGAGGAAATGGCAGGCGTTCAGCCTTTTCGACGCGAAAACCGCCGGGCGCTGGTCATGGAAACGGTGACACATCTTTGGCTTGAGGTCTGGCGATCTGAGCGCAGCATCCGGTTGATTGAAGGCAACCGGGGGTTGTTTGAACAGTTAGAGGACGTCGCCGAGGCGGGGTATACCTCTGCAACCATGGGTTCCAGGCAGCAGGATGTTATCCGTGCCTCGCTGGAGCTGACGCGACTTGAGGACCGGCTGACGGCGCTGCATTCGCAGCAGGCAGCGAGTCGCGAGGCTTTGGCAGAATGGATCGGCCTGGACCAGGCCCAACTTTCAGTCACGGACGATGTACCCCATGAGCTGCTGAGAGTGTTTCCTCTGGGCTGGGCTGAAACCTCCACAGAGATTGTGATCCGTCACCCGTCAATCCGCGCCACTGATCAGTTGATTGATGCGCAGACTGTTGATGTTGACCTGGCTCGCCAGACCTATAAACCGGAGTGGTCTGTATCTGCACAATACGGCTATCGGGAGCGGGCCCCAAACGGTCAGGACAGGGCCGATCTGTTTTCTGTAGGCATTGGTTTTGATCTCCCGATTTTTACCAGCAACCGGCAGGATCGAAAACTGAATGCATCATTGGCGCGACTGGAGGCGGCAAAAACAGAGCGTATTTTGCAGATCCAGGGACTTCAGGCCAAAGCCCGTGCTGCCGTGGCCCGAATCGAACGGCTTGATGACCGCATAGAACTCTATGAACAGACACTGCTGCCGCAAATGGAAGAGCAGGCAAGCGCCGCACTGACGGCTTACAACAACGATGATGGCGACTTCGCCGAAGCGGTGCGAGCACGAATTGCAGAGCTTAATACCCAGGTTGAGTTGATACAGATGATAGCCGAGCGGGCCAAGAATCTGGCGAGTTTCCGTTATCTGACGACCGACACTTCCGACATACCTTCCTTTTCACTGAATCGTTACCAGGACTGACCATCATGGCTAATTTTGCTCGCCCTTTGGGCTTTGTATTGCTCGGCGGTCTCGCCGGTGCAGGGGCCACGTACTGGCTTGATACTGATGCTCCTTCGACGCCTGCAGCTGAAATGGCAGCTGCAGGCCCAAAGGAGCCGCTGTATTGGGTAGCCCCGATGGACCCCAATTTCAAAAGTGACAAACCCGGAAAATCACCGATGGGGATGGATCTGATCCCGGTATACGAGGAGGGTGGGTCGGCTGAGGATCCAGCCGGCACGGTCCGTATTTCACCAATGGTCGTGAACAACCTTGGGGTCCGCACGGAGCCGGTGATTCAGGGACGCCTGCCTAACAACGTCACTACAGTAGGCTACGTGCAGTACAACGAAGACGAGATGGCCCACGTGCACCCTCGTGTTGAAGGCTGGATCGAAGCGCTCTATGTAAAAGCCGAGGGCGAGCCTGTTGAGCAAGGCAAGCCATTGTACACGCTGTACTCGCCCACCCTCGTAAATGCGCAGGAAGAACTGCTTCTGGCGATGAACCGCGGCAATCAGAGACTGGTTGATGCTGCTACCGAGCGATTGGTGGCGCTGAATGTACCAGCTAGCCTGATCAGCCAACTGCGTCAAAACCGCGAAGTGCAGAGAACCATGACGGTTTACGCTCCGGGTTCCGGGGTGATCGAGAATCTGAATGTTCGTGAGGGTATGTTCATCAAGCCCGGAGACCGGGTCTTATCGATTGCCGCACTGGACGAGGTCTGGGTTATCGGTGAAGTGTTTGAAAGCCAGCTTTCCGCCGTAGAGGCCGGTAACCGGGTGCAGATGACATTGGATTACATGCCCGGTCGCGAATGGCGTGGAAGTGTGGATTACGTCTACCCCGAAGTGAACCCGAAAACCCGGACGGCGCAAGTGCGGATGCGCTTTGATAACGATGATGGCGTCCTGATGCCAGGTATGTTCGCCCGCCTGGATGTTCAGGGCGAACGGGGACAGCGGCAGTTTCTGGTGCCGCGGGAGTCGGTCATCCGCACCGGACTGAGCGACCGACTGGTTCTGGCGATGGAAAAGGGCGCCTTTAAGTCGGTTAACGTGACCGTTGGGCGCGTCGGCGACAAGTATGCGGAAATACTCAATGGCCTCTCGCCAGGCGACACGGTGGTCACATCCGCCCAGTTCCTGATCGATTCGGAATCCAGCAAAACCTCGGACTTCCAACGGATGTCCTCGCCTCAGGATATGGATGAGCAGGGGGTGGATCATGAAGGCATGGATCACAGCACCATGAGCCATGGCGGAGGCGAGTCATGATTGCCGCTATTATTCACTGGTCTATTCGTAACCGCTTCCTGGTGTTGCTGGCGACGTTGCTTATCACAGGGCTCGGCCTTTATTCGCTGAAACAAACGCCGGTGGATGCTCTGCCGGATCTGTCCGATGTGCAGGTCATTATCAAAACCAGTTTCCCGGGCCAGGCGCCGCAGGTGGTGGAAGACCAGGTGACCTACCCGTTGACGACAGCCATGCTCTCGGTACCGGGCGCGAAAACGGTCAGGGGATACTCGTTCTTCGGTGACTCCTATGTTTACGTGATCTTCGATGAAGACACCGACATGTACTGGGCCCGCTCCCGGGTACTGGAATACCTGTCCCAGGTTGCGCCCAGCCTGCCAGACTCTGCAAGGCCTCAGCTCGGGCCAGACGCTACCGGAGTTGGCTGGGTTTACCTGTATGCGTTGGTAGACCGCACTGGGAACCAGGACCTAAGCCAGTTGCGCAGCCTGCAGGACTGGTTCCTGAAGTACGAACTGCAAACGGTCCCGGGTGTCTCTGAGGTGGCCGCGCTAGGCGGAATGGTGAAGCAGTACCAGGTCAAGGTCAGCCCGGAAAAACTCAGGGCGTTGGGAATTCCTCTGGCTCACATCCAGAACGCCATCAAGAGAGGCAACCAGGAGGTGGGCGCTTCCGTCATCGAGATGGCCGAGGCGGAATACATGGTGCGCACGTCTGGTTATATAAAGTCCCGTGAGGATCTTCTGTCGATTCCATTAGGACTCGATGACAACGGTACCCCCATATTGCTGAAAGATGTGGCCAGCGTTGAAGTTGGCCCGCAGATGCGGCGTGGGGTTGCCGAACTGAATGGGGAAGGTGAAACCGTCGGCGGGGTTGTGGTGATGCGCTTCGGTGAGAACGCTCAGGCAACCATTAATGGTGTGAAGGCAAAACTGGAAGACCTGAAATCCAGTTTGCCTGAAGGCGTCGAGGTGGTGACGGTTTACGATCGCTCTGGTCTGATTGAGCGGGCGGTCAATAATCTCGGCTTCAAGCTGCTTGAAGAGTTTCTGGTGGTGGGCCTGGTGTGCATTGTCTTCCTGTTCCACGTGCGCTCGTCGCTGGTGGCGATTCTCAGTCTCCCCGTGGGTATTCTGGCGGCCTTTATCGTCATGCACTGGCAAGGCATCAATGCCAACATCATGTCACTCGGGGGGATTGCCATCGCCATCGGCGCCATGATTGATGGTGCTATTGTAATGATCGAGAACATGCACAAACACATGGAGCGAACCCCGTTAACGTCTGAGAACCGATGGGAAGTCGTTGCACGGTCAGCCTCTGAGGTCGGGCCCGCGCTGTTTTTCTCGCTCCTGATCATTACCGTCAGTTTTGTGCCGGTGTTTGCCCTGGAGGCGCAGGAAGGGCGGATGTTTTCGCCCCTGGCGTTCACCAAGACCTACGCCATGGCGGCGAGTGCGGCCCTGGCGGTGACGCTGGTGCCGGTGCTGATGGGCTATTTCATTCGCGGCAAGGTGCTGCCGGAGCACAAGAACCCCGTGAACCGCCTGCTGGTTGGCGTTTATATGCCGGTGCTGAAGCTGGTGTTACGCTTCCCGAAAACGACGGTTATTGTTGCGTTGCTGGCATTGGCTGTGGGCCTTTGGCCAGCCACCAAAATCGGCAGTGAATTCATCCCGCCACTGGATGAAGGCGACCTGATGTACATGCCCACCACCTACCCGGGCATCTCCATTGGTAAGGCTCGGGAACTGTTGCAGCAAACGGACAAGCTGATTGCCACCGTACCCGAAGTCGAAACCGTGTTCGGCAAAGTGGGGCGGGCGGATACCGCTACCGATCCGGCTCCATTGACGATGATCGAGACCTTCATCCAGCTCAAGCCGAGGGATCAATGGCGGGAAGGCATGACCACCGAAAAGCTGAAGCAGGAGCTCAATACTCTGATTCGGTTCCCGGGGGTAACCAATGCCTGGGTTATGCCGATCATCACGCGCATCGATATGCTGGCAACGGGTATTAAAACGCCGGTGGGCATCAAGATTGCCGGTCCGGACCTTACCGTCATCCAGAACATCGGTAAACGCCTTGAGGAAGTCATGGTCGACATCCCCGGTACAGCCTCCGTTTACTCTGAGCGAGTCGCTGGGGGCCGCTACATCAAGGTGGATATTGATCGTGAGCGTGCCGCTCGTTATGGGCTGAATATCGCTGATGTTCAGCAGGTAGTGGCCTCCGCTATTGGTGGAATCAACGTTTCCAGAACCATCGAGGGACTTGAGCGGTATCCCATTAATCTTCGTTATCCGGAAGACTACCGGGATTCGCCCGAGAAGCTGGAGCAACTGCCCATCGTGACCGCATCCGGCCAGCGCATTGCCCTGGCAGATGTGGCGGAGATCGGCGTGGAGGATGGCCCGCCGGCCATTAAGAGTGAGAATGCCCGCCTGAACGGCTGGACCTTTGTGGATATTGAGGGTGTCGACGTAGGCACCTATGTTGAACAGGCCATGGTTACCGTGAGTGAAGAGCTGGATCTACCTCCCGGTTATTCAATCAACTGGTCTGGTCAGTATGAGTACATGCTCCGTGCGAAGGAAAAACTGACCTATGTGGTGCCGTTAACGCTGGCCATCATCGTCATCCTGCTGTTTCTTAACTTCCGCCGTTTTGCCGAAGTGGGGATTATTATGGGCACGCTACCGTTTGCGATGATCGGTGCTATCTGGCTGATGTATCTGCTTGGTTATAATTTTTCGGTAGCCGTCGGTGTCGGTTTCATTGCGCTGGCGGGCGTTGCGGTAGAGATTGGGGTGATCATGCTGGTGTATTTGAATCAGGCTTATAACGCAATGCTGGAAACGTGTGATGACAAAGGGCTGACGCCAAGGCGAGAAACCCTCCGCCATGCCGTACTACAAGGTGCCGGTATGCGGGTTCGGCCAATCATGATGACGGCGGCCGCCATTATCGGGGGGCTTGTGCCCATTATGATTGGCA
The DNA here is from genome assembly GCF_001574445.1 of Marinobacter excellens LAMA 842. Classification (NCBI taxonomy): domain Bacteria; kingdom Pseudomonadati; phylum Pseudomonadota; class Gammaproteobacteria; order Pseudomonadales; family Marinobacteraceae; genus Marinobacter; species Marinobacter excellens. Next base: position 205,482 of record NZ_LOCO01000006.1, read on the forward strand.
CCGGTACAGGGTCGGAGGTGATGGGCCGGATTGCGGCACCTATGGTGGGCGGTATGATTTCCGCTGTCATTCTGGCGCTGCTGGTGATTCCTGTGCTCTTTTATCTCTGGAAACAGCGAACTCTTGGTGAGTAACGCCGATAGCAAGGTGCCAGGATTCAGCCTGGCACCTTGCTATCACGTCTTTACCGGTTATCACGATCATTCGCAGGGTGCCTACCCGTCTACTGCGCATATTCCAAAATCTATTTGCCTGAACGTTCGCTTTGCGACCAGGCTGTGCTCCTAAACATAAGCGAACATTCGGGGCAGGGCTTTCCCCAGCGCCTCCAAGCTAATCACAGCCATTTCACCCAGTATGATTGGCAGAGCAAATTCCAGACTCGAAATGATTACATGGCAGAGATGGCCATGCTCGGCTAAGCTATTGTTTTATCAATTTATGTGCAGAGCGATTTATGGTTCAAAGTCAGTAATAATGACGCAGTCAAATTTCTGCAATGATAAAGCGCGCTGCCCAACTGCTTTTAGGATAAAAGGAAAGCGACATGTGGGACTGGATTCAGTCGAATTCGGTTGATCTATTTGGTCATTTGCTAACGCTGATTGGCATCATTGTAGGTGCGATTGTTTTGGTATGGCAGATCGGTCGACAACACAGGAGTTCGCTTGAGCTACAGAAGAGAAATGCGCAAGAAGCGTTGAAGGTCGAAATCTACAAAACGCTTACTTTGCGATTAAGGGATGTTACTCGTACCAATGTCACCGCCATGATGTACGCAGTTAATGTTCCATCGAGAATTGAGGTTTTCCAAAATTCGATCAAAAAGAACATACCACTCCCATTCCCAAGGGAGAGAGCGATTGAGTTTTCACATCTGCACAGTGCCGCTAATGATGCATTAATTGCGTTGATTCAAGAATTTGAAGCTTGGTCGATAGTGTTTCCGGAAATTGAGCTGTTCCAAACGGCCTTGAACTCCGCTAATCATGATGCCCGAAACGCTTCGAATGAGCTTTTTAATCGCTTCATCATCATCCTTCCAACTGATCCCCCACATGATGCACCATCGAAAACTCCTAGACCGATTCCCGCATCACCTGTCAGTGCTGACCAGCTTTCAGAATTAGAGAGACTTGTAGAAGAATATCGGCGAGCCATGGACGAGATCGGATGCTATGTGATCGATTTACAGATTGAAGCCCAGAACAAGCTACTTTCGGGGCTATTTGAGCACCGGGTTCCGCGAAGAAAACCACTGGATTCCAGGTTTAAAGTGCTATCAACGGAGCCTGTTGAAATGGAGCGTTTGATGTCCTACTTCTTGAACGAAACTAGTTGGGGAAAAGAATACAAGAAGTATGAGGCTATGCATTCAAAGTCTGCATTTTCGGAATGATATCCTAACAAATCACGGAAGACGGACGCGTGAAACGCGCCGCTTCGTTTTGGCATTATGTTTGAAGAAGAATTGGGCATTTAACTATGAACTCCTATCTTGTCACACAGCGGCCAACTATTTACGCCGATATGAACGTTTTTCGGTATGTCGCTTGTGGAGAGATATCTATGGTCGATCCAGAACGTTTCATTTGGGTTTACTCGTACGCTCACCTCGATGAGATATATCGGAACGGCAATACCGATGCCCTGCACGGCATGAAAGTACTGAAAGCTGTTGAAGTGTGTGATGTCCTGAACGAGGATTTCCAGTCTGTGGGGAATATTAGATTAAGAGACTACGTTGACCCCCATGAAAGGTACGAGAGGCATCTGGAAGCCATATCAGGGTTTGAAGGCTCCAATGATCACTCTATCGAATACCTCATTCGCTCGTTTGGAGCTGATAATTTTGATGAGTTGCAACAAACTCCAGATCAGCTGCGGAAAGAGATTGATCGCCTAACCAGTGCGGTTGACGACGAACGTAAGCATGATCTGATTAGCCAAGCACATACCGTTTCTGAGGAAATGGCTGGTGTAGTTGAGCAACACTTAAAAGATCGTGTCCCTATTGACCAAACACGGGCAGCTTTAGGCGTTTCGAGTGAAGAGAGAAAAAGAATTGAAAAAACGTTCTCTCCTATCGATGAGGTGTGGAACCTCATAGGACCTGCAATTCCAAGTGTGAATAAAGATCAGTTCTTTGGGTTTGAGCCGATTCCCGGCATTGAGGGCGTGCAGCATACACAACACGGTGCGATCTGTGGTGCCCATATTGTATTGAATATGATAGGTATCAGCCCTGACAAAGGCTTGGCGAAGCGTGAGAAAATCAAAAATATAATGTCTGATGGTCAGCATACTGGCATGGCTTCATACTGCAATGCGCTACTTTCAGCTGACAGAGGCATTATCAACAAGGCTCGCTGTATATATACGTATCTGGGCAATATTACCACGCCACTTCACTTCAATTTCGAAAAAGGTTTCGAGCTAAATCTTGGAATCCAAACTGATAGAGCATAACCAGTGACTGGTGTCGAACCTACGCTATCGCTCCGGTACGCGACAACGCCAAGGCGTTATGCAATTTAGTAAAAAGGACCTAAATGTCAACTTATCCCGACGCAATTGGATACTTACGCAATCTTGGGCATTCAGAGGGTATCCCGTGGCTGGAGATGATCTGTGATGCGGCTGCTTCTGGAATAACAACTCTCAGTCCTTTCGACTTGGATACCCTTGTTCAGCTTTTTACAAAACGGGCAAGCTATCTCCGCCAACCTGCGCCTCCGACCGTTGCAGCCCCTGCTGGGGCCGCAGCGATAACCACTGATCGGCTTGAGATTATTGGGCCTTTTCACGGCTTCAAACGCCTAGGTGATTCGCTCGCGGCTTCGTTTCCAAAGCGGGTGAGTATTGTTTTCGGAGCAAATGGAAGCGGGAAATCTAGTCTATGTGATGCATTACAGATACTAGCTTCGAATGATGCACCGAAACGACCACTTCATGACGTTCGTGCGACAACGGCGCCGAGTCCTTCGTTCGATTTCAAGTTCACGTCAGATTCAACTATTCAGAATTGGAGTTCACCCGGCAGTTACGGCTCCCGCGCGGGCGCTTTGAAGTACTTCGATTCGGGAGTCGCTGTTCACAACATCAAGAACTCTGTCCAACCTGGTAGGATTATTGAGCTCGCCCCCTTTAAATTAGATGTCTTTGGAACCGCTAAGAAACACTGTGAGGAACTGCGTGCAGAGCTACAAAGAATGCAAAATGAAAATGCAGCGCTACTCGCAGGGACAGAAAACCAGGTCCGCACAAAGTTTGCGACATTTGCAGGAACAGCACTTGCTACCTTGAGTAGTCAGAATACTGCGACGCTAAAAGCGCAGATAGAATCTGGTGAAGCCTATACGAAAGATGGCGAACTTGAAGAGAAGCTCAAAAAGAAGGCGGAGTTAGAAAAAGCGACATCAGAAGAAGGGCTTAAGCTGCTCAAGGGTGAGCTCTCTGCACTGAAAGCCCTGGATGGGGAGATTCATCCAATTCTCATCGCATCCGAGATGCTTATCGAAATTGATCCGGTTGTTCAGGCTAGAACTCTGAAGGAAAAAGAGGAAGAACTGGAAGTTCTGGCGAGAGCTCTAATTCCCACAGGTGCAAGTTTAGAAAAACTGATGGCACTTATCCGGCCTGCCAATGAGGTGTGCAATCTCCACTCACCGGAGCCAGAAGTGTGTCCACTGTGCAAACAAGCGTTGGAAGCAAACGAGCTTGAGCTATTCAAGCAATACGCCGATCTTCTTACCGGAGAACTGGATGCTGCCATCACTCAACTCCGAAAGGTAATCGAAACCGCAGATAAGAACCTCAAAGTGGTTGCTGATTCTGTGCCTGATAATTGGGCCAAGGACTCCGTCTTACCGCCGGAGAGAATCGAGCCCATCAAGTCTATCGGTAAGGTAATAAAAGAACGCTTCAAGAAGGGAGACTTAATCGACCAGGCGGGCGAGGCTGCCGCAGCCTCGCTCCGAGCCTTCGTCGATGAAGTTTCGAGAAGCGTCGAGGAGAAAGAAGGACTAATCGAGAACGCCCGGAAAGACCGCGACGAACTTCTTCGGCAGTTGAGTGAAGTTTCCACAGACTGCCAGGCTCTTCTTTACAGAAAGGAAATCGCGGAGAATATTAATCTCATTAAGGAGGCATATCGTCGTTCACAAAATGCTGATTATTGGGATTCAAATCTGCCGACATTCGCGACGGTACTACGGAAAATCACTTCCACAGCCAAAAAGGCCCACAAAGAGCTTGTTGTGGAAGATTTCAAGGCTCGCTTGAACGATGAGTATCTTGCGCTAGCTGAAAGAGAGATGAGTGCCTTTGGTGTCGAGCTGAAAGATGTCGGTGGTGACGGAGCTGTCACAGTAGATCACCATGTCGCTGGTCAAAAAATCGAAGCTGTACTGAGCGAAGGCGAGCAACGAATTCACGCACTTGCCCTGTTCTTTGCGGAGCTAGAAACCTGTGAGCAGCAAGTAATTGTCTTTGACGATCCAATCTCTAGCTTTGATTATAATTACATTGGTAACTATTCCAATCGTCTGCGCGATTTGATTCAAAAGTATCCGGCTCGGCAGGTCGTTGTTCTCACCCATAATTGGGAATTTTTTGTTCAGATACAAACAACTATGAATAGAGCTGGATTAAATGGCCATACGGCTGTCTATGTCCTAGAAAGTTGCGTTGCGCTGGATGAATACAGCGAAAGCATTGACGATTTGAAGTCCGGTATCGATACCATTCTCGCCATTTCCGGAGAGCCTACTAAAGACCAGAAGGAGTCCATGGCTGGAAAAATGCGCCGGCTTATCGAAGCGGTTGTGAATACGCACGTATTTAACAAACAGAGGCATCAATTCAAGCAGAAGAGCCAACAGGTGTCAGCGTTCAGTGAGTTTACGAAGGTCGTTCCTCTCCTTCCGAGTGAGGCTCAGTCCCTGAGAGATCTTTTCGAGAAACTGAGCATCACCGAACACGACGATCCGAGAAACGCCTACGTAAACACGGATAAGGCAATGTTCGTGACCCGATACAACGCGATAAAAAATATTGAAACTGCAATTGTTGGAAGGAAGTAGGATGTTCCGTGAAGCTATTCGGTAGGCATATCTTTGACACGCGTAAGCATGCATAACACTCAAATGCTACGGACGCGTAAACGCGCCGAAAATTTTGGGCGGTATCTCTAAGTTGCATGTTCGCTTTGCGACCAAGACTGCTCCTGGACGTCAGCTAAACAAGAGCGAACATTCGACGCAGCATACTAGCTTCGGAAGGCTGGGTAGATTTACGGTTTGCGCAGCGCAAGGAGCAGGAAGATCAATCAGCCCGCCCTGCATCTGGAAGGTGAGCCTGTAAATAAATCTGTGTAACTGCCCATCCCATTACAGGTGACCGTCCAGACGGTCACCGAATTCGATAATAAAGCGATTCAATGCCGGCTTCCAATCACGGATCGGCATCGTCCATTTCTTTGAGGCCTGCTGGATCGCCAGGAAGGCCACTTTCAGTGCCGAATCATCGCTGGGGAACAGCTTGCGGCGCTTGGTGGCTTTGCGGATGACGCTGTTCAGCGACTCAATGGCATTGGTGGTGTAGATCACTTTCCGGATGGCCGGAGGATACTCGAAGATGGTGATCAGGTTGTCCCAGTGGCTGTGCCAGGATCGGGAGATCTGAGGGTACTGGCCGTCCCAGCGTTCCCCGAAGGCCTCCAACGCCTGCCGGGCTTCGTGTTCCGAGGCAGACTGGTAGATCTGTTTCAGATCGGCCGTCACGGCCTTGTAGTCCTTCCAGGACACGTAGCGCAGCGAGTTGCGAACCATGTGCACGATGCACAGCTGCACCTTGGTCTGAGGGTACTCAGCAGCAATGGCATCCGGGAAGCCCTTGAGGCCGTCCACGCAGGCGATCAGGATGTCTTCCAGACCACGGTTCTTCAGTTCCGTCAGTACCGACAACCAGAACTTCGCGCCTTCGGTCTCGGCCAGCCAGAGGCCTAGCAGCTCCTTCTGGCCTTCCATGTTGATGCCCAGGGCCAGGTATAGGGACTTGTTGATCACCCTCTTGTCCTGACGAATTTTCAGAACGATGCAGTCCAGATAGACGATGGGGTAGATCGGATCAACAGGGCGATTCTGCCACTCGTGAACCTGATCGATCACTCGCTCCGTCACCTTGGACACCAGAGTGGCCGAGATGTCGGCGTCGTACATTTCCTTGAAGGCGTCCACGATATCCCGGGTGCTTGCGTATTCCAGACCAAGGTTGCCACTGATTCCAGACGAAGTCTGCCACCCATTCCACGCGAAAGCTGCCACTAATTCCACGGCAAAGCTGCCACCCCAGCAGA